>NC_015730.1:2898750-3220833 GCF_000154785.2 Roseobacter litoralis Och 149
AAACTCAAGCAACAGCTCGAGGGCGAAACCCTCGACCTTGATGCGGCGATTGGCACGGTGATTGCACTCAGATCGAACCGCCAACCAGACCCCGGCGTCTATGAAAGCATCTCACCGCCTCCGAGATCGATTGCGGTTCATCTGTTGTTGGATATTTCGCGCTCGACCGCTGATCCGGCCGGGCCAGGCTTTACTATTTTGGACATGGAGCGCGACGCCGCAGCGATACTTGCCTGCACGATGTCCCAACTGGGAGATGACCTTGCCATCACAGCATTCAGCTCTTCGGGACGACACGATATGCGCGTTGTGCCGGTGAAGACATTCGACACCGCTTTGGACGAGGTGACGGGCATGGCCCTGTCCGGTCTGCGGCCTGAGTATTCCACGCGCATCGGAGCCGCCCTCCGATACGCGGCAGGCTGTATGGAAGGGTATTCACGGCATCGCAAAATCGTCCTTTTGGTGACCGATGGCGAGCCTTCGGACATCGATATGACCGACCCCGAGTATCTGGTAGAGGATGCACGCCGCGCGGTTCAACGGATACGCTCTGAGGGTATAGACGCCATTTGTGTGGCGCTTGGTAACGAAACGGGGCAGCGCCACAAAGAGATCTTTGGTCGCAAAACCAGCTTGCAGATCACCGATATCGCGACCCTGCCAAACAAGCTTTCCACGTTTTATCTGCGGATGACCAGATGACCCGGAACCGCATTTTTTTCTGCCCGGAACACGCGTTGCGGGGCACGCAATGTCGCAAGACATTTAGTGCTCCGCAGCCGGTCTGGGCGTCACCTCACCACTCAATCAAGAGAATCAGCTCATTCGAAGAAAGGAGCCTCGTCAGCATGCACGCAGCTTCAGTCCAAACCGGTTAACAAAACGCAAATTCTTTAATCAGTCTTTCAAGAAATCAGTTGGTCCTCGGGGGCACCAATTCTTGCATTCAAAATTATACTAGTAGGAATAAATTTTTCCTAAAATTACTTGACCCGAAAGTAAGCCGGAAGCCAAAGATAGAGAGAAACGCGTCGGAATTCCAAACCGGCGGATCACCTGAACATCCAACGAAAGGAAGACCAATGAAACTTAGCAGACGGAATTTTTTGAAAAACTCGGCCGTAGCGAGCGCACTTGCAGCTCCGGGCATATGGATCCCGCAATCCCGTGGTGCTTGGGGCGCGACCTTGACCAAAGGTGAGCCGATCAAAGTCGGAGTGCTTTTCTCTTTGACCGGCGGATTAGCCGTTCCTGAAGAAGACTCTACTCTGGTCATGCAATATGCAATCGACGAGATCAACGCGGCGGGAGGCATTGCTGGATCTCCTATTGAACCTGTGATCATCGACGCAAAGTCGGATTTCAGTGTGTATTCTGAAAAGGCACGCGAACTGATCCTGCGCGACAAGGTCATTTCGATCTTTGGCTGCTACACATCCGCAAGCCGAAAAGCGATCCTGCCCATCGTTATGCAGCGCGACAACCTGCTGTTCTATCCGACATGCTATGAAGGTGCTGAATGCACGCAAAACACCGTGTGCACGGGCCCGCTGGCAAACCAGCACTCCAAAGACCTCATCCCCTATATGGTCGAGAATTTTGGCAAGAAGGTCTTCTTTGTCGGTTCCAACTATGTGTGGCCAAAGGAATCCAATAAGAACGCCAAGATATGGCTGAAAAATGCCGGCGGCGAACTGCTGGGCGAAGAGTACATTCCGCTGGGCGACTCCGAGTTTGGCCCGGTCCTGAACAAGATCCGCGAAGCGCAGCCTGATTTCATATTCTCGACGGTCGTGGGCGCGTCGGACATCGCCTTCCACCGCCAGTTCAAACAGGCCGGTTTCTCGGCAGAAGACATGCCAATTGCCTCGCTGACAACGGGTGAGATCGAAACCAAGGCGATGGGTGCAGAATTCGGCGCAGGCCACTTCCTGTCCGCGCCCTACTTCCAAGCCTTGGAAAACCCAACGAACGAAAAGTTCGTCGACGGTTTCCTGTCCAGCCCCTACGGCAAGAACGGTGCCACCCACTACAACATGGCCGAAACTTATAATTCTGCTTACGTGTTCAAGGCCGCCATGGAAAAAGCAATCGAGAACCATGGGTTTGACGAAGTCACATCGGCCCGTGTGCGCGAAGCTTGCGCCGGCGTAAAGCTCGGCGCGGATGTCTCGCCAGAGGGCGAGACATGGGTCGACGGAGACAACTTCAACACCTGGCTTGTCCCCAAGATCGGCCGCTGCAAGTCCGATGGCAGCTTTGAGATCGTCAAGCAGGCCGACGAGCACGTCGCACCTGATCCATTCTCGATCTATCCAGATGCGGGTTCGTGCAAATCCAACGGGCTGGTCGCGCCTGACGGATCGGTGCGCGTCGACGTGATCTAAACAACGCCGTTGTGGCGGGATCAGCCCGCCACAACACTACGTTCACTGCAGTTTTGACACCATGGGGGTTACAAGATGGATTTCTCGTCTATCGCGTTTGCCAATTCGCTTATTCTCGGCCTGAGCATAGCGAGCATCTTTTTCGTAGCGGCGCTTGGACTGACAATCATTTACGGCACCGCCGGGGTGATCAATATGGCACATGGTGAATTCATCATGCTTGGCGCTTACACGGTCTACGCTCTGCAAACCTTCGTTGGCATCCCTTATTTCCTATGTATTCCCGCCGCCTTTTTTGTTGTCGGTGCCATCGGGTTCGCGATCGAAAAATCGCTGATCAGATATCTCTACGACAGGCCCCTTGATACACTGCTGGCCACGTGGGGGGTATCGCTGGTGCTCATTCAGGGAACTCGGCTGATCTTTGGGAGCGATCCGAAGTACGTCCAAATCCCAAGCTTCCTGTCCACAAATGTCGAAGCAGGCGGGCTGAGCCTTGGGGCCTTCCGTATTTTCATCATTCTCATGGCACTCGGTCTTGCCGCTGCTGTGTGGTTTATTTTCTATCGCACAGACTTCGGGATCAAGGTCCGGGCGGTGACCCAGAACAGGGAAATGGCGGCCTCCTTCGGCATCAATGCCGGCCAGGTCTATTCCTTCACATTCGCGCTTGGAGCCGGGCTTGCCGGCGTGGCGGGCGCATTGTTCGGGGCATTGAACATCGTCTTGCCGACCATGGGTGCGGGATATGTCGTTGAGGCGTTCCTGACAGTTGTCACCGGTGGTGGTGCGTTGATGGGAAGCGCAATCTCCAGCTTTGCAATCGGCGAGCTGCAATCGATTTTTGCTCTGATCACCAACAGTACCTTCGCGCAGTTCCTTATCTTTGTCGTGATCATCGTCTTTCTGAGGTTCCGCCCGCAGGGGCTGATCTCGGCAAGCGGCAAGCGTCGGTAAGTGAAACAAAGATATCTTTGACAGGCACAACTAAAAATGAACCAGAACATCTATCACAACAAAACCCTGCAATGGCTGTTTTATGCCGCTGCCTTCGCGGTTCTCGGCGCAGTCCCCTTGATATCGGATGATGCATTCTTGCTGAACCAGTTGGCGATCTACGGCGTCTATGGAATGCTGGCTGTGTCGATCAGTCTTTGTTGGGGCAGCGGCGGTATTCTGAACATGGGCCAAGGCATTGCCTTCGGCTTGGGCGCCTATTGCATGGCCATGACCATGCAGATGCAAACGCAGGCCGAAGGCACGATCCCTCCGTTTATGCTGAACAACGGTCTCGATAGCCTGCCACAGCTGTGGCAACCCTTCCAGAACACCGCGACAGGCATCACTCTGGCGCTCGTGGTCCCAACCGCCTTTTACCTGATCTTTGGCGGGATCATGTTCACGGCGCGCGTGTCAGGGCCGTTCTTCGCCATCATGACGTTGGCCACGCTCAGCGCTTTCGCGACCATCTTTGTGGATCTGCAACCCTATACCAATGGCGTCAACGGCATCTCTCCGCCCGGGTCACTTAACTTAGGCAACCTGGAAATCGACCCCTATTCAAGCGGTGCCTACTGGTCTGTCTTTGCAATGCTGGTGGCCTGTACGGTCGCTGCAAAGCTGATCAACCAAAGCCGCTTCGGACTGGTCGTGCGCGCCCTGAAAGACGACCCCGAGCGCGTGCGCTTTCTTGGCTACAATGTCGCGGTCTACGAAACACTGGTCTACACGCTTTCCGGCCTGATCGCCGCAATCGCGGGCTGCTGCTTTGCAGTGCTCACGCAATATGTATCGCCTGCACAGTTCGAAGTCGGGTTCTCGATCTCGATCGTCATCTGGACCGCTCTGGGCGGGCGCAACTCGCTCATTTGGGCTATGTTTGGGGCCTTTGCGGTTCAAGGCGCACAAAGCTACGTCGGCGACCAGTTCCTGAGCACATGGATCCTGATCCTCGGGTTCTCCTTCATACTGGTGGTGCGCTTCCTGCCCGGTGGATTTGCAGGTCTTATGGAGACTATTCTGGGCCTGCTGCCCAATGCCAAAGCAAAGACCGCCACGACAAATCTAGAATTTAGAGACGCAAAAGAGGTGGCAAAATGATTGGCGGCTTTCTGAAGGTCGAAGGCATTGAAAAGAGCTTTGGTGGCAACAAGGTCATCAACGGGTTCAGCCTGAATGTGAGCGAACATACGCTGCAATGTCTTGTGGGGCCGAACGGGGCTGGCAAGACTACGACAATCGACCTGATCAGTGGCCGCCAGAAACCGGATGCGGGCAAGGTCTATCTCAACGGCGACGATATCACCGGCAAGGGAGAACACGAAATTTCGCGCAAGGGGGTTGGACGCAAGTTCCAGATTCCGGCCGTTCTCAAAGGCCTGACTGTGCGTGAAAATCTCGAGGTCGCCTACAGCCGCGAAGTTAACGCAGTGCGCAACATCTTTTCCATGACGGCCAAGGGCTGCAAAGAAAAACTTGCGGAAATCTCGGAACAAGTCCGCCTGACACAGCGTCTGGATGTCGAGGCCGGGCTGTTGTCGCATGGCGAGACACAGTGGCTCGAGATCGGCATGGTTCTGATGCAGGATCCCGCGATCCTGCTGCTGGACGAACCCGTTGCCGGCATGACCGAGAACGAAATCGGCCTGACCGTCGACATCCTGAACACGCTCAAACGCACGCATACGATCATCCTGGTCGAACATGACATGGGCTTTGTCCGCAAGATCGCGGACGTGGTCACGGTGATGCATATGGGGGCCCTTTTGGCCCAGGGCAGCATTGAGGACATTGAAAAAGACGAACGCGTTCGCGCCGTCTACCTGGGCACGGAGGATGCGCACTGATGCTTTTGGAACTGGATAGGGTGTCGTCCTTTTACGGGCGGACACAAATTCTGCGCAACATCAATTTTGAAGTGAACAAGGGCTCTTGCGTCTGTGTTCTGGGCCGCAACGGCGTCGGCAAGACGACCCTGTTACGCACGATCATGGGGCTTGTCGACAAGATGACTGGGACGCTGTCCGTCGCTGGGACAAACGTCACCAAGGCTCGGACGGACGAGCGGGCAAAATACGGGCTGGGCTATGTGCCGCAAGGGCGACAGATCCTCGGGAACTTTACCGTGCGCGAGAATATCCTGCTGGGCACGTTCGCCAAGACCGGGCGCGATGGGAAGGTTCCTGACATTTGCCTTGAGCTGTTTCCCTATCTCGCGGAAAACCTGAACCGGCGCGCGGGAGAGCTATCTGGCGGGCAGCAACAACAGCTGGCCATTGCGCGGGCGTTGGCTGTGGATCCGCAGATCCTGCTGCTGGATGAACCAACCGAGGGGATCCAGCCCAACATCGTAGCCGAGATCGGTGAGACCCTGCGCATGCTCAACACCAAGATGGGCATCAGCATGATCCTATCCGAACAACACATCAAAGTGGCGCGCGATCTGGGGGACCAGTTCGTGATGATGGACAACGGGCGCATCGTCGAAGGCGGTGCCATCTCGGAACTGACCGACGATATGGTCGATCGCCACATGACCGTCTGACGAGCTGAATTTTTGACAACCAAGGGAGAATGAAAATGCAATCCATTCCAAAGAAGGGAACGCCGGAAAGAGACGCACTGATACAGGCGCATCTCGAGTGCACACAGTCGATGAAAGGCGTTGCGGGGTTTTCAATCCTGAAATGTGAGACCCCGGGGGACACGACCGTTATCTCGGGCGGAGTCCATGATGACCCACTGCTCAAGCGCGTCTTGCTGCGCATGCGTGGTGAATCCATGGCGGGCAAGTTGATCATCATTTGCACCGAAGTCGAGAAGGAATGGCGCATTGGCCGTCTGTCCGGCGTGCGCGGTGTCCCCCCTGAATTTGTCGACGACCGCGTCTTTACCGACGAACAGGAAGTCCAGCACGAGATCTTTCTGATGCGACTGGACGAGTTACCCGAAACGGCCGGTATGCCGGAGCACTACGAAGAGGGCTGGAAACACCGTGACGACAATTGGCCCGTCACCTGAGCCACGCCCCACCCTTTAGGACCAGAAAAGATGCAATGGCAGCCGCCTGACAGAAAGTCAGGCCGCCAAAGCGCAAGTCAAACAAGAAGGAAAAACAATGTCTGCAGCTATGCGACTGGCCGGATACGCCGATACGTTCGGTGTGCACCCCGGAGAGACCATCAAATTCATGATCAACTGCGATGGGCCAAAAGAGTTCAAGGCCGAGATCGTCCAGATGATCAATGGCGACACGAACCCCCGCGGACCGGGATTCATCGAAAAGCCCGTCCCCGGCGGTCTGAGCGCAACCGTCCCCGGACGCAAACAAGTGATCCACAGCGGCTCTTACGGCTATGTGGCTGATTGCCCGCAACTGCGCGTCGAGAGCTTTACTGTGCAATGCTGGATCTGGCCCACTGCACCAAAAACACACCCAAAGTACTGGAAGCACGGCGCCCAGGGACTTGTGACCAAGTGGAGCGATGGCAAGGGATATGGCTTGTTCATCAATGAAAAGGGACATGTTGAAGTGCGGGTCAATGGCGTATCGCTGGAAAGCCCTGAACCGGTCCGCGATCACGCCTGGCACTTTGTGGCGGCGACCTTCGATGCGGCCAGCGGCGAATTGATCCTCTATCACGAACCGCAAGTGCACTACGCCCTAGATCCGGTGATCCCGCCAGTTACGAAAACGATCTCGGACAAGATCGCGCATACGCCGGTCCCCGCAGCCATCGCGGCCTTCACTGAAGCGTTGTCGGATGACCCCACCGCGCGATCTTCGGTACCCGCAGGGGTCGTGCTGGCAGGGAAATACAATGGCAAGATCGAGACGCCGCGCATCTGTTCCAAAGCCCTGTCGCGACAGGATATCGAGACAATGAAGCTGGGCGCACAGCCCGGTCTGACCGAACGACGCAACTCTGGGCCCACCGGACCATTGTCCGAAGTGATCGTTGCCGCCTGGGAGTTCTCGGATGGGATCGACACCATTCAGGGCACGGATTTTGGGCCCTACCGGTTGGATCTTGAGTTCGTGAACCTGCCGACCCGCGGCATGACAGGTCACAACTGGGGCGGCACTGTCTTTGACTGGAAAGAAGCGCCCACACAGTACGGCGCAATTAGCTTTCATGACGACGACATCGACGATGCCCGCTGGGAAGTGGATTTCGAATGGCAGGTGCCCGCAGATTGCAAAAGCAGGTCATACGCGGCCAAACTGACCACCCAAGACGGCGACGAAGACTATGTGCCGTTCTGGGTCGTTCCCGAGATTGGCAAAGAACAGTCCAAGATCGCTTTCATGGTGCCGACGATCAGCTATATGGCTTATGCCAACGAACACGTGGCCTGTAATGCAGGCGCGGCTGAGCTGTTTATCTACCGCGTGCCGATCATGCAGCATCAGAACATGTTCCTGGCCGAGCACCGCGAATACGGCGGGTCGATCTATGACACGCACACAGACGGCACCGGCATCTGCTTTTCATCCCGGCTGCGCCCAATCCTTAGCAACCGTCCCAAGTACGACCACTTTCTTGCGCAAGCGCCTTGGCAGTACCCGGCCGATCTGCATCTGATCTACTGGCTCGAAACCATGGGCTATGAATACGACTGCATCACCGATGAAGACATTACCTATGACGGGCTTGCGCGTCTGGAGAACTACAACGTCATCATCACAGGATCGCACCCAGAACATAACTCTGGCACGCAATTGGATGCGCTGCACAACTACACCCAGCGTGGCGGTCGTCTGATGTATATGGGCGCTGATGCTTGGTATTGGGTCCATTCCTACCATCCCGCCTATGAGGACAAAGGGCGCGGCGTAATCACCGAGATGCGGCGCTGCGAATCCGGCATTCGAACATGGCGTGCCGATCCGGGCGAGTATTATCACGCAGGCACCGGAGAATTGGGCGGCATGTGGCGTTTCCGCGGTCGTTATCTGCATTCAGTTGCTGGCGTGGGAATGTCATCAGAAGGCTTTGATGTCTCGAGCTATTTCTCAAGAACCCCGGAAAGCAAAAACGCCCGTGTCTCATGGGCCTTCGAAGGGATCGACTATGACGAAATGCTAGGCAACTTTGGCCTGGTCGGCGGCGGTGCTGCCGGGTTGGAACTCGACATTGTCGACTTCACGCTTGGTTCCCCGCCTCACACGCTGACGGTAGCGACCTCTGCGGGCCGTCACACCGAGGCCTATCTTCTGGTGACCGAAGATTTCGGCTTTAACCAGCAAGGTCTGGACGGCACCACGCACCCAAGGGTGCGAGGCGATATCGCCTTCCACGAGACGCCAAACGGAGGCGGATGTTTCTCATTCTCTTCGATCGCGTATTGCGGCTCGTTGCCTTGGAACAACTGCGACAACAACATCTCGAAGCTGACGGCGAACGTGTTGAACCACTTCATGGTGGATGGCCCACTGCCTGCTGTTCCAGAATCGGAGATCAGGGCACGCGGCCGAGCCGATGGCGATGCCGGAAATCCCGACTTGATCCCGGCGCAGTAACAAACCTTGGGGCTGACGGGCAAAAACGCTGGCCCCATTACCGCTGCTCGATTGCGAAATTCCATCGCCCGGCCAGCACCTCATTCAGGAACCGGAGGCCCACATGGTACGCAGACCAGACCTAGGCTACAGGGACGAGGGCATCACCCTCAGCGACCCGAAAACCTTTGACAGCGTGTGTCTTCCTTTTGGTGAGGCGGCAGCCCTGCCCCGTCTGGCCTTCAGATCGCTCCAGTTTCTATACCTAGAAGACGAAGCCATATGGACGCGGGAATGGGTGCCCATCAGCACCGTCCATGAAATCCCGGAGGACGGGGACATCCTGCCCTTCACCCTTGGCTATCATGGCATTCACGTGCAGCGCATAGGCTACAATTTTACAGGGCGCTTCAACCTGGCCCAGCATGGCGGGTGCCGTATCGTGCCGACGCAATGCCAACAGGGTGAACGCACAAGTTGTTCCTTTACATCCTGCGGATACAGCCGCGACCGGGGCCCGATTTCCAAGATCGAAGGCCAAGACGACACTCGCACTATGTACCAGTACCTTGGGCTGCGGCCCGAACGACTGCACCCTGTCCATGTGGAACAGATTGGGCCACTGCTATTCGTGAACATAGATCCAAGTGGTGACAAAACCGAACTGGCCGGTGAACTGGACCTGCCCGACCGCCTTAATGGCCCGGGTGTCGAAAGGTTGCATCGCGCATGGCTGGAGTTTGATGCCAACTGGAAGTTCTCCGGTCAAGCGCTGGCCCGCACAGAGGCGTTGTTGACCTCTTCGGACCGGTTCATGGAAGGCCACAGAACCGCCCTGGACGGCACAGACATGTCTGTACGCTGGGTATTTCCAAACATGATCCTTCTCTGCCAGGGGGGCGAGACCTGCGTGATTACCTTGCAGCACACCGCCATTACCAAGACGCTGTTCCGCGTCGAAATTCTGTCGGACGGTCCCGTCGGCGCGGATCGTCTGGCGTTCTGGCAAGCAGAGCTAACCGACGCCGGTGCCACAGCAGAAACCCTACAAGCGGCGGTACCGTCGAGTGCGGCGCTCGATGTGACTTCTGACATCGCCGCCTCGCGCCAACAGCGCGATCTGGCCGCGTGGTGGGCGCAGAACGCGCTGGTCTCTCGCATTGCAAACATGCCGAACGTGGACAGCGACATACCGATTTTCCGAAATGTGGAGCACTATTTGATATGAACGACCTTTCCCTCAAAGAGCCACCGAGCGCGCCCGGATACAATATCATGGACGGCGTCGCCTTTTACGAAGCTAGCAAGTTCGAGACCGCCTATGACGTCTTTAACAGCTGCGCCAAAGCAGGCGATGCAACAGCTTGGTTCTGGTTGTCCACAATGCATATGAACGGTGACGGGCGTGCAGTGGACAAGACGACAGGTTTCAAATGCTGCCTCAAGGCAGCCGAGATGGGCAGTATTCAAGCACAAACCAATCTGGGCGTCATGTACATTCAGGGCGATGGCGTGGCCGAAGATATTGAGGTCGGCCTGAAATGGCTTTGCAGGGCGGCAGACGCTGGTGATACGGGCGCTCAGTTCAATGCAGCAACACTGCTGTCGGCAGGCAAGATCGTCGAAAAAGACCTCGAGATGGCCGTTAAATACTATCAGATGGCCGCAGACAGCGGATACCACCCGGCCCAAGCTCGCCTTGGATTCAGCTACCGCAACGGCTTTGGCGTCCCAAAGGATCGTCACAAGGCATTTATGTGGCTGACACTTGCAGCACAACATGGTGCAGGCAGCGCGATCAGTATGCTGGAAGGGCTGGTGGCGGAAATGACGCCGGACGAGCTTCATACAGGTCACCAGATGGTGGAAAAGTGGATGCATGACCATCGCTCTGGTTCTGGTGACTTATACTTCCGTGTCGACACCAACTAACCAAGAAGGTCGGATCATGCGCTTCAGCGTTCAACAGATAAAGTATGAGTTTCTATATGCAATCAAGGAGTTCGACTCTGATGGTTCGCTTTGGCAGGTAGTCATCTCGTCAAGTCCGCCTCATGAAACACTTGAAGCGATAGGGCACAACGTTGAGGACTTCATCTACCTCGGCAAGCCGGCGGGCACCCTACGCGCCGCCGGGATTGTGAAAACCTATTTCATGCAACGTTTTGGAGTTGTCGATGCAGACGTCTTCGAAGGCGAAGGGGTCATTGAATGGGTGATCTTGTTCAGATCCAAGCAAAGTCTTCCCAATGCAGCAGATTTGCTTGAATCGGCCTGGACCGCCCAAGCCTGATTGAGGACGTTTACGACATAAAGAAATCGACGCCTGGAAAAAATCTGAGGCTTTATAAAAGGGAGAGAAACGACATGAAAGACATCACACAACTGGCGACAGGGTTTTATGAAATCGTAAACGGAGAGGGTGAATTGGGGGACGTTCTTTCGGATGACTTTCAGTTCGACATCATGCGGGGGTTTCCATACGGAGGCGTTCAGGACGGGCTGGAGTCATCAAAAACGTTCTTTGACAAGCTTGGCCCCCTATTTGATAATTTCGAAGTCCATGCGGAAGAGTTCATTCCGATCAACGAGACCACTCTTGTCGTGAAAGGATTTTACAGAGCTAAAGCCGCCAAGACCGGGAAGGAAGTCGATTTCGAGACAGTGCACTTCTGGACCTCAAACGGCGAAAAGCTGACGGCCTACAAACACTACTGTGACACGGGTTTGCTGAGCGAAGCCTTGGACCATGAGATCCCGGAATAACGGCCCAAGGCCCGGTCCGGGAACGCGTACAGGAGGGCAAATGCAGCGACACGGTCCAGCCTGGCAACAGCTAATTCAATGGCAGCACCTGAAACTCATGAAAATGCCTGATAACGAGGGCGCAAATCGCCATCGGCATTATCTTTTTGGGCGGCCTGGCTTTGCTTTGCGCCAACGGGTTCATCCTAGCGAATGACGACGCTTCAATCAGGCATGTCCAACTGAAAACCAATCATTTCCGACATTTAGGAGAAAAGTAAATGACTGCTGCCTTGTCGAACCTTGAAACATTGACAATCGCATCCATTGCGGATGGACTGGCCTCAGGGGCCTTCACAGCCGAAGAGGTGACGCTGGCCTGTCTTGAACAGGTCAAGGCATGCAATGCACATTACAACGCCATCATCTTTATGAACGACGCGGCACTGGACACAGCGCGTGACGTTGATCGGCGAAGGGCCGCTGGCGAAGCAATGGGCGCGATGGCCGGTGTGCCCATCGTTGTCAAAGATCCAATGGATATGATGGGTTTTCCGACAACCGCGGGATGGAAACTGCTCTATTCCGGCACAGGCGGGGTTGATCTGATGCCGGGCACGGATTCCCCGGTTGTTGCGCGGATGCGTGCGGCCGACGCGGTGATCATCGGCAAGACGAACGTGCCTGTGCTCAGCCATACCGGAAGCCACGCCAATGACAGCTGGGCGGGACCAACCTTGAACGTGGTCATCGAAGACCGCGTTCCGGGTGGATCAAGCGCAGGGACAGCCGCTGCGGTGGCCTCAAACATGTGTGTTGCAGGCCTTGCCGAAGAAACCGGTGGCTCCATTCAGAACCCGGCCTCAGCCCATGGGCTGGTCGGCATAAAGCCAACAATCGGCCTCGTACCCAATGCGGGCGTGGTCCCTCTCTCTGCCAATCGCGATGTGGTCGGCCCCATCGCGCGCAACGTTACTGACGCAGCAATCTGCCTTGATGTTCTGGCCGGTTACAGTGCGGAAGACCCAAAAACCCTCGCAAGCGTCGGGCAGATTCCGCCCGAAGGCTATGCGGCGGGCCTCAGCAAAGACGGGCTTGCGGGCAAGCGCATCGGTCTTTATGGGTCTGGATGGCGAAACCAGCCACTTTGCGAAGAAACCACAGCCCTATATGAACGCGCCAAGTCAGAACTTGCTGAGGCAGGCGCAGTTCTGATCGAAGATCCTTTCGAAGGCACAGATTTCGCATCTTTAAGAAAGCCAACGGCCCCTACCCCAAACTTTGACGGACGTGGCCTTGAATCAATCGCCTATGACGTCGGTCAGTACCTGCATCGGCTCGGCCCGAATGCTGCGCTGAAAACCTTTGCGGAATTTGCCGATGCTACCGCTGCTGAGAACCCGTTCGGGCCCGGCGGCGTGTTAGAATTTATGAACAGCCTGCCAGATTTCCGGGCTGCGATGGAGAACCCGACGCAGCCCCCTGAACTACCAGCATTTATTGCTTTGAAAGCAGCATACCTAGACATTTTCAACAGGGTCTTTGACGAACACGAACTCGACTCGCTGGTGTTTCCACAAATGCGAAAAGAGCTTCCGGGTCTTCATTCCGGGGATACGATTCAGGAAACGACCGTGGGCGAGTTGAATATTGCAGGGTTGCCTGCGGTGACCCTTCCCGCCGGGTTCTATGCAACCGGAGCGCCTTTTGAACTTATCTTTCTCGGGAAACTCTGGTCGGAGAAATCGCTTATTAAGCAGGCTTTTGCCTACGAAGTGCATTGATCCGCGTCCATGCCAGCCCCAAGCCGAAATTTGATTTCCGGGACTTGCAAAAGTGAGTTGTGGACCTCATGCAGCGACACGACCGTTTTTGCAGGTCTTGAAGGCAAGCCAACAGTTGGGCGCGCCCGGTTAAGGCTTGACCCAAGTGCACATTTCTGCGCTTGTATGGGGAAGGCCAAAGTTAATAGCAGGGTGTCGATGTAAGAGCACACATCCCCTTTTGACGCGGTCCATTTCCATGTCAGGCGTTCGGCTGTGATCTTCTACGTGCCGGCGTCGCATAAAGCGTACGGTGCATACATATGAGTGTGATGGCTTGCACCTCGGGTGTACCGGCGGCGTGATCTTTGGTGCCAATCCACAGAACCGCCAAACACCTGACTGAGCGCGCCGGACGGCGATTTCAGTTTGCACACTTAGTGCACAAGACAATGATTAATATATTGATATTAAACACGAATGCTCCCAAACCATCAGCGGAGTGACCGAGTATTATGCACGCGAATGCGCAGCCGTCTTACCCTAGAAGCGGCGAGAAAGAGGTACGAGATTGGCGATGGGTTGGATGCTCACATCGCTAAAAAGATTCTCAAGTCGTGTTTGGACAGGGACATGAAATTTAACTTAAAGACGCATGAGCGACTGAAACTAAGGCTGGGTGCGACCAAATTCTCAAGCAGGCGTGCCAATCCGCCCCCCCTCGGCACGCCTGCAATTGCCGCAACCACATACGCGGTCGCGCGGTCGGCGAAACCTCGGCCGACCTGGTGGGCTCCGAACGGGTTCGCCGCCATCCCCTCCGCCGCGCTTGATCCGCCCCACAGTGCGGCGTCTCCTGCGGTCCCCGCGCTTATCGGGTCCGGGTCCCCATCAATTCTGGCCGTTTTGACTATTCCGCCTCGAGCGGTGGGGTAGAGGCCATCGCAGTGATGGCTTGAAATTCCGCCAGAAATTCCGGCCGATGTTGCATCAAGTACCGGACGATCCGGGCGTTCCCGAGCAGCTTTCCCAGGTACCCCTTGATGACGGTCAGCTGCAGGTGGTCCTGGCCATAGGAGTCCTGGATCGAGGTGACCCCTTCCTGCAGCCGGGCCAGTTCGCGCTCCATGCGGGCCATGGCCTCCGGAGTGATGCCCTTCATCTTCTTGGTTTTCTTCTTGTCCACCAGCTGCGCCTGGGGTGTTCCCGCCAGAATTGCGGAGATGTACGCCGGAGAGTAATTGTTCGCGTTCATCATCAGCTCTGCCGCCTCGATCTGGCGCATGGCTTTCATCTTGCGTAGAGTCTCGAACACAGCCGTCGCGCAGTGTTTGTCCTTCAGGATGCTGACGGCCTCTTCGCAGATCCCGTCGAGGAGTTTGGCCTTGCGCACAATGCTGCGCGGATTGAGGTCCAGAGCCAGGGCGATCTTTTCCTCGGAGACCCCGCGCTCAATGGCCTTCCGGATCATCTTGTGCTCCTGGATAGGCGCAAGGCGGCTGATCCGCTTGTTATAGGTGAAGGCCTCGTCATCCGTTGAAATCAGACATTCGACCCGTTCAATGCCGAGATCTTTCAGCACCTCGATCCGAATATGCCCATCCAGCAGCATATAGGTGCCTTCCTCACCCGTGGATCGCGTGACGACCGGCGGTTCGACCAGGCCAACCTCTTTGATCGACGCGGTGATCTGGCGGTATTTGCGGCTGGATTTGACCGATGCGCGCAGCGCCTTCACGGGCAGCACGGACTCTACCGGCACGGTGACGCAATCACTCTCAAAGCCGAGCGCAACCGCGTCCGGGGTTTTGCGCTTGCCCCGCCTCATTCGGCCGCTCCTGCGTCCAGCGATTGACTGAGATATGTGGGCAGGGTGTCCAGCCCCTCCGCGCGCAAGAGCGTCAGGAAATGGTCATCGTCACGAAGCGAGCGAAACGCTTCCACGACGAACATCAGGCGGCCCTGCGTCAGCTCAGCTTTCTTGATGAGCACCTTCTGGCGCTCCGCCTCCTGTTGATAGGCACTCACAAGCGCGTCGCTGGTCAGGGGGCGCTTAGCGCCGTCGCTTCTGCCATAGCGATTGCGATGGAGGTGCGGACCCTGTGCGTCGCGCTGCTGGATGAGCCGACGCACGGCGGCCAGCTTCTTGCCGCGCAGTTTTTTCTGGGTGTAGGCATCCATCAGAGCGCGCTGTCCGCCCTCGGCATCTGTCTTTGAAATGTCGATGGCAAGGTTCAGCGGCAAAAGGCCGGTTTCCACAGCCGAGACCAGCCGTTCTTCCCCGCGCTCCAGAAGCCCCGCGATCATGCCGACATAGTCTGGTGTGACGCCGATCTTGTTTGCGATCTGGCGATCATTGTAGCCGCGTTTGCGCAGGTTGCCGATCTCACGCATCAGGTCGATCGGGCTGTGCTGGCGGCGTGCACAGTTCTCCACCAGGCTCATGACCAGGCAGTCGCTCTCGTCGGCGTCGATGATGATGGCAGGGATGGCATCCTGCCGAAGCTCGATGAACGCCTCGAGCCGACCCTGACCACAGACGAGGTCATATTCCGCTGGATCTTTACCGGCGCGCTGCGCCACCGTGATAGGTCGCTTCAGGCCGATCTTTGCGATGTTTTCGACCATTTCCTCGAAGGTGCGCCGGTTGCGCACACGGGGATTGAGAATACGAATTCGGTCGGTGGGGATGAGAGTGACCTGTTTTTGGGTAATGTCCTGGGCGTCGTCTGGCATCAGGCGGCCTCCGTGATCCGGGCCCGGCCAGCGAGCGCATAAAAATAGTCGAGCGTGTCGAAGCGGTAGGCGTCCAGCGACAGCCCGTTCTGCTCGGCCAGCCTCAGTCTGGCCATGGTCATATCGATGCTCGGCAGCAGGTAATAATCGCGTGGCGCTTCGTTCAATTCGTCCATCCGCACGGCAATCGTGATGTCGGGCACCAAGCCGGCATCGAGGCGGATGCGCCATCGCAGGGAACCGCCCTGCGTTTCGAAACACCGGGCAAGCACCACCGACGTCGTGAACTCGTCATTGATGCGGATCAGGTCCGTGTCCGGATCCTGCACAGCCCGTCCTCCACGTTCAGTGACACCGTCGAGGATCCGGGCCACGATGCCGGGGTGGGCCTGCCGCAAGGCCCGGTTGATCGCGACGTAGCGATAATCGCGCTCCGGCTCGTATCCGATCATCTGGTAGGCGCGCAAAAGGCTGCCGAAGCGGTGCCGGAAGGCGCCGGACGAAGGCAGGTTGTCCTCTTCATCGATGATCAGTCCGGACAGAACGCCTTTCTGCTTCAGCACGCCGCGCAGGGCTTCGAGCAATTCTTCATCCGTGAAATGCTGGCTGCGCGCGTCAACGATTTCGCGTGCGCGCAGGAACAGCGCTTTATCCACAATGGCAGGGTAGACACCCTCGGCCCGGATCCACATCTCGCGTGGATTCACCACCCGGCGTTGCTTCAGCTTGTAAGAAACCTTGTTGTAGACATTGTTACCGATGTATTTTTCGTTGGTCAGGATCTGGTGCACCGATGCTCGGGACCATGGCCGCTCCAGATCCGTCAGATGCCCCTCTGCATTCAAGGCGTCCGCAATCTCACGCTCCGAGCAGCCATCCTCAACGAACATCCGGTACATGCTGCGCACGACATCCTGTTCCTGCTCAGGGCCTGGAACAAGGACAACACGGTCGGTCTGAAGGCTCTTCTGTTCACCGCGGCACAATTCGCCTTTTGGGTTGCCGTGTTCGTCGATCAGCACCCGGCGCAGGCCGTATCCGGGAGCGCCGCCCTGGCGGTAACCAAGCTCCACCAGACGGCATTGCCCCGCGAATACCTTCACGGATAGTTCCCGGCTGTATTCGCCCGCCATGACCCGCTTGACGGTTTTTAGCAGGTTGGAGCCGATGCTGCCGTCGTTTTCGAACTGCTCGCCACAATAGTGAACGCGGATCCCGGCGCGAGAGCAGACATGCTCGTGATACGCCCCTTCATCGGCATCCTGAAACCGACCCCAGCGGCTGACGTCATAGACCAGAATGGCCTTGAAATCCGCTTGGCCGGTTCTGACCTCGGCCATCAGGTTCTGCAGCGCCTCGCGGCCATCCAGCCGCAACCCGGACCGACCGGAGTCCTCGAACACGCGCAGGATATGCAACCCCCGGGCGGTGGCGTAATTCCGGATGGTGTCGAGCTGGTTCTCGGTGGAGTACTTCTGGTGATCGGTCGACATCCGCACATAGGCGACGGCCGGCACATCCGTTTCAGGCGGCTCGTCGCTCTTGTCGGAGTGGGCCGCCCATCGACCAGTCACATGCTTATCTCCTCATTATTCCGGGCAAATCCATCGCTCCCTTCGGAATCAACGGTTGAATTCTTCGCATCATGTAATGCGAAGGAGTGTGGAATGTCGTTTCCGAAAAAGGGCAAGTTCTTTCCAAAAGAAAACGGATATAATGGGACAGGCGGTCATCAGACGAATGGATGCTTTGTCGAAGAAATCGCATCGGCACTGAAGCGGTCGCTCGGCGACAGTCGGGCGGGTGTGAAGACCGTGGCGGCGTGGACGGGTGCCAATGAGAAGACGGTGAAGAACTGGTTCTCGGGAACCTACGGTCCGAGTGGGGCGCATCTGATTGCGCTGTCGCGGCACTCCGACGAGGTGCTGGGTACCTTCCTGGCCATGGCTGGGCGGGAAGATCTGATGGTGGCGATCAAGCTCGCGGCTGCCGAAGACGCGATTTCGGATCTGCTTGATGCCGTGCGTCAGCTTGGTGGTGACGGTCAAACTGACCAGGATAGTTGATTTGCAAGTGCAGGCCGGAGCGCATCTGTCAAAAACAGCGTAAAGCCCGCTTGGTCCATTTCACCAAAGGCCATTGGCGCCATAAAGGCAGCTGTTGGCTTCCCTGCTCATTGTAAAAATTTCACTGATAGCTGCGCGGAGTTTCCCTGCTATCTGACTTAGGGAATTCACGCGTAAGAATTTGTTTTCGTTTCAGAAATCAACGCAAAGAACCCGAGGATCGGCAAAATCAGCAGTTTTTCCCTGTATTTTCCCTGATAACAGGGAATTTCGGCTCAGACTGGATAGCTTGGGACTGCCTGCACAGCCAACCACTTCCTTGAATGCAGACGGTGCGTGTGTCCGTTTGGATAGTGGCGTTGTTTCAGTGGGTTGCGGGATCGTGGCATTGGAGCAGACCGTTGTGTGGCATGGGTCAGGCCCTGAACTGCCCTGTCGTCTGGGATCGGCCTTTTCGCGGTCGCACTGTCCGTTTCAGCGATGCGTGAGAGTCGCGATAAGATCGCGTTGGTCCTGCCAGTCGCCGGGCAGGCTGTTACGAGAGTGCTGTCGCAACCACCGTCGCGGCAATGCCCGACGAGTTTCTGGATCGTGTTTTCCAAGGCACTGATGATCAGCAGAGGTACCGTAAACGGCAACTGGAGCACGTATCCCATCGGCGTTCAGTGCTGGACGACATTGAAATCGAGCGTTTGATAGCTTGGGGTCAGGCGCAGCCGGACCCACAGGTATGGCAGGTATTAGCCAACGGGCTTTCAGTCTTCACCCCATCAGGAGACAGCGACCGGGTTAGATTGGCCGATGGCTGCATCCAGTTCCTGGAAGCCAGTCCTAACCCTGTCGACGTGCTCAACGGCTATGCAGAGCAAATTACTCCAAATGGCTGGTCCGGTAGTAGGGCAGATATCATGAAGCGAAACACGGACGCTCTTAGGGTACTTTTGGAACATGAAAATCAGGCCATTCATGAGGCAGCACGTCAGGTCATCGCTCAGGCCCGTACGTGGGAAACCCATGAACGGGCACGTGAAAAGGAGGCTGATGAAGCCAAGGAACGATCATTTGAATAAACACTATTTTTCGACGCAAGAGGTGGTGGCGGAATGTCGAGAAATTGTTAATTTGGATCGTATTTCGCGTCAGATGGTCCGTTGGCCGTGGTCGAGCTGTCCTTCGATAGCGAAGGTCCTGTGTGGATAGCTCCTGCATAGCAAGACATATTTGAAGTAATTTCGCACTGGTCAGAAGCAGACGTGTGTCCGGCCTGTTTGCGCGGCACTCGTAGCCGCCGGCCCTGATGGTTTCCGCGACCAAGTCCCAAACGGCTTATCGAACAACAATGTGTCCTGGACATTCGACGGGGTGTCTTGGTTGGCGGGCTGACTGTGCGCCATCATTTCGTAGGTCTTGCTGTCTCGGGTGTTCCTTTTGTTAGGCTGTGTGAGGCCGGTAGTATTCGTTCTTGGTTAACACCGCCCAGACAATTCGAGCAGTCTTGTTTGCCATTGCAACGGTCGCCAGTCGAGCAGGTTTGCGCTCAAGAAGGCCGATAGCCCATGGATCGACGCGGTCAGGATTCACTTTCATTTGCCGCAATCTCGCTGTCATCCCGGTCACCAAAAGACGCCGAATGTATCGGTCACCCATTTTTGTGATCCGTCCTAATCGTTCTTTTCCGCCACTCGACATGTTCAGAGGTGTGAGCCCCAGCCACGCTGCAAATTGTCGACCATTCTTAAACTGTTTTGCGTCGCCGATAGTGGCAACAATGGCGGACGCGGTCACAGGGCCAACGCCTGGGATCGTGCGCAACAGCATAACGCGTTTGTCCAGTTTCGAATGAAGTCGCATGCGCATCTCGTACCAGCGGAACCGGAGATGCATAGCGACAAGTTGGTGGCTAAGTTGTTTCAGAACATCAATTGCGATTTGCGGAAGGGCGGGCTTTTCTCCCTCCAGAACACCTTTGGCGTATTTGACTGCGGCTCCGGTTCCTTGTGGAATGATGACACCAAACTCGGCGAGCAAACTGCGAAGCATGTTGCTGAGTTGTGTTCGTTGCCTGACGATCAAATCGCGCGCACAATGCAGGAACAAGACGGCCTGCTGTTCCTCGGATTTGGGCGCAACAAACCGCATCGTCGGGCGTGTCACCGCTTCACATATAGCTTCGGCATCATTCGCGTCAGATTTGCCGCGTTTGACATAGGGCTTCACATAATTGGCTGGGATCAAGCGAACATCGTGCCCAAGCTTGGTCAGTTCTCGCGCCCAATAGTGGCTGGACCCGCATGCCTCCATGCCGATCAAACAGGGCTCCAGATTGATGAAGAACTGCATGAGTTGTGCGCGCCGGATCGCTCGATTGAAGACAACCTCCCCATCCTCAGTAATTCCGTGAACCTGAAAAACATGTTTGGCCAGATCGATACCGATTGTTGTAACTTGCATTGGGTAGCTCCTTTCATAGCAGTGATAGACAACTGCAGTATGGCGCATTGCGACGCCGGGTGGAGCAGGAGCTATCCACACCATCCGCTATGATGAGCTGCACTGCAGCATGTCAACTTCGCGTCTAATGACCGCAAAGGGCCGCTCCTAACCATGGTTCCAGCGTCATCGCGTCAGCTGATGCTGCGCCGCAACAGGCTTGGGCCGCAACCAAACCAGTCATGCTGCAAACGGGCGCTAGCTGTCCGCACGGCCCGGTTTCTTTGTATCAACGGACCACTGAGCGCCGGCCAGCACGGCGAGGGTTAACACAGCCGCGAGACCAAAGACTGTGCCCCACGGCGTTTCGCTCCCTAAGCCCGATCCTGTCAAAAAGCCAAACACCAGCCCTGAGGACAACAGGCACAGAGCCGGAAATAAAACCCAGTCACGCATCGAGACGACGCTTTTGTAGTTCAGCGAGGCGCAAAGGGTTATGCGCGCACATAGAACTGACCACACGGCGGCGACAGACGCAAAAGGCCACGCGCCTTGGAACACGGAATGCGCCTCGGCGCTGCTGTTGCCCACGGTAACGTTAAACGCCAAACACAAACACAGCACATAAACACCGATGATCAGAAAGGCTGTCGAGAATAAGAACGCAAAGAAGCCGTGTAGCAGGTTGAAACGGCCCATGGCCGATGTGTCTCGATTGGACGGTTCGGTGACAATAGCGCGATGGTTTTCAATTGCTACGCTTGCAAGCGCCGCGCCGTGCACGCAGCCGTAGACGATCGATCCTGCAATGAAGAGAGTTCCAAAAAGGAACCAGATCGCAAACTGAAACCCCTGATCGGGCTTCTGCGCAGCCATCGCAATCAGATAGAAAAAGTAGACGGCCAAAGGACCGGCGATCAGCATAAGCGCTCGTTCAAACCGAAACCTCACATACCCAAGAGTAGGGTTAAGGCCGAAGGCTTGATAGAATTTGCGGTTTGGCGTAGTGTAAGCCGTGAGCCCGGCGCACACGATCACGCCAATGAAGCTGTTGCCCAGATTGACCAATGCGCGGTTGTCGGCCTCCATTTTCTCATCAAGTGCTTTCAGCCTGTCGACGGAGACCGGAACCAGGGAGCTTTGGACCGCCGCCAGTTGTTTGCGCAGAGTTTCCAGCCGTGTTGTCAGCCGCTCATAATCAGCGTTCAGGCTTTGGCCCTCCGATCCGCCATGGTGCCCGGCAAATGCCGCCGGAGCCTCTTGCATCGCCTGCGCAGCTGTCGCCGAACGATAGATGCGTTTCAGCGAAGATTGGTCTATTCTCGCTTGCAGCTCGTTGTATCGCCCGAGACGCGCGCCCAGGGAATTCAGCTCCGCCACGAGGGCAAGCGCTATATTGTCGAGCCGCGAGACCGGCAGGGCGCCTTTTTCCAGGATATCGACGGTCAGATTGGTATTCGCAGCGACACTGGCCCGCACATCCAGTGATTTGACGATGTCTTCGGTGTCGTTTGCACCAAGATGCGGAGCCGCGGCAATCGCCTCTTCGAGCTTGACCAAACCATCCAGGACCGACACCAGCCTGTCTTTGCACACCATCGCGGTCTTCTCGAAAGCTTCGACAGATTTTGCCATCCGTTCGAATTCTTGACCATTTCGACGCATGGCCTCAAATCCGACATGCTGCGGCAGCAGGCGCTTGATTTGCCAACACATGAAGGCCACGCGCGGCAACAGCTCCATGCGCTTGTCTGCCTGTTGGACACGATTGCTGTCGAACTCAAAATCGAAGTATGTCGGCGTTCTGGAGTCCTCTGCCTGTTGCTCCAAAAACAGTTCCAAATCATGGTCCGGAGGGCGATAGTCAAAGATTGTATGCTTCAGCTCCTGGTATATCCGTCGCGCTTCTTCTGGGATTAGCGCACGCCGCTGAAAGAAGCGCCGTAATTTGCCTTCCCAGACCGATCTGGCAAAGAGTACGGACATGGCGACACCGGCCATAAGGCCGCCACCTCCCACTTGGAAATCGAAAAGAGCGCTCTGCCCCAGTATCAGCGCCAGCGCCTGCTGTAGTTCATTGGCAACCGCGGGAAAGAACACAACTATGAGAAATCCGATTGCAACAAACAACCCGTAGAGGATCGACCACAGCCAAAACCGCAAGGATGTGGTGAACGCGCGCGTCTGAAGCAGCCGCTGTAGATCGTCGATCGTATCACTGGGAAGGCCACTGCGTTGGCTGTCTCCCTTTTCCCCCGCTTCCGCCCATTGACCAAACTCACGGCCAAACCAAAGACCGACGCATACGGCCGCCACGAACCTCAGTGCACTTTGCCAATCGGCTGCTTCATTGGCCGCGTCCGAGCCCATTTGGAACATCTGCACGCCGGTATCGGGTGCAGCTGCGAGGACGAGAACCAATGCGACGAGGGCGGCAAGACTAGAAAATATCCAAACCATTGTCTCTAAAATACGCTATAATTAAAAATTGAAATATTTATCATAATACACGTATGGATGGATTCGTTAATGAATTTCTTTAAACCAGCGTCTCTGCTCGTCCTTTGGTCGGTCGCGACTACCCCTATCGGAGGCGGAGTCCACGCTCAGGCTGTCGAAACAGGCGACTATTGCGGCACCACAATTCGGGTTGGCGTACGCGACGACGCTCCACCATTTTCATTCAGTCCTTCGGCCCTGCTTGTCAGCCCCGACAGCGACCCGACGGCGCAGAGCTGCGGCCCGACGACGCCTAACTTTCCACAGCACGCAGGTTTCACAGTTGCCTTGTGCGACGCATTCTTGGCGCACTTGAACGAAAGCTGCACCGCACGCGGCGCGGAGACTGTCGAGGTCGATGTGGTAAGCCTTACGGCCTCAGAACGCGTCGCGTCGCTTTTGGGAACCTCTGACAAGGAGATCGATCTGCTGTGCGGCGCAACCACTGCAACGGTTTGGATGTCTGGCAGGCTGCCGCACTCGCTTAATACCTTTGTCACGCCCTCTCGGGCCATGACGCCCGAGCGGTTTGGTGTCGGAGAGAGCGCACAGTGTCGGATCGGTGTGGTGGGAGGCACGACGTCGAGCCAAAAACGCGCGGATGATACCATGTTACCGGGTTGGGACCGTTTTGTTTCGTCCAACGCCTTTTGCGGCACCGTGGGGGAGGCACCGCTCGTTGAACATGAGTACAAAGACTATCCCGAGGCGCTCGCCGATCTTCTGAGCGATGCAAAGGCACCAAAGAGCGACCTGTTGATTGCTGACCATCATATCTTGAGATGGTACCAAGAAAACCTGTCATCGCTCAAGATTCAGCAATCCGATACGTTGAGCGCGCCGCTGGTCGGTCAACGGTCTTTCACCTTGGAGCCCTATGCGATTTTTGGAGGGCATGATGATCAGCCGCTCGTGGCCGAGCTCAACCTGTATCTCGCCGAACAGCAGCGCGACGGTCGCTTTGAGGAACATGTCGCCAATTGCTTCGGACGTCGGATTGACGAAAGCCTCCTTCGATTGCTGGAAATCCAGAAGCGCACGCCCTTGGGGGACCCGGCAGCGGAGTAGATGCAATCAAAGGCTCGCCTCCACAGAGGTCGTGTGGACGTCGGATACCTCAACACTTCGCCGAACGTTCAATGTGGAGACGCCGCGTCCATACGTTCCGCTCAGCAAATCGATACCAGTTAACGGCTGCTTGGGTGACATGCGCTGCATCGCAACAGAAGGTGCGCCGCGGCTGCGAAGGTATGCTGCATCAGCGAAGGTCAAAGATCGAACGGCCGCTTCGTCCGCACCTTTCCCATTAGCAGAACCCGAGATTTCGCTATCGCAGCGAATGGCCGCCAAATGGGCTGCGACTGCAGCATTCCGACCGCCTGTCCAAGGTCCGGAATGGGCCGTCTTCAACTGAGAAAATCAGCTTAGGATTCCACATGCTGCACCAGCTCCGATGACGGCAACGAGCCTAATTTCACAAGATGCTGCGTCTCGCTTGAAAGGCAGGACTGCGCAGTTAGCGGACTTTGCAAAGTCCGGACCGGTTTCCAAAAGCGGATCTTCGAAGTGCATTTAGCGAATGGCTGCACGGAACCCCAAGCAGAACTAAATTCAAAAATGTGTTTCAATTGGAACCGGAGCACGGCACTGTGACTGAGCTTCGGACGAGAGAGTGATACGGTCATGAAAAACAGAGTTCTTAGTTCAGTTTTGGTGTGTGTTGCATCGCCAGTGTTCTGCGAAACATACGTCATAACAAGCGCGCCTAGCTCGGTGATCGTGTATCTTGAAGGCGCTAAGGTTACTCGCAATTTGACTGTTGAGTTGCCCGCTGGTCGCCACGATGTTGTCCTACCGGACCTGCCGCCTGAACTGGAGTACCAACTTCCGCAAATCGCCGTGACCAACGCAGTTTTGGGACCGGTGTCGGTACGGAACGATGCATTGCCTCCTCTTTCTGAAGAGGACACAGACGACATTGCATCGGCGCGGGAGCAATTGATGATCGCCCAAACGAACTTGGCCGATCACGAGGACCAAGAGGCGCGCGTAATGTCAGCAGCGGAAGCTGCCGAAATGCAGATAGAGTTCCTCAAAGCTCTGGCTAGGAATGAAGGTTTATCGTCGGACGCAGGCGACCTAAATGAAATTGCAGTTATGGTCGGAGAACAGACCCAGAGAGCACGGCAACAGATACTAGATGCTGAAAAAGCCATCCGTGGCATGCTAAAGGCACGAGAAGTTCTAGAAGAAGCCGTCGAAGATGCGGAAGAAGCTCTGGCTGCCCTGCTGACATCAGACGAGGATCGTTTTCAAGCGGCCGTCACGTTGTCGACGGACACAGCTGCCACTGCAGAACTCTCCGTGTCCTATTTCGTTAGCGCCAGCTGGGAGCCGCTCTACGACGTGACCCTTTCAACAGCAGAAACAGCACAGATTAGCATCCGGCGAGGGGCTGCTATCGAGCAGTCCAGTGGCGAGGACTGGAACGATGTTGAGGTGCGCTTGTCTACTCTGTCGGTGTCGAAAAAATTAAAACCTTCTCGAGTTTTTCCGCGAAAGGTAGTGGCCGTGGATCCTGCACCACCTGCGCAGTCACTTGATCGCAGCTCAATGCTGTTAGCAGAGCCGATTGTTGAAGCACCTGTTATCGTGGAAGAAGTTGCAGCTGCAATCTATGATGGACCAGGTGTTACATACGATGTACTCGCACGCCTAACGGTAGCAAACGATGTGGATGCGGCCAGGATCGCATTGGATACGATCACTTTGCCTGCAGAGGTATTTGCGCGTGCAGTCCCACTGAGAGACGAAACGGCATACCTGATGGCGCGGTTCAAGAATACGTCCGACGAGCCTTTCTTTGCGTCAAATGAGACGTTCTTTTCGGTAGATAACCAATTCGTTGGGCTGTCGGACATGCCTGAGATTCCCGCCGGAGATGAGGGTGTTCTGGCATTCGGACCAATAGAAGACCTTAGATTAGATTTGGAGGTCCTTGACAGAAGCGACGGCGACAGTGGCATTCTAAATCGCTCCAACGTTCGAGACGAAGAAACCCGGATCACTGTGACAAATCTGGGCGACCAGTCCTATTCTTTGGAACTGATTGGCCAAGTTCCTTACAGCGAACAAGAAGAACTTCAGATTACTTTCACAGCTGATCCCGAACCAACGGAACAGAACTACGATTTCATGAGAGGCATCCTGAAATGGGAGCTCGAAGTTGTACCAAATGACGAGATAGTTATTTCAGTTAGTCAAAAAGTTCGCTGGCCTGAAGGCTTGTTACTAAAATAGGACTTCAATCCCGACTTGTCGGCACCCGGCACTGCTGAATTGATCGTGGAGCATTCTTGCGCAAGCGCTACGTTGTTGCTCTAAAGTGATCGACAGCAAAGTTCGCTTATCTCGCATCTGGCCTACCGATCCAATGTCCGCTTGGGGCTGAGAGCAGGCATTTTGCCTAAGTACAGAAGGACGGAAACGATGCTCATCGGTCGAAATCTAGAAGCGGCGTTGCCACAAGGTCGCCTTGCGCAGGAAGCGGACTTTGCAAAGTCTAGTTCAATAGAGGCTCCGAGCCCAACTTGACCACACTCCAAACGGAACCTCGCCCTCAGCGTGAACACCCACAAGTAGTGTTGTCTTGAGCTATGCCCGAAAGTTGGTGACGGCGTGATCAGGCGGCGTTTTGAAGTTGCTTGATCCCGTCATTGAATTCAATCCCCTCAATGATCTCGGGCAGGCGGTTGGCTCCGTCGAGTTTGCGCCATTTCGTCTGGGCTGACATCATCAGCCTGAATGCCATGGCAAGGCCGGTTTTGCGGCTGAGGCATCCCTTGGTTTTGCCGGTTCGGTGTCGGACCGTGGCAAAGGTGCTTTCAATGGGGTTCGTCGTTCGGATGTGTTTCCAGTGTTCAGCAGGAAAGTCATAGAAGGCCAGGAGCACGTCGCGATCTTTGGTCAGCTTGCCAACAGCCTTGTCATATTTCACGCCGTAGGATGCCACGAAGAAATCAAAAGCGACCTCAGCCTCCACGCGGGTTTCAGCTTGCCAAATATCGTGCAGATGACCTTTGGCTTTTGCTTGAACTGACTTTGGCATCGCGTTCAAAACATTGCCGGTTTTGTGGAACCAGCAACGCTGTTCTTTCGTCGCGCCAAAGACCTCGCGCAGCGCATGCCAGAACCCTAGATGCCGTTGAAGAATACGTCCCCCGCGTGCACGACATTGGCCATCTCAAAAAACACCACCAAGTCTCCGTCCGTGTGTGCCCGGGGCGTATGGACGGCGCGCATTATGTCGTCATTTAAATGGAAGCTCATCGAGTCCTTAAAGGTGACAACGGGCAATCCATCGCTTGCCATCGGCGGAAACGACAAGTCGAAAAGAGGAATATCACCTCCATCAGCAAGACGCGTGCGGGCCATCTCGTGGCTGAAAATCGTTGTACCTGTCCCGCCAAGAAGTTCATTTCCGCCAGTATGGTCAAAATGGAAATGGGTGTTGATCAGGAACCGGGGGGGCTCGCCCCCCAATTGGTTTATAAGCGCAAGCAATTCCGGCGAAGCAGGTGCCATCTGATCGTCGATGAGAAACGTGCCGTCGTCTCCGATCATGACGCCGATGTTCCCACCATCGCCTGTCAGCATGTACAGGTTTTCGGCGACTTTCGTTGACATCAGATGGGGCCCATCCGCCAACGCCGGTATTGGAAAGGCGATTATAGCAGTTAAGAACGAGGTCAGAGCCAGAGACCTACTGAGTCTGTGAACCTGTTGTTTTTCAGAAGTGCGGTTATTCGTCATGGTGTGTCTCGTTTCATAATTTGCCGTGCCCAATGCGTTTGTGATCCACGTCAGCCGTGCCTCACCGCTTGTTGGGACGCCTAGGGGGCTTGGATTAGCTCAATATTGTAGCCGTCAGGGTCTTTGATGAATGCGATGGTTTCGTATTCGCCAGTTTCATCCGGTGCCGCTTTCATCGGGCCCGGGTTTCGGGTGATTTCGACGCCCAGCCCGGCCAGATGAAGGCAGGTCTTGGGACCAGCGGCCAAGGCCGTTCCCTTTATCAAGAGCGTTCTTGATCCGACTTACGCAATCAGCGCTGTGTCCAAGGACGGAAGCTTTCTCAGTGCCGCCGGGTTTAAGACAACCAATGGGGCGTTTATCGGTGGCAGGTTTGATGATCTGGCAGGGGTCTATGGATACTTCGGCGCGGTTCTCCGCGGCCATAGTCGGTTTCAATTTGTCCGTTGCAACGGGTTCTGGCAGAAAAACGCAACTGTCAGATTTTCGAGTTTTTCAACAAAATCAGTCCACAGCGGAAGTCTCCAAATCACGCTGCAAGCGCTCGTAGTACCAAAAGCGCTGCAGTTGCGAGTTTAGAGCTGCTGCGATGCAGCAGGAGAACCAGTAGTTGGTTTAAGACGCAGCGAATACTGAGGGCGCAGTTCACAGGCCGCATAACTTTTTGTCCCTCGTTCCAAGCCAACGCATTCAATGCTCCTGCGCAGGTAGAATGGTCCGGACAGACCAGCAGCGGCAGGATGGGAGCCGCGTCGCGCATATCGCTAGGCTAAATAAAGATGTCCCCCAATCTCGCCGAATATCTGCAAACAAAGGCGTGCGAAAAGACTTTAGACGCGCCTAAAGCGCCGCAGCCCCAAAACACCAAGGCCAGAAAGAAGCAGCCAAGCGGGAAGTGGCCCGGGAACCGGCGACGGCGTAGATTCGATAAACGCGAACGCCGCCGCCTCAAGCGAAAAGGTCACGCTTGCGAACGGGTCAAGGTAGTCTAAGGGTGTTTCAAACACATCCTGCAAATCGTCGTCGAACAACCCAAAGCAATCAAAGCCCGCAGAGCTGAAATCAGCATCGGTGCAGTCATATCTCCCGTTTGTGGAGGTAAAGGCCGACCGAAAGCCCAACTCGACAAACGCGTTCGAATCGTAACGCGCATCACGGATCACGACACCATTCAAAAACTCCGTCGAGGACTGGCTCATAAGCTCGTACTCGACATAAAGCTCCAGTGCCTCATCAAGCGGGTTGGTGAAGGTTACGGTTGCGCTGTCGCTACCAGCATCCCTTCCGTTGGCACTGTCCACGAAAGCACTGGCGCTGACCGAGGTGCGACCATCCACAATCAGATCAACCTGCTCAAAATCGGTCTCAAAGGTGAACGCAGTGATCGTGATAGACGCAAAGCCAAACGCAGAGCTGATTGTCGACGCTGCACCCGGTGACGCGGCGACGATCATTAAGGCAAGTGCATATCGAGCAGGTTGCATCTGAAATCTCCCAAACCCGTTTCTAGCCTCGCGCGTACGGCACGCCTCTGTCAACAAGTCATACCCGACGCAATTACTCTTACCCTGCCCGGGATACGCATGGCATGAAAGCCCGAAACTATGGCGCTCTCAAATCCGATTGTCAGGTCTGCCCATCAAAAG
Source organism: Roseobacter litoralis Och 149 (assembly GCF_000154785.2). Classification (NCBI taxonomy): domain Bacteria; kingdom Pseudomonadati; phylum Pseudomonadota; class Alphaproteobacteria; order Rhodobacterales; family Roseobacteraceae; genus Roseobacter; species Roseobacter litoralis. The sequence continues at coordinate 2,928,340 of NC_015730.1, forward strand.
CCAAATGCTGCACCAACACCGACACCCGCCGTATCCGCGGCGAGAAATATAAAGTCGTCAGATATTTTGCACGGCAAAAAAAATCCGGTTTGGGCCGCCTCCGCAATGAGATTCAATCATGTCAGGTGGGCAGTCAGAAATTTCCGAGCCATCCGAGCAAGCTCGACTGTCGCAGCAAAAATTTTCAGCCGAACCCGCATTCTGATCTGCCTCTGCCAGTATCATCTGCGCAAGCTCTTTAGCACCAAGATTACTCAACTTTCCAACGGAAAGCGCAGATTTTCGGGCCATAGGCAGAACCTCACTCTGAAAATTCGAATTGTTCACTCCCCTGAGAGAACCGTGATGAAAAATGTTGGTCTACCCAATGATCAAGGTGCTGCGCTATGCGTAATTGGCTGCTTCGATGGGACGCGCCACGGCGTCTAGGCCCAGTAAGGACTGGCATAGCCTTTGCGGCGACATTACGTGTGAGTTGAAGAGTGCTTGATCGGGCCAGTTTGACTAATATTTCGCGAGGACAAGACAAGTTTACAATGCCCCCCGCGAAGGCATGTTTGACGACGGGAAATTTGAGTAGGCTTGCCCCGGACACGCTCTCGCGGGCATACTAAAGTGGTTATGTCCGACAAGTCCGAAACCAATCAAACGTATATCGATCGTATCCGGGCTCTCACGCAGGCCACGCGCGGAGTCTGGTTTACCTATCTCGGCGTGCTTGGGTTTGTCGGAATTACTCTGCTTGGCTTCAATGATGCGGACTTCTTTGCGGCAGATCGTAACGTTAGTCTGCCGCTCGTCGGCGTCGCGGTGCCGGTGATCCCGTTCCTTTTCTTCGGCGCAACACTTGTGACGATGACCTATGCCTATCTCCACGTAACGCTAGAGCCGCTTTGGGCTACTCTCGGTCATGCGCCTGCTCGGATTGATCGCGATCCGCTTTCCGATGTCATCCTGCCTTGGCTCGTCAGCGGTGCAGCACTTCTGGTGCGCGGTCGAGCGCGCCGCGAAGAGCCGCCGCCCGTTGAGGCTGGATCGCTGAGTACACTGGGAATGGTGACGTCGTTCACGCTTTTGTTCGTCGCGGCACCGATCCTCGTTTGGGGGCTCTGGTTTCGGTCACACACCGCACACTTGGCATGGCTTACCATCGCGGTTGGTTTCATGGCCTTGGGATGCGTCTTAATCGGCTTGAAGAGCTTTGCGTCACTGCGCGACAGGATGAGCAACCGCCCACAACGAACGCGCAGGACATTGACGATCAGTTTTTTAACGGTGGCAATCGGTCTCATGCTTGCTGTTTCACTAGTGCGGACCGAGTGGGATCCCCTCGGACCTTCGGTGACGCGTTACCCCGAAGATCCGGCCGTCACGGAACGCGTCGTAAACTGGTTTCGTCCCGCTGTCGCCGACTTATCACGCATTCGTTTAACGGAGATGACACCGACTTGGCGCCCGCATGATGAAGCGTTGCGGAGGTTCCGGCGCGACTGGTGTGCCGATATCCCCGACCCGGACTGCCGCAACCGGGGTCTGGAGGATGAGGACCTCAACGCTGCCTTCGACGCCGCCCGCTCCCGAGAGATCGCCGTAATGAGGAGCCCAGATCTAAGCGAGCGGCACATGGATCACGCCAATCTTTTAGCTGCATTTCTTCCGGGCGTGACGCTGACCCGGACGCGGCTGCGCCGTGCCGATATGGAAGCGGCGCAGATGGAAGGTATCCGCGCACTTTTCGTGGATATGACCGCATCGGGTCTACGCTACGCGCGTTTGGACGGAGCAAACCTGCGCTACGCCAAGCTAATCGGCAGCAACATGTACAACCTAAGTGCTACGAATGCAGATTTCTTGCTGGCGGATATGCGTGGCGCAAATCTGGAGAATGCGGACTTTCGCCACACTAATTTGAATGACGTCAATTTCATGGGTGCATCCTTGGACGCGACGCGGCTCGACGGCGCTCTGCTGGAGCGGGCGAAGTTTTCTAACGCCGACTTGATCGGGACGACATTCGAACGGTCCAGTCTCTTCGGCGCCGATTTCGCGCATGCTAGGTTGAGGTTTTCGCGCCTCGTCAATGTTAAACTGACGTCGGCTGAGTTTCTTGGGGCATTGGTCAGCTCGACCCACATTGAGGGGCGCGCTGACTGGCCGGTTGGCCAGCCCGACTTTACCGAAGCCGTGCTTCTTGGGGTCACATTCCGCAATCTCGACCTGTCGCGCGCGCAATTTGATCAGCCGGGTCAGTTGGATCAGACCTTCGCGGATGGCAGCGTTCGCCTGCCTGAGGGTATGGCGCGGCCCTGCCACTGGCCCGACGACGTCCTGAACAACCTTGATTATCATCGGCATTGGCGCGGGGTATTCGAAGCAATGCCCTATACGCCGTCATGGAGCGCCGCGGTGCCTGAAGCTTTCATAGATGTCGCGCCGGTTCCGTTGCCTGAAGACTGCCTGATCCAACCTTTCGATGACGAAGCTTGGAGAGCTGAAGAACGTGCATTCTATGAGCGGCGGCGGGTCATGAATGACAAGTTATCGGAGGAGTTCAGCTCTTGGCTTTGGCCGATCTCTTCACGCCTTTCGGTACCGTAGAGAGGCTTTCGTAACGATACCGCATAGAATGGCCTGCCTATGGGGGCGGTTTTGATGACGTCCAACCTTGCGTCACGTGCCAGGCGGTCAAGCTCTTCCAGCTTGGGATGGAACCACGGAGTCCATTGCCATGTTAATTGGGTTTGACCCAGCCACCTGATTCAGTCCGTTTAGGTGTAGAATCCGTTCCTGTCTCTTTCTGTTGATTTGGTTGCGGTCAAGGCCTGCTGGGCGTGGCCCCTGCGTTGCACAAGCGAGGCAGGCCGGGTGCTGCAAATGAGACTCGCATAAACGGCTGCTCCCGGTCAATCTTATTGGATGCAGACTTAGCAGCTATCGAAACTAAGTTCCTTCAGGGTTCTGACTGGACAAATAGGCCCTCAACCGTAAGCTACTCTAAAAAATTTGAAGGGATATGCATGTTTACCAGATTTTTTGCAGCGACAATTGCCTTAGTCTTCTTGTGTAGTCTAATTCCCGAAACCGTGGCTGCTCAGCGCCTTCCTGTTGAGCGCAGCTTGCAAAAAAATCAAACCGAACATGGTTATGCCAAGATACGTGGACTGACACGCTTAGGCAAACGTGCGCAGCGGTTTGAAGTGCGGCCGGGCGATTGCGGTTGGGACAGCGGTTGGTCCGATTGCGACAATGACCGCGAGCGTTCGGAGCTTTATGTCAAAAGGGATTGGCGTCATGGCACCGACCAATGGATAGCGTTTTCAATATATCTTCCCCCAGATTTCAAAACAAGCTCACGGGTGCGCACGACAGTGGGTCAAGTTAAGATGAAGGGAGGGCCGTCCGGATTTGCCGGTGGCTTCCCATCCGAGCCGGGCGTTTTTCAGATGGAGATGCTAGGCAACCGATACTTCTTACGCGTACATGTTCTGTCCGGGCCATTTAACAACGTACGCAACGACATCGCAGACTATCAACTTGCCAGTATCAGCGAGTTACGAGGAAAATGGACCGACTTTGCAGTTCGACTGAACACTCAGGGCTCTCCTGGTACGCTGGAGGTTTTCAAAAACGGAAAGCAGGTTGCAGTGCACCCCTATAATCAAAGTTACGAGCCAAAGTCTTACTACTTTAAGTATGGTATCTACCGATCTTTTGTGAGCAGGCATAGCGGTCCGATGCCAACTCAGGTGGTCTTCATTGACGAGGTGCGCATGGGTAAAACCTACGAAAAAGTTGCCGTTGAGCTCCAAAAACGAGCAGTCGATTAACAGGAGCACAAAAAAGCCATCGTTGGCGCAATGTGCAGCATCCTGTACATTGGTCTCCAAGCCGACCTCGGATGCCGCGCAACATCTCCCAAATCGAGGCCTCCATTCTTCGTCAATAACGGCCCATATTTGCCTTTGGTGACAGAGTTCTGCGCTGCGTTGCAGTTTGCCCAAAGCGGATGGTGTGGATAGCTCCTGCTCCACCCGGCGTCGCAATGCGCCATACTGCAGTTGTCTATCACTGCTATGAAAGGAGCTACCCAATGCAAGTTACAACAATCGGTATCGATCTGGCCAAACATGTTTTTCAGGTTCACGGAATTACTGAGGATGGAGAGGTTGTCTTCAATCGAGCGATCCGGCGCGCACAACTCATGCAGTTCTTCATCAATCTGGAGCCCTGTTTGATCGGCATGGAGGCATGCGGGTCCAGCCACTATTGGGCGCGAGAACTGACCAAGCTTGGGCACGATGTTCGCTTGATCCCAGCCAATTATGTGAAGCCCTATGTCAAACGCGGCAAATCTGACGCGAATGATGCCGAAGCTATATGTGAAGCGGTGACACGCCCGACGATGCGGTTTGTTGCGCCCAAATCCGAGGAACAGCAGGCCGTCTTGTTCCTGCATTGTGCGCGCGATTTGATCGTCAGGCAACGAACACAACTCAGCAACATGCTTCGCAGTTTGCTCGCCGAGTTTGGTGTCATCATTCCACAAGGAACCGGAGCCGCAGTCAAATACGCCAAAGGTGTTCTGGAGGGAGAAAAGCCCGCCCTTCCGCAAATCGCAATTGATGTTCTGAAACAACTTAGCCACCAACTTGTCGCTATGCATCTCCGGTTCCGCTGGTACGAGATGCGCATGCGACTTCATTCGAAACTGGACAAACGCGTTATGCTGTTGCGCACGATCCCAGGCGTTGGCCCTGTGACCGCGTCCGCCATTGTTGCCACTATCGGCGACGCAAAACAGTTTAAGAATGGTCGACAATTTGCAGCGTGGCTGGGGCTCACACCTCTGAACATGTCGAGTGGCGGAAAAGAACGATTAGGACGGATCACAAAAATGGGTGACCGATACATTCGGCGTCTTTTGGTGACCGGGATGACAGCGAGATTGCGGCAAATGAAAGTGAATCCTGACCGCGTCGATCCATGGGCTATCGGCCTTCTTGAGCGCAAACCTGCTCGACTGGCGACCGTTGCAATGGCAAACAAGACTGCTCGAATTGTCTGGGCGGTGTTAACCAAGAACGAATACTACCGGCCTCACACAGCCTAACAAAAGGAACACCCGAGACAGCAAGACCTACGAAATGATGGCGCACAGTCAGCCCGCCAACCAAGACACCCCGTCGAATGTCCAGGACACATTGTTGTTCGATAAGCCGTTTGGGACTTGGTCGCGGAAACCATCAGGGCCGGCGGCTACGAGTGCCGCGCAAACAGGCCGGACACACGTCTGCTTCTGACCAGTGCGAAATTACTTCAAATATGTCTTGCTATGCAGGAGCTATCCACACAGGGCATTGGCCAGTCACACCTGACTGAGGTAGCAACCACTGAGTGACTCAAGTCCATCTATGCAGCAGGCAATCATGAATTACGCAGCGCTCTTCCATTTCGTGGGAGTAACGTAAACGACGCTGTCATCCACGCTGACCATCACATCGCCTTCCTGAATATTGATCTGCAGCTTCATCGTGCGGCTTGCCAGCTGTGCCAGTGCGCCTGTGTCCGTCTCGGAGAAATTTATCACCTGAAGATTATCAAAACGGGTGGTGCTATTATTGATCTTGTCCCACCAAATCTCGGCAGTCCTGCCGCCATAGGAATAAACAATCACCTTGTCGGCTTTGCCACAAGATTGACGCATCACCTTCTCGCTTGGAAGTCCCAGGGCCACCCATACATCAAGTTCTCCGCTCAGGCTTTTCTGCCAAATGTCTGGCTCGTCATCCGTTGAAAGGCCTTTCGTCATTTCCAAATGCTCATGAGCGTTTAGCGCAAAAGCGACGATGCGTATTTTATCGGCTGCGCCCACTGACGGCTTATGGGGGGATAACCGCACCGACGAGGACCAAATCGGAGCCAGCTACAACGAACTCGAATGGGCAATGACTTTCGACGGAGACAGATCAACACTCGACGAACGGCAACTAGCCGTGCTTGCCATCTACGATCGCCTCCACAGTGCTAATCGTCACAAGATGGAGCCAATCCCAGTTTGCAACATCCCAAATGCGTTGCGATAGCTCATCCAAAAATGGCAGCTTTAGATCGCAGTGCCCAAGCCGATCAAGCACAAGCATTCGGGAACGGGAGGAATGCGCAGTCAACATGGCAGTGTTCGCCGTTGCAGTGAAAATCTGACAGCAGTTTGGAGCATTTACGGTAGGAGCGTTGCCGGGCACCGGTGACGCTTAGCATTTGCAAGGCAGAAACCCACGTCAATGGCACTGAAACTGTAAACTAGGCACTATCGGCTGTAGAAATGGCTACCGCTATCTGTAACGACCAAAACCAATTCAGAATCTACCTACGTGAGAAAACGCGCCCGACAATGGCTCTGATATTCACCTTCGCGTACATCACATCGTTGATTGCGCGGACCTACGGCGGGGCCTTCAACACGCGGTTGGCTATGGACGGCATGCTATTGTTCCCCGGTTTGTTTTTGGGTTTGGTGTCGGCAAACGGGCACGACAATTCATTAGTAAAACCAAGCGCACAATCTGGCCGCTTGTTCTGATTTACTACGTCGATGCCGGGTTAATTGCTGCATGGTGTGAATTGCGACAAATGGTAAGGCATTTCAGACTCAATCTCATAATGCGATCAAAGCTCCAGAGCGACGACTTCGCGGGCCTCGGTGAGCCTCTGAATGAAGAGTGGGAAGCAACTCAATTGGCAGGCGTCCTGCCAACAAGAAATCTTTAGCCCAGTCCAGAGCCGCCATTCAATTGAATGAAACGAACGGCAGGAATGTCCCGCGTTGTAGATCTAGAGGGGTCAATATCTCACCGTAGCCTAGACCAACGCGGCCAGGTCACAGCAGTGAGCTAACTTGCGCATTTGTTAAAGTTGCACCCGGGGCGACTTTCTAACGCCGTCGTTTGAAACGCGGATCGGACCGCCTCTTTCATAGCAGCCTGTAGTTGGGTCTCCTTGGCCCCTCTCGCAGCCATGACCAACTTCGACGCAGGCGTCGATCCAAACCCTAGGTTTTCATCTACGGCGGCCAGACCAGAATGTAGGGATGATCGACCCAGCAGGCCAACGGCGATCCCGGCTTCGACGGCCGCGATCACGCCGGAAACGCTCTGGCTGGAATAGGCGATCCGGTAGGGCTTGCCGCGCGCCTCAAGGGACGCAATCGCCACATCGCGCCACCAGCAGGCATGATCGAATAGGGCCACAGGCAGGCTTTCGCCGGTCGGGAAATCCCGATGTGTGGAGGTCATCCAGCATGTGGGGTCCTCGAACAAGACCTCCTCTTGCGGTTTCGGATGTTCCACTTCGTAAATGGCAAGATCGAGCGCCCCTTTTTCCAGCGCATTGGGGAACTCTGTGCTCAACGCACAAGTTACGACAAGCTCGACCCCGGGATGATGGCGCGTGAAGGCAGAAATGATCTCCACCAGCTTAGCCCTGCCATGATCGTCAGGAATGCCCACATGCAGCTGGCCCGACACCGCGCACTGAGAAATTTCCCGCAGCGTCACATCAAGGCGCGCCGTCACATCCTGGGCAACGGGCAGTAGCCGACGTCCGGTCTCGCTCAACACGACGCCGCGCCCGTGACGGTCGAACACAGATCGCCCCAGGATAGCCTCAAGGCGTTTGACCTGAATGCTGGTGGCGGATTGCGATCTGTGGATGCGCGCAGCGCCATCAGTAACACTTCCCGCCTGAGCGACAGCTAGGAAGGTGCGAAGCAAGTCACTATCAAGATTTTCCATTTGCAAATCCGATGGCAGGTATTCAAGCTATTCGTTTCACATATGCTTTGTCGATCGCTATTTTGCAAGGTCAAAGGAATATTCCATGGCCGATCAAACCATAGTGCGCCGAGGCACAAGCAAGAAGCGTGCGCTCTGGAGCCTTTGCCTTGCCTTGCTTGCAGGCATCTCATTTGCATGGCCTGAGCATGTGCTGAACGCCACGCTATTTGTTGGATGGGGCCTTGTCACCGTCGCCCCCATCGTTATCCCCGGTATCCTTCTTGCAGCTTGGATCATCGCCAGTGGCGCGGATACGCACATAGCCAGCGCGTTTGAAGGAAGGACGCTGCGCGCGGTAGCGGCTGCATCGCTGATCGGAGCCATCACACCGGTCTGCGGTGTGACAGTTCTACCACTGATGGTCGGTCTCTTGGCGGCGGGCGTGCCGCTTGCGCCAATCATGGCGTTCTGGCTCTCGTCTCCCATTACCGATCCGGCCATGCTTGCCACAACGGCTGCAACGCTTGGTCTGAGCTTTGCAATTGGCAAACTGGTGGCAGCAATCGGGTTGGGGGTGTTCGGCGGCGCGACCACCGCATTGTTCGCCAAGTCGCCTTGGGCATTGAACCCGCTTCGTGACAATGGTCTGGCCCGACAACTGAGTGCTGCGCGATGCGGTGATGTTCAAAGCTTCGAACCAAAGGTCTGGCGCACCGCTGAACGGCGTCAGTCTTTCAGCACACAGTTCCGCGCAACAGCGCGGATCATCGTGATTTGCCTGATACCGGCTTTTGCCGCCGAATATGCCCTGAACGCGGCGCTGACACCGGGGTCGCTTGCCGCATATGTTGGTGAAGATCAATGGTGGGCTATTCCCGCTGCCGTCTTTGTAGGTGCCCCGGCCTACATCGATGGCTATGCGGCTTTGCCCCTGGCGCGTGGCCTCATTGATAACGGCATGTCCGAAGGGGCCGCGATGGCCTTTCTGATCTCAGGCGGTGTGGTAAGCATCTGGGGCGCGATGGCCATCGCGCCTGTGCTGAAACTAAAACCGTTCCTGCTGTATCTGCTGCTCGCGGTGCTAGGGTCTTTGGCAGCAGGATACGCTTTCGAGTGGGTCATTTGAAGTCTGGTATCGGCTTGGAAGCAGGCCTTGGTAAAGATCTGAAAGATCCCTAAATGTACCAATTAATGCATAGCCCGGCGAAAGACTGGTTTTCCAGAAGCCTGACACTGGTGACCAACGCTGCCAAGGAGTGCAGTACGCCGACCATACTGCCTTCTGCGCGGTAGCGAATGTCAGGTTCGGCTTCGTAGACAAACAATCATGGCAGCAAGGACAATTATGGAACAAGCAAAGGCTGTCGCAGTGATTTCCTCGCCAAGAAACAATGCTGACCAAGCGAGAGCAACGAGCGGTAGAAGTAGGTTAATCTGGCCAATCCGGGCAATGCCGCCAAGGGAAAGACCCCGATACCAGAACACTGACGCCAGAAACATGCTGACGATCCCGAGATAGGCCAGCGAAATCCAGCTTGACGCCGCAACAGCTTCGATGTCGATCTCTCTGGCTCGCACCAAGAGCGGGACAATTGCCGCTGGCGTCAGAAAAAGCATTGCCCAACTCAGCGTGGCAGTCCCTCCAATTTCACGTGATACTCGGCCCCCTTCGACATAGGCGACGCCCAGACTCAACATGCCAAGCAAGAGCCATCCATCTGAGAGGCTAAGATGTCCTCCCCCTGCGTCGTATGCGAAATAGAAAACTGCACAGAATCCCACAATAGAAGCAGTCCAGAAAGCGATTGATGGCCGCTCGCCAGTGCGTACCACCGCGATAATAGCGGTTGCAGCAGGGGCAAGACCGGTCACGACAGCACCATGCACGGCGGGCACCTTTTCTAGCGCCAAGGCAAGAAAGAATGGGTAACCCACCGCCAGACCGAGGCCCATGACGATAATGGGCAGCACAAACCTGCGCTCTGGAAACCTTGTTTGTCGGCTCAGGACCAGAAAAATCGCACCAAGGAGGCCCGCCATAACGATCCGTGCGCTGGTGATGTCCAGCGGCGAAAAATCGAAGACCGCTGTACGCGTGGCGACAAGCGTTCCGCTGAACCCAAGCATTCCGAGAACACCAAAGAAAATCCCGGCTGAAAGATTTGTTGATTGAGCATTCATGCCGTTGCCTCGCGTGGAAAAGTGACAACCTCTATTTTGTTGCCATCCAAATCGAAAATGAATGCACCAAAATAGGGTGTCTTCGCGCCCTGACGGTCCCTAGGCATACCGGCATCAGACCCACCCTTTGCTAGCGCTACCGTATGAAAGCCGATGACAGCGTCTTTGGAAGGGCACCGAAAACAAACATGAGCACCACAATCTTGCGCAACAGCTCCCATGTTCGGCCGCTCATTCAGCCAGAATTCCGGATAGGACTTGCCAAATCCAACGCTGTGTTCGCGGGAAACAAGCTCACAGAGTCCTATTTTTTCAAGAATTTCGACATAGAACGTCCGTGCCGCCGCAAGATCGGTGACCGATACGGACACATGGTCAATCATTTGGTGCTCCCCATTGCGCATCCCGGCGCTGGTTTAGGAACTACTAGATCCTTTCCAACAGACATAACACCAATCTTGAGGATGATGGGCTTTCCCGGTGATGCCGTTTGTTTGAACCTATCGGTACGGAAAGCATCCCCATTCAATACGTCAGAGGACCGGATCAAGCTCAAACTACTTACTCGTCAGCTTTCAGCGAAAGGCGGGCTTCGCACAGAGGTCTGTTTGTTGGCCTCCTGTCGAAAAAAAGCACAAGCCCGCCTGCCATCATGATCAGGAATATGCCGCCCATCGTGCTGGCCTCAGGAACCTCAGCCCCCGCGGGTTGCACGACAAAGAGCACACCTGCGAAGCCAACCAGCACCGCGACCAAATGAACCTTGCTGATGGCTTCCAAACGGAAGACTGCCGATAGTAGAACAATGAACAGCGGGCTGGTATAAAGCGTTGCCGCGATGACCGATAAATCAAGCACCGGAATCGCGGCATAGATCGCCAAATACATTGCAACCAACGATGTGCTGCGCACACAGACCCAAACCCAACTATTCACGCGGATGCGCCCCTTTGCCAACCTTCGTGAACCTTGGACCTGTCGCGGTTTGATGCCGCCCCTTCAGTATCCGCCAGTGGCGCGCGCGCACCCAACGTCAAGAGCGACAGGGAAAGATCGTACCGCTCTGAGATCATTGAGTGTTCTGTGACAGGCTCCCACAGCCACGTACCTCCATCGAGTCTAGTCGGTTCGATCAGTCCAACACTTCCGGCATTACGCGCCACCGGCGACGTCAAGGGGATTTCTCGCGGCGGCAGCCGATGTCGCCGGAAGTCGAAGAAGACCTGATGGCAACCTGCGCTGCTGTGCTGGCAATCCGCATGGACTTGATGAAAGCGCTTGGTTACCCCGTCGAGGATGATAAATGATCCTCAACGGCAATCAGCGTGGCGGCGGTCTCAAGCTGGCGACCCACCTTATGAACATTCACGACAATGATCATGTCGAAGTACATGAACTGCGCGGCTTCACGGCTGAAACCCTGCACGGCGCGTTTCGGGAAGCTGATGCGATCTCCAAAGGGACAAAATGCCAGCAATATCTGTTTTCCCTGAGCATCAACCCTCCTGAGACGGAACGGGTTTCGACTGCTGACATCCTGAATGCGGTTGAACGCACGGAAAAGAAACTGGGGTTGGACGATCAGGCCCGTGCGATTGTCTTTCATGAGAAAAATGGACGACGACATGCCCATGTTGTCTGGTCTCGCATTGATGTGATCGACATGAAAGCCATCAACCTGCCCTTCTATCACACTCGGTTAAAAGAAGTATCCAAGGACCTATTTCTGGAGCATGGCTGGCGATTACCGGATGGATATCGGGACAGGCGCAACCGGGACCCCCGTATTTTTTCATTGGCTGAATGGCAGCAGGCGAAGCGGCAATCTCCCCTGAAACCTCAACACTGCTTGAGCGGATCATGGAAACCTCCAATCCGGCAGTACTCGAAACCTATGAAGCCAAGATCGGGCAACTGAACAAACAGAAAGCACTATTGACCGAAAATATTGAAAATCGGACAGTTCCTTCTGGGAGCTTTGCCGAAAAACTAGAACCGGCCCTGACATTCCTCTCAAGCCCTTGGAAAATATGGGAAAGTGGCAGTGTGGCAGCACGTAAACTGGTGCTCAAATTGGCTTTCACAGACCGCATCAGATACTGCCGAAAAGAGGGTGCTAGAACCGCCGAATTAGCGTTCCCGTTCAAGGCTTTAAGTGGGTTTACAGACCATGGATTCTGTTATGGTGCCCGGAAGCGGAGGTTCTGTTCCTCCTACAGGCACTTCTTCAGCTGGTCTTTCCAGCAAAACAAAGGGTATGCGAGGTGACGTACCGCTGTCAACAGGCACCACTTGTTCAGATATCCCATTGGTTTTCCTCCAGTTTTTAGCAACTGCTTGGAGCCGTAGACCATGTCGGCTCAAGTGACTGCCTTCATCCACTTCTGGAGAACCTCAAGCGGGTAACCTGAGCCGTATCCGTGGCCTATACCGTCCGTGCGCCAGCCACCGATCTGGTCAACGATGTCAGCAGGACACTCGACGGCTCTGAGGCGATCCCGCATAGAGTGGCGAAAGCTGTGCATGGTGCATCCTTCCGGGGCGTACTCTTTCATCCATTTGTTCAATGCGGCACTGGCGGCGTTCGCGTTGGTTGTCTCCGCTTTGTTGTATCGCGGGAAGGCAAACTGCGAAGAGCTGGCATGTTCAAGTATGCGCTGTGCTGCCCAACGCGCCTCACCTTCAAGCGGGACATCGCGTTCGCTGCCTTTGGTCTTGAGACGCCGCCACGGATGATGACGGACCCGAACAACGAGTGAGCCATCTTCCTCGGTGATGATGTCTTCCTTGCTCAACCCCGCAGCTTCAGCAAGACGCATCCCGGTATCTGAGACCAACGAAACCAACCAGCGAAGGTCATCGTCAATCTCCCGGCACTTTGTTTGTACGGCACCAAGCGCGTCTGAGGGGATCGGGTTGCGATTTGAGACCCCTGCAGTCCGGTCATAGTAGACCCCAGCAAAGGGATTGTTCAGCGTCAGACCCTGCTCACTCGCTGCAAAGTTCGTGACGGCTCGTACTGTGCCAAAGACCCGGGTCAAACTGCTACCTGCCAAGCCTCGTGCAATCAGTGCGTCGCGGAACTTGTTTGCGTCCGCCTTGGTGTAAACATCGAGGTTTTTGTCACCGCAGGCATCGATAACATAGCCACACGCTCGCTCAGCGGCTCGGTGGAACGTGACCGGACGGCCCTTGCCCTTCTGCTCAAGGTATATCGCCACAGCCTCTGACAACAAAACAAATGAAGACAAACTTACATGTGGAACAGAAGAAGACCCTACCGCACCTGTAGCTCCCATCCTCAGCATATGCTTTCCCGGCAGCTTTGCTTCTTGAGTTCTGAGGTGGAACCAGTAGTCATCGAGCTGGTCTGCTGCCTTTCTGGCGCGAGCTTCAGCGATCTTTCCTGACCTTGTACGCAGCGAATAAGCGATCCGAGGCGACGAATAGTGGCGAAGCAGCTCTTTCGGGATGCGACGACTGAAGTAGAAAACACCGTCTTTTACGAAGGTGAACGTGGGTGAAATGGTCTCCGACATGGTCTACGGCTCCAAGCAGTTGCTAAAAACTGGAGGAAAACCAATGGGATAACTGAACAAGTGGTGCCCGGGGGCGGAATCGAACCACCGACACGAGGATTTTCAATCCACTGCTCTACCCCTGAGCTACCCGGGCAATATAAGTCAGTTCACTGACGAGGTGCCAGCGTTCTAGGAGTTTGGTAAGAAGGTGTCCAGCCCATATTTTGATATTATACCCATGTAACATAAACACTTTGATTCTAGTGCCAATGTTCAGATCTGGAGCCTTCCAAAACTTCTTAACAGGCAACGCGGAATCAGATCGTCGATCTTTGTTCCCAGCGGATTACACTTGAAGGCTCACTGGCCAATTCAAAAAGCAGTGGCAGGTGTGAGAGTCCATTAGCGATAAGCCTAAAGTGAAAGCAGAATGAAATGGCCAAAAGCTGAGGAATGTCGCTTGACGCTCGGATTCGAAGTACATATGCCTAGAGTGCTTGATGGCGAGTTGGCGGAGTGGTTACGCAGCGGATTGCAAATCCGTGTACAGGAGTTCGATTCTCCTACTCGCCTCCAATTAATTTTAAGCACTTAGCAGGTTTTTGGGAATCGTGACCAGCCGCGTCTGGATATTCTGTTTTTGTTCCGCGCTCAAGTACTGGAAATTTCTGCAAGCGGTTCTCCTCAAAACACGGTTATCGGTTGATACTTGTCGCGCGGTGTTGACAAAGGTCGTCGTAGATATACTGAGGACCGTTTCACATGCTCAACAACATCGGCCTGCCTGGGCTCCTATTGATCCTGTTGATCGTGGTATTGCCAATCTGGCTAATTATGCGCTCGAGCAAGAGAAAAGCAAATGAACAAGCCCGAATAGCCGATGCTTTGGAAGACATCGCCAAATCAAAGAAGAACAGCGACTAGAGCGTCTGACGAAATACCTGAAACATCGGGTATCATGTAACGCGTTGAAATCTTTGATTTCAGGCAGCGTTATGTGATTCAGGTTTTTCGCATGACGCTTTAAGAGCGATCACTCTCTCAGCTTTTCGGTCAGGAAACTACAAGTAACGCATATGCCAGCTTGGAGAGTGCGTAACTGGCCGCCTCTCAGAACGTCAATCGCCCGTCAGCAATGAAGGCCCGTCGTTGCGGTTGAGATAGGCCTCAAACGCCGCCAGTCCTTCGTCCAAGCCGCGACGGCCCAATCCGATTCGAAACCGGTCGCTCGGCACAGGGCCGATGTCGGATGCATAGATTGAACTCGGCAGGACAAGAACACCGCTTTGCTCCACCAGATCGCGGGCAAAGGCGTCGACCCCACCTGCTCCCTTGTAGCGCGGGTACGCCATGCAGGAACCATCCGGGTGCTGCCAGTCAAACAGGTCCGGGTATCGCGCGAAAAATGCATCCCATTTCGGCAGGTTTTCATCAACTATGGCACAGTTCCGCGCCAGCAACGCGCGCCGGTTCGCCAGCGCGATCATCGCAAGTCTTTCACTGGGGCCTGAATTACAGATCGAAAGATAGTGCTTCAGCCGTTCCATACGCGCCAGTACGTCGCGGTCCTGCGATGCAATCCAGCCGATACGCAAACCCGGCAACCCATATGATTTGGACATCACGTTCAAAGACAGTCCGCGTTCGTAGACATCCGCGACAAAGGGCAAAAACTGCGTGCCACTGGGCCCCAGCCCATGGAAAATTTCATCATGCAAAATGTAAATGCCGTGTTTGCGACACAGCGCGATCAGCGCATCATAACGATCCCGTGCAAGGATCGCGCCCGTCGGGTTGTGGGGAAAGTTCATCGTCAAAAGCCGGGTGTTTGGTTGGATCGCAGCGGCCACCCGGTCGATGTCCAATGACCAGCCATCATCCGGGTCAAGCGGGACCCCGGTGGCACTGCAGATCGTGACCGGCAGCGTCTCGTGAGACTGATAATTCGGGGTCACGACAATGGCGTGGCTGTCCTTGTCGAGCAGCACGGAATTGGCGGCAAAAATACCCTCACTGGCACCTGCAAAACACAGGATATTATCTGCCGACTGTTGTTCATAGGTCTGCGCAATCCGGGCGCGCAAATCCGGAGCGCCAAAGGTTTCGGTATATCCGAGCCACATCTCTTCGAACGCAGCACGATCCTCATCCGAGGCCATAGCAAGAAGGTCACGCAAAGAGATGCTTTCCGCGTCGGAAGCTGTCAGGTGGTATTGCGCAGTAAACTCCCATTTGGCGAAATGGGTCTCAAGGCGGAAATCTGGCAGCGTGGGCATGAGTGGACCTTTGGTGTGGTGGGTAAAAAGCCGAATTCATGTCTTAAGCGACCTGCCACAAAATGCGAAGCCCCTGCGGCAATCATGTTTTGACCGCCCTCAACATGCTGCTGGCTCGGCCTTGATCCGGAATGCCTATGCCGCGGGGGTCACGACACCTCGTGTCAGCGCGCGACAGAAGCCTTCGCCAGTGAGTTGCGTACAGGTTCTGGATGCACCGGGCATGTCGCTGCACCCTTGTACCCCTGCGCGGCTTGGCCTAACCATGTGACAAATCAAGCCTTCAGGAGTACCCAGAATGACAGACCCGAAAGGTCCGAGCTACGGCTTTGACACGTTACAAATTCATGCCGGCGCACGCCCGGACCCCGCAACAGGTGCACGCCAGACCCCTATTTATCAAACAACGGGCTATGTCTTTCGCGACACCGACCACGCGGCGGCACTGTTCAACCTGCAGGAAGTCGGCTTTATCTATTCGCGGCTGACCAACCCCACGGTATCCGTGCTGCAGGAAAGGATCGCGACGCTTGAAGGTGGTGTCGGCGCGGCCTGCTGCTCTTCGGGTCATGCCGCACAGATCATGGCACTGTTCCCCTTGATGGGGCCGGGTAAAAATGTCGTGGCATCAACCCGCCTTTACGGCGGAACCGTTACGCAGTTTGGCCATACGATCAAGCGTTTCGGATGGGAATGTACCTTTGTCGATTTCGACGACCTTGATGCCGTGAAGGCCGCAATCAACGACGACACGCGCGCGGTTTTCTGCGAGGCGATCGCCAATCCGGGCGGATATATCACCGACCTCGACGCCATTTCCAAAATCTCTGACGCGGCGGGCATTCCGCTGATTGTCGACAACACCTCGGCCACGCCATACCTGTGTCGCCCGATTGAACATGGCGCCACATTGGTTGTGCACTCCACCACCAAATACCTGACCGGCAACGGCACTGTCACAGGCGGGTGCATCGTGGATTCAGGCAAGTTCGACTGGTCTGCAAATGACAAATTCCCGTCGCTGAGCGCACCGGAACCGGCGTACCACGGGCTGAAGTTTCATGAAACTTTCGGGCCTTTGGCGTTCACCTTCCACTCGATTGCTATCGGTCTGCGCGACCTCGGGATGACCATGAACCCGCAGGCGGCGCATTACACATTGATGGGAACGGAAACCTTGTCACTGCGCATGGACCGCCACGTGGAAAACGCAGAGATCATCACGCAGTGGTTGGAAAAAGACCCGCGGGTCGACTACGTGACCTATGCCGGTCTGCCCTCGTCTCCTTACCACGAGCGCGTAAAAAAGATCTGTCCGAAGGGGGCTGGTGGCCTTTTCACATTCGCGATCAAGGGCGGCTATGATGCCTGCATTAAATTCGTGAACGCACTCGAAGTCTTCAGCCACGTGGCAAACTTGGGTGATACGAGATCGATCGTGACACACTCTGCCTCGACGACGCACCGCCAGCTGACCCAAGAGCAGCAAGAGGCGGCAGGGGCCGGACCCGGCGTCGTCCGGATTTCAATCGGGACCGAAAGTTCGGAAGATCTGATCGCCGATCTTGATCAGGCGCTCTCCAAAGCAACGAGCTGAAAACCAGTATTTTGAACAGCGAAGGGCGGCCACGTGCCGCCCTTTTGCGTATCACCAAACTACGTTCAGTCCAGTATCTCAAAAACCATGGACACCCGGGCTGTCAGGCTCACCTCTCCTGCAGCGACAGGCACATCCGATGCCATCCGCGCGGAGGCCATCTCCATCATCACTGGTCGGCCACCGCCACCGCTTTCCGATATGGACTGCACAGGTCCCAACGCGACACCAGCCGCCTCAGCCAATTGCTCGGCCTTGGCGATGGCATCCTTGACGGCATCCTGACGCGCAGCCGCAATGGCGGGCTCCGGGTCCTGTATGGAAAATTGCAATCCGTTGAATGTGTTGGCCCCGTCCTGAACCACGCGATCCAGAATGCCGCCAAGTGTATCGAGGTCCCGCACGCGTATGGTCAGCGTATTTCGCGCCACGAAGCCGGTGATACGGGGCGTCTCATTTTCCGGGTTGCGACGGTTCCACACGGGTTGCAACGACACACCCTGTGTTTGCATATCACGCGGTGCGATACCCGCCTCGTTAAGCTGCGCAAGAACAGCCGCAACCGCATCCGACGTCAATCGCAATGCATCCCCTGCGAGACGTGCCTCGTTGGTGACGCCCAGATTTATGGTTGCCATGTCAGGCACCGCTTCAACGACGCCTTGTCCCGTCGTGGTGATAACGCGATCAGCGTCAGCCCAAACCGCCGGGACCGTTCCCAGCACGAACACAAGCGCCACGATCAGATTTTTCATCCAGATTCTCCATTGATCCACGCAAAAAACATGACCATGCTGAGGCCATAAGACAAGAGCATGCACCGTTTTCCTTTCCCTCGGCAAAGACCTGCTTTATCATGTCGCGCACCGGCTATTCGCTATTGGTCGTAATCTTTTTCAGGTAACAAGCACGCCATGAGACCGAACCTTGCCTTGTCCCTGTCCCACGACGGTATCCTTCTGCTTCATCGCACGGCAGCGGGCTGGCGGATTATTGGTGAGGCTGACCCGGCATCCGAGAGCCTTGCCGAAGATCTGGCAGGATTGCAACGCAAGGCCAAGGCACTGATCACTGGCGAGGTGTATTGCAAACTCGTTATTCCCAACGATCAGATACGATATTTGACTGTTGAAACCGCCGGGCTGGATGACGCGGATCGACATGCGGCAGCGCGGTTGGCACTGGAAGGGGCAACCCCTTATGAGGTGTCTGAACTCGTCTTTGACATTGAGACCGACGGCGCGACTTCTCAGGTCGCCGCAGTCGCTGGGGAAACTCTGAAAGAGGCCGAAGCTTTCGCGCTCGAGCATGGTTTCCCGCCGGTCAGCTTTGTGGCTATTCCAGTTGCCGACAGCTTTAAGCAAGAGCCGTTTTTCGGCATGACCGACGCCGCACACAGGCTTCTGGAACCGGGAGAGGACGTCGCGCGCAACGAAGCGATCATCCAGATCGTGGAAACAGCGCCGCAAACCGGTCTGGAAGCCATGCCGACGACGCCGGATGTCATTAATAGGTCGAAACCGGGACCCAGCTTTGTGAGCCGTCGCACCGTGCCGACCTTTCGCACGGATCCGCCTGACCCGAGTGTGACGGCCGGTCTTGTCCAACCACCTGCCAGTGAGGCGCCCGGTTTTGCCGAGCCGCCTGCACCTTTTGACGCAGCACCGCCCGAACAGCCGGCGCGTGTTCCACCTCGCCCCAAGGCTCCTGCGCTGACGCCAACGGTGACAAAACCAAACAACGAAGCTGAGCGTTTGACGGTATTTGGCGCAAGAAACAGCAACAGCTTATCGAACCGTTTTGGGTCAATTAGCCTTTTGGTTGCTGTTTTTATTGTGCTTTTCGCTGGTGTCACTGCCTTTGCCAGCGGTGCGTTTGGCACCGGCTTCAACAGCCTGATTGCACGCCTGTCGACCCCCAAGCCCACCGCGCAGTTTACAGCACCCCTCGTGGATGAAGCGCCCCTTGCCGCACAAAAGCTCGAGGAAAAGCCAGACGATGTGAGCCTCGCATCGCTCAATCGCGATCTGACGGACGAAGATGCTGCCGTTTTGGATGCGTTGCGGGGCGCCGACCAAACTGAATTGTCCCCGCCCCCTGCCCCAACGGAGGATGAACTGCGCGCGGACTATGCAGTCAGCGGCATCTGGCCCCTCGCGCCCGAGGTGCCAAGCCCACCGCCACTCGTCGGTCTGGAAGACCTCTACATCACCAGCATAGACCCGATAAATCCGAACTTCGACGCGGTTGCGCTGCCCGCTGTTACCGGATCGATCAGCGATCAGAGTTTTCTCGCGCCCGCCTCGCCTGCGCCTGCCGGTACGGTATTCGAGCTGGATGACACTGGCATGGTGATTGCAACACCGGAAGGCAGCCTGAACCCCGATGGGATACGGATTTTTGAGGGAACTCCCCCGGTGCGACAGCCACCCAATTTGTTGCGCGTTGAAGACCCGGGCGAAGACCTCGCAACAAGACTGCGGCTGGCCAGTTTCCGGCCACAGGTACGCCCTGCTGATCTGATCGAATCCTCGGAACGCGCAACCTATAGCGGTCTGACGCGCTCAGAACTGGGGGAATACAGACCACGGCTGCGGCCACAGTCTGAACAGGAAAACGCGCTTGCGGCTGCGAGTCTTGTGTCACTGGACAATGGGGGCGGACAAGCGCTGATCACACCGCAATCAACCGACGATTTTGACGGCGCTACGGCAAGGGCAATCGCTGCGTCCTTACGACCGGATGTCCGGCCAAAGGATTTCAGAGACACCGTTGCAAGAATTCAACGGGCAACACCTGCACCCAGCGCCTCTGCGGTCACAACTGCATCGGCCGCAAGTGTCGCCCCCCGCGTGGTCACGCCCAAGATTCCCTCCAGCGCTTCGGCCAGCAAAGAGGCCACCGTGCGTAACGCCATCAATCTGCGCAAGGTCAACCTGATCGGTGTCTATGGCAAACCCTCCAGCAGACGGGCGCTTGTCCGGCTCAGCAATGGGCGATATCGCAAGGTTGAGGTCGGCGATCGGATCGACGGGGGCCGGGTATCCGCCATTGGCGATGCGGAGCTGCGATACCAGAAAAGTGGCCGCGCGATCGTGTTGAAAATGCCGCGCGGCTGAGAACGGGGCGTTATTCTGCGGCGATCTCTCCGCTGTCGATCTGCTCTTGCTCGATGCTTTCAAAGAGGGCTTTGAAATTGCCCTCGCCGAACCCATCATCGCCCTTGCGCTGAATGAACTCGAAAAAGATCGGGCCGATCACGGTTTTAGAAAATATCTGAAGCAGGATCTTGGTTTCATTGCCATCAACGACCCCTTCGCCATCAATCAGGATGCCATGCGCCTTCATTCTATCAATCGGCTCATCATGGCCGACGACGCGCTCGTGGCTCAGGGCGTAATAGCTATCGGGGGGTCCGGGCATAAATTTCACACCGCGCGCGGCAATCGCATCTGTGCTGTCATAGATATCGCGCGCGCCAACTGCGATGTGCTGAATGCCCTCACCTTTGTACTTTTTGAGGTAGGAGACAATCTGCCCGGCCTCCCCCCGATCTTCATTGATCGGAATGCGGATGCGCCCGCAAGGGGATGTCAGGGCCCGGCTCAGCAGGCCGGTATATTTCCCTGCAATATCAAAGAACCGGACTTCGCGGAAATTGAACAGATCGCCGTAAAAGCGGAACCATTTGTCCATATTGCCCTTATGCACATTATGCGTCAGGTGATCGAGATAATAGAACCCGACACCCGCAGGTTTTGAAGCCTGCAGCCAGTCATATTCTGCGTTATAGGGGCTGGTGTCATGATATTGGTCGACAAAATACAACAGTGACCCGCCGATCCCAATGATCGCGGGCACATCCAGCACCTTGCCACTGCCCTCATACGGCACAGCCCCTTTTGATACGGCATGATCAAACGCGACCTGCGCATTTGCCACGCGCCACCCCATGGACGGCGCACAGGGGCCGTGATCCTGCACAAACCCGGCCGCAAAGCTCTCGGGGTCCGCGTTCAGC
This sequence comes from Roseobacter litoralis Och 149, assembly GCF_000154785.2. Taxonomy (NCBI): domain Bacteria; kingdom Pseudomonadati; phylum Pseudomonadota; class Alphaproteobacteria; order Rhodobacterales; family Roseobacteraceae; genus Roseobacter; species Roseobacter litoralis. Next base: position 2,949,708 of record NC_015730.1, read on the forward strand.
ACATAGGTGATGTCGCCCTGCTGCCAAAGCTCGATCTGCCGCGTTTTGTGGGTCGCAACATGCGCATAGCCCATCTGCGCAAATAGTGCGCGCAGTGCTTCAGGTTCAGGGTGCGAAAACTCCACAAACTCAAACCCATCTGTGCCAACCGGATTGTCATCCGTGATTAGTGATTTCGGTGCATTGTGCGGGAAAGGGCCCATTTCCTGTACTCCTTGCGGATATTGCGCATGATTACGCCTATAGGGGCTAATATTAGCAGTTTCTTGCCGCGAAAATTGCGCAAATATCAGGGACATACTCGCTATTTCTGCGGGAATGCCGCATGACATCTTAAAATCATGCGGAGGTCGTGCATCATGCTGGACAGCATTGACTTGAAACTTTTGGCCGCCCTGCAACGCGACGCGCAGTTGACGGCACAGCAATTGGGTGACCTGTTGCATCTGTCGAACAGTCAGGCAGGCCGACGCCGTCAGCGGCTGGAGAACGAAGGCTACATCAAATCCTATGTTGCGCGTTTGGATCCGCGGCAGCTTGGGCTACAGGTACAAGGGTTTGTGCAAGTGCATCTCGCCAGCCATGGCGTGGAGCATTCAAACGCTTTTGCGCGGCTGATCAACACGACCCCGCAGATCATTGATGCGTGGACAATGACCGGGGATGCAGATTACCTGTTACGCGTCTACTGCACCGATTTGCCAGATTTTAACCGCTTAATACAGGATGTTTTACTATTTCACCCTACCATTTCACGCGTGCACAGCCAGATCGTGATGGATCAATTGAAAATCGACGGTCCGCTGCCAACCTGACCCGACTGGAGAATTAGACTCAATGGAAGGCTTCCTCTATCAGGCGTCCATCTATCTGGCCGCAGCCGTGATTGCCGTTCCAATTGCAGCACGCTTGGGGTTGGGCTCGGTTCTGGGGTACATCGCGGCGGGTATTATTATCGGCCCGGTCCTTGGGCTGGTGGGCGCAGAAACGCAGGACTTGCAACACTTTGCCGAGTTTGGCGTCGTTGTGATGCTCTTTCTGATCGGCCTCGAACTTGAGCCGCGCGCACTGTGGGACATGCGCAACCGGTTGCTCGGCCTCGGGGGTCTGCAAGTGGTGCTGAGTACGCTCGCGCTGATGGGGATCGCCATGGCCTATGACCAGCCGTGGGGCGTGGCACTGGCCATCGGGCTAAGCCTGTCGCTCAGTTCGACCGCGATTGTGCTGCAGACCCTGTCAGAAAAGGGCCTGATGCAGACAAATGGGGGCCGCAATGTCTTTTCCGTGCTGCTGGCACAGGATATTGCGGTCATCCCGATGCTGGCTTTCTTGCCATTGCTTGTCGTCACGATACCCGTGCAGATTGCGCAGGATGGGTCGATCATACTGACCGCAGGCACTCATGCCGCCGGCGACGCACACCATTCCCTGTCACTGGTCGAAGGGTTGCCCGCCTGGGGTGTCACGCTGGTGACGATCGGTGCCATTGCCGCCGTCATCTTTGCGGGCGTCTATCTGACGCGTCCCCTCTTTCGCTTTATTCACGCCGCGCGCCTGCGCGAGATGTACACCGCCTTGGCGCTTTTGATTGTCGTGGGCATTTCATTTCTGATGACGCTTGTGGGACTGTCCCCGGCACTTGGTGCATTTTTGGCGGGCGTGGTTCTGGCGAACTCAGAATTTCGCCATGAGCTTGAGACCGACCTTGAGCCGTTCAAGGGTCTGCTGCTGGGTCTGTTTTTCATTACGGTAGGTGCGGGGATCAACTTCCCGCTGCTTTTTGACAATACGCCCGCCATCCTTTCGATGGCGCTCTTGGTCATCATCGTCAAAGGCCTGATCTTGTTTGCTCTCGGATGGGCCTTCAAGCTCAAGGGACGTGATCAGTGGCTCTTTGCCCTCGGGCTGGCGCAGGCGGGCGAATTCGGGTTCGTACTGACGTCTTTTTCGGTGCAGCAAAACGTTATCCCGCTGGAGATTGCGGAAACGCTGCTGCTGGTCATCTCGCTTTCCATGCTGATCACGCCACTGCTCTTTATCATCTACGATATCCTTTCCCGCCGCATGGAAGAACAGGTCGAGCAGCTTCCCGACGATGAGATCGACGAAGAAGGGCCCGTCATCATCGCCGGAATTGGACGCTTTGGTCAGATCGTCAATCGACTGGTTCAGGCAAACGGGTTCAAAACCGTTGTATTGGATCAGGATATGGAAACCATCGCCGTCATGCGCCGCTTTGGATACAAAGGGTTTCTAGGAGATCCCACCCGACCCGATATTCTGCGCGCTGCCGGGATCGAAAATGCCAAGGTGTTGGTTGTGGCGATGGACAGCCCTGAAGCCGCGATAAAACTGGTCAAATATGCACGCAGCATCAGGCCGGATTTGCATATCATCGCGCGGGCCCGTGACCGCACGTTTGTCTATCGCCTGTTTCAGGCCGGGGCGAGCGATATTGTGCGCGAGATGTTTGACAGCTCACTCCGGGCGGGTCGGTATGTCTTGGAAAACGTGGGCTTAAGCGAGTTTGAAGCCGCAGAAGCCGAGCGTGTATTTTACCATCATGACCGTAAAACGATACGGCAATTGGCCGATCTTTGGGACCCATCGCGACCTGCCAGCCAAAATCCGGCCTATGTCGCGCGCGCCAAAGAGCTGCAAAAAGAGCTGGAAACTGCCATATTGAGCCGCTCAATTTCCGCAAAAGACACCGACGGGTGAGCCGACGGCACGGCTCAACCGGCGGCGACACCTGCTTCGGCAAATGTTGCCATGCCGCTGAGACAGGCAACGGCCCCCTGCAATACCCCCAAGGATAACGCCGCCCCGGATGCCTCCCCAAGGCGCAAGCCTAACGACAGCAGCGGTTCTTTCCTAAGCACATTCAGCAGCCGGTCATGCGATCCCTCAGCGCTCAAATGACCCGCCACACAATGCGCCAGCGCATCCGGTGCCGTATGCATCAGACTGCCCGCCGCCGCACAGCAAATGAAACCATCGAGCAACACCGGAATACGCAACAGGCGCGCCCGCAGGATGGCCCCCGCCATCGCGGCGACTTCGCGCCCGCCCAGACAGCGCAGCTTCTCCAGACCGTCATGCGCCGTTGCGTGCCGCGCCAGACCTTCGGCCACAATCCGTTGCTTGATGGCCAACCCCGCGTCATCGACCCCCGTGCCGCGCCCCACCCAGTCGGCAGGCACGCCGCCAAAACAGGCCGCTGCAAGCGCGGCCGCACAAGTCGTGTTGCCGATCCCCATCTCACCGACGATCAACACATCAGCCGTCTCATCAACCGCCTGCCAACCCGTACGCAGCGCGTCGATCACCTCAGCCTCGGACATCGCCGGGGCTTGGGTGAAATCCGCCGTGGGTTGCTCAAGTGTCAGCGCGTGCACATCCAACTTAGCGCCGAATGTCGCCGCCAACTGGTTGATCGCCGCCCCACCATGCTGGAAATTCAGCACCATCTGTGCCGTCACTTCCGCCGGAAAGGCCGACACACCTTGTGCCGCGATGCCGTGGTTGCCAGCAAAAACAATGATCTGCGGAGCCTCGATCTTGGGCGTCGCGACACCGCGCCAGCCGGCATACCAGATCGCCAGATCTTCCAAACGACCCAAGGCACCGGGGGGCTTGGTCAATTGACCGTTGCGCGCAGCCGCTGCATCAAAACTCTTGGCGTCGCTTTCGGGGAGCGCGCGGAGCATATCACGGACCTCATCAAGTGTGGAAAAAGCAGCCGTCATTTCAGAACCCCGTTGCATGATTGTCGCGTCCTCTTTACCCCAAGGGACGCAACCAGCAAGATGTGAAGAGGCCGCAGGCGCATGAAATCCGACATGATCCCGTCTTTCATGCGCGACATCGGGGTTGCTTTTTGCCTGCTGACGCGTCTGCCCATGCCCGCCCTGCCAACCGCTGCATTTGAGCGGGGCGCGCGCAGCGTCTGGGCCTATCCGCTTGTCGGGGCAACGCTTGGAATGATCGCGGGCGGCGTTGGCGCGGCGGCGCTATTTCTGGGCATGCCTGCAGGCATTGCAGCGGGTCTGACACTCGCAGCCTTGATCCTGACGACCGGCGGGATGCACGAAGATGGCCTCGCCGACACGGCGGACGGCTTCTGGGGCGGGTTTGATCGCGACCGTCGTCTGGAGATCATGAAAGACAGCCAGATCGGAACCTATGGCACCCTGTCATTGATCGTCACAAGCGGGCTGCGGTGGGCTGCTCTGGCCGTTCTCCTGCCCACAGGGATCGCGCCTGTCGTCGCTGCCGCCTGTTTGTCACGCGCAGCGATGCCCGTGATGATGCATTATGTGCCACATGCACGCGGGGATGGATTGTCACAAAGCGTTGGGCGACCCGCCTTGCGCGTTGTGCTGTTAGGCCTGTTCATTGCAGTGTCGGTTGGTGCGGTTTTGATGGGGCCTGTGATCCTGCCGGCACTCTTGGTCGTTGTGGGAGTTGTGCTGGCAGCCGCCAAACTCGCACATCATAAAATCGGTGGTCAGACAGGCGATGTTCTGGGGGCGACGCAGCTGGTCGCCGAACTGCTGATCTTGCTGACCTTTATCATGGCGCTGTCGTAAAAAAACCGCGCCGGTGAAGGCGCGGTTTTTTATTACTAAATCGGATGCAACTCAGGCAGCGACGCGGCTTTCCAAAACGTCACCGACCTGTTTAGAGGCGGCAAGCTCATCACCACCGCTCACGGCTGCAACCTCACGGGTCAGACGCTCAAGCGCTGCTTCGTAAAGCTGGCGCTCGGAATAGCTCTGTTCGCGTTGATCGTCGGTGCGATGCAAATCGCGCACCACTTCGGCGATGGCAATCAGATCACCGGAATTGATCTTTTGCTCGTATTCCTGTGCGCGGCGCGACCACATGGCGCGTTTGACCTTGGCCTTGCCCTTGAGCGTCCGCATCGCATGCGAGATCACATCCGGACTGCTTAGCGCGCGCATGCCGATTTCCGTCGCCTTATGCGTCGGCACCCGCAGCGTCATCTTGTCTTTCTCAAAAGAAATCACAAAAAGCTCAAGGGAGATACCCGCGACTTCCTGCTCTTCAATCGAGAGTATCTGGCCCACACCGTGGGCTGGGTAGACGACGAATTCATTCGGGCGGAAATCAAGTTTCTTCGATTTTGTCATTCACTATTCCTCAGCTGACGGCGCGCGCCCCTCTTTCGACAGTCAAAACCACACGAGGGCCGAAGCAGCGATGCTGCGCGATCCAGTGCGTTTATGCCGATTATTTCAAATCCATGTCCCGCAGGGAGACAGGGCGGAAAGCGGTTCCGTCGTTAGTTTACCAACAACCTATACCACAAAATTCACCACAACGAAAGCTGCCGTAGCGTCATTTCAGAATTCTTGTAATAAAATGAAACTGTTGCGTCCGGATACCGACGAAAACCGGCGAATCAGCCGCCCTCGCCCGGGTTTTCGGAGAAGTATTTTTCGAGCTTTCCGGTCTCACCATCGCGCTCTTCTGCGGTCGGCAGCGGATCTTTCTTGGTGATAATCACCGGCCAGAGTTCCGAGTATTTGCGGTTAAACTCGACCCATTTCTCCATATCCGGTTCGGTGTCAGGACGTATCGCGTCCGCTGGACATTCGGGCTCACACACACCGCAGTCGATACATTCATCGGGATGAATAACGAGCATGTTTTCACCTTCGTAAAAACAGTCAACCGGGCACACTTCGACGCAGTCGGTGTACTTGCACGAAATGCAGCTGTCGTTCACGATATAGGTCATGGACCCTCTTTCCGAATAGAATAGCTAACCGCTTGCTAAATGACAGATTAGAATCATTCAAGAGACCGAACACGAGAAAGATCAAGGGTGCGACGATCCTTCTTTGTGGGACGACCTTTTCCCTCAAAAGCTGGGTTTTTCGGTGTAACGTCCCGCACTCTGAGCTCTGGCGGTGACAGGTCAGTGTAAAGCGCCTGTGCCTCAGGCGCAGGACCGCGACGTGAGCCCAATGCTTCAATCCGGATCACGCGGATATCGTCGCCCTGCGGAAAGGTCAGAACGTCGCCCGGAACGACCATATGGCTGCGTTTTTGCGTGCGCGTGCCGTTCACCCGCACCACACCGGAAGCAACCATCGCTGCGGCAAGCGAGCGGGTTTTGAAAAACCGCCCGTGCCACAACCATTTATCTATCCGCAGCTTGTCAGCCAACTATTTGTTGTCCTTAAGCCCCATAAGTGCGGCTGCAAACGGGTTGTCTGGGTCGATCTTTTTCTCAGGTTTTGGCGGACGCGCAGAGAAGTTTTGACCTGCTTTTGGCTTGTCACCCTGCGGCGCGCCCCGTTTGCCTTTGCGCCCCGGCTTGCCTTTGTTTTGTGCACCCGCACCAGCGCGCTTGTTTTGGGGAACCTGTGCCCGCGGCGCACGACCCCATGTAAAGGTGTAAAATACCTCTGTCTCAACTTCCGCGACGGCTTCCGGCTCTTTCGTCTCGGCAGGTTCAGTCGCCGGTGCGACGGCCTCTTCACCCTCTGCCTTGGTGACCGGGCTATCTTCGGCCGGCGCTTCTGGCACACCTGCTTCATCCGGCTCAGACGTCCCATCAGCTTGCGATGCCACGACCTCGGTCGCTGCTTTTACTTTGGGTCGCTCGCCTTTTTCAGCCTTGTATCCAAGGCCCTGCATCAGATCGGCAAACTGTTCAAGCGTCATACCGGTGATCGACAGCATATCTGCCTTGGCTTCAAAACCCGACCGGGTGTTTTCCGCGCGCAGCATATCTGCAAGCCGCTCAAGCATATCGATGCGAATCGCCCGCTCACCTGCGTTTCTGTAGCCAGACATCGTGTCAGCACCCTCTGGTGCGTCTTTGTCGACGGGAATTGTAACAAGCCCCGGCGGTGGTGCTTCAGGAAACGCATCAATGCCTTTGGACAAAGACCACAACACCAGGCGCAAGCGCGTTGGCGCAGGCTTCAACAGCAAAGGCAGAAAAATCGTGAACTGACCAAACCGAATACCGTGTTTGCGCAGCGCGCCGCGGGCATCCTGATCCAAGGCCTTGACGTCGTCCGCGACCTGACCGCGGGGCAAAACACCAAGGGCTTCGACCATCTGAAACGCAAAACCACGTGCCAAACCCGAAAGGGTCTCATCCCGGCTGAGGTTCATCAGCGGCTCAAACAAGGCGGCAATCTTACGGTCCACAAAATGCTGCAGGCGTCGTTGTACCTTTTGCGCCACCTCCGGTCCCGCGACATCATCCACGAACACATCGACTTGCGGTTTCAGCGCATCAGACCCGGCGACCAGCTTGCCGACCGCATCCTTGCCCCACATCAGACCACCCTGTTCGGTGAAGTCTATTTCCGTGTCGGGCGCGTTGTAGAACCGATCCGCGCGCAGATGGAACTGCGGGGCCAAGGCCTGCAAGGCGGCTGTTTTAATTGTCTTTGCTTCAGCACCGGTTGTGCCTTTGTCCTGGCTGAACCGGAAACCTTCCAGTTTCCCTACGTATTCGCCTTCAACAGTTACTTCGCCGGTATTCGATACTTCTGCCACCATGGCTTCCTTCTGGCCGAGCCGGCGCAAGAGCACGGATGTGCGCCGGTCTACAAATCTTTGGGTCAGACGCTCGTGCAGCGCATCCGACAACCTGTCTTCTACAGAACGCGCCGCGTCGCGCCAATGGCTTTCGTCATCTGTCCAGCCTTTGCGCTGTGCGACATAGGTCCATGTGCGAATATACGCCAATCTTTTGGATAAAGCATCGATATCACCGTCCGTTCGGTCGATCCGTTCGATCTGGCGCGCCATCCAATCGTCCGGAATCTTACCCAATTGGTGCAGATAGCCAAAAATCTGCTCCAGAAGGGAGGCATGTTCGGCGCTGCTGATGCCGCGAAAGTCTGGGATTCGGCACACATCCCAAAGCAACCTAACTGACGGTCCGTCCGTACAACGCGCCATGATCTCGGCACTCTGCCCAAGGCTTTTGAGCGCGCTCAGATCGTCCGCCTCGCGCGCTTTGACAAGGATTTCGTCGTCAGGCGATGCTTCGAGCGTCTGGATCAACCTGTCGATTGAGCCGAATTGCAAAGCATGATTGCGCCAGTTCAGCTTTTTCAGCGGGGTAAATCGGTGATCGGTAATCGCCTGCGCCACCCCATCATCGAGTGGCGAGGCATCACCCGTCACACCGAAGGTGCCGTTTTTCATGCCACGCCCGGCCCGTCCGGCAATCTGCGCCAATTCATTCGGCGCAAGTGGCCGCATCCTGCGACCATCGAATTTCGCCAATGAGGAAAACGCAACGTGATCCACGTCGAGGTTCAGACCCATCCCGATGGCATCTGTGGCCACCAGATAATCGACCTCACCATTTTGGTACATGTCCACCTGCGCATTGCGCGTGCGCGGGCTCAGCGCGCCCATGACCACGGCTGCCCCACCTTTCTGGCGGCGGATCAGTTCCGCGATGGCATATACACTCTCAACCGAAAACCCGACGATTGCACTGCGGGGTTTCATCCTGCTTATCTTTTTCGGACCGATATATGTTAACGTCGACATGCGTTCGCGCTGGATAAAGTCCGCGTTGGGCACGAGTGCGCGGATCGGCCCGCGCATCGTATCAGCACCCAAAAACAGCGTTTCATGCAGACCCCGCGCGCGCAGCAACCGGTCGGTAAAAACATGCCCCCGCTCCGGGTCGGCGCATAGTTGGATTTCATCAACGGCCAGAAAATCGCACCCCATGCCGTCGGGCATGGCTTCGACGGTGCAAACCCAATATTGCGCCCGCGGGGGCACGATGCGCTCTTCTCCGGTGACCAATGCGACGACTGATGGCCCGCGCGCAGCGACGCAGCGATCATAGACCTCGCGGGCCAGCAGTCTGAGCGGCAATCCGATGACACCAGTTCTGTGGCCCAACATACGCTCGATCGCATATGTCGTTTTGCCTGTATTGGTCGGGCCTAAAACGGCCACGACCCTTTTGTCACCTGTCACGGCGTTTCCCTTGCTCAAACTTGACTAGAGTGTCTGCCCCAGTCCCTGCACGGCCAATTGTTCTTTCGCTGCTTTCGCGCGTTCGTGATGCGGGTTCAATTCGAGCACGCGATCAAAAGCGGTTGCCGACCGCTCAAGATCGCCGAATTCACGCAACATGACCCCAAGGCCAAATATTGCGTTGAAGTTGTTTGGGTTTAGCAAAAGCGCCTTATGCAGTGCATCAAGGGCCGGGCCATATAGTCCAGCGCGATAAAGGGCTGTTGCGCGGGCGTGCCAACCTTCGGCAAATTCAGGTGCATGATCGGTCAGTGCCGACAAATGCTCCACCGCGCGGGCGTTATCTTCGGCTTCCAAAGCCTCGCGACCCCGTTTAAGCAATAAGTCCATCGCAGCCGACCCGGATTGATCCCATATCAACGCAAGTTCACGTTCCAAACGGTTCGCATCCGATTCCGGCGCGGTCTGTAATTGCTGCAAAAGTTCGGTTTCGCTGGTCTGTGCCTTAGCTGGTGCTAAAAACAAAGGGACGACAAAAAGTGCCGTAACGATCAATTTGAGAATCTGTGCGTGCATAGCCATAACGTGGGACAATGTAACAGCCATGCAGGCCAATTCCAGAGCTTGTGGGCAGATAAGGCAAAAGGGTCTTGAAAATGAGCGATATTGTGAACGGTGCCGTTGAGCGGCTGAATGAAAAACTGGCAGGTTCCGAGTTTACCGGCACCGCAAAGTTCGACATCACCGGTGAAGGTGCCATCATTGTCGATGGATCGGGCGCACGCGCGGGCGATGAGGACACGGATGTGACGCTCACCGCCGATGCAGACACGTTTCAGTCAATCCTCGCCGGTGAAACAGACCCGACCGGGGCTTTCATGACCGGCAAGCTGACCGTCGACGGTGATATGGCAATGGCGATGCAACTCGCGGCTGCTTTGGGCTGATGACACTTCATCCCGCCCCGTATTATGGCGACATAGCGCATGGCCCCGAAGACGCTGCGGCGTATTGGGTGACGACATCTGATGATGTCCGCATCCGTGTGGGTCATTGGCCCATACACGCGGCCAAGGGCACTGTGCTGATTTTTCCGGGGCGGACTGAATACATCGAAAAATACGGACAGATTGCCAAGGCGCTTGGCGAACGCGGTCTGGCGAGCATTTCGGTAGACTGGCGTGGACAGGGCCTCGCGGACCGGCTGCTCGATGATCCGGTAATTGGTCACGTGGATCATTTTTCCGATTACCAGAAGGATGTCGCCGCCATGATGCGGGCGGCACGCGAACTGGAATTGCCGCGTCCATTTTTCCTGCTTGCGCATTCTATGGGCGGAGCGATTGGGTTGCGCGCCGCGATGGAAGGGCTGGCCGTGCGTGCTGTCGTTTTCAGCGGCCCGATGTGGGGCATCAAGATCGCGCCCCACCTCAAGCCTGCCGCGTGGGTTCTCAGCCATACCATGCCACGCATCGGTCAGGGCCACAGGCTGCCACCGGGGACAAAGATGGAACACCACGTGCTGACCGACGGGTTCGAAGACAACGTGCTGACCCGCGATCCGGCGCAATTTGAAATCATGCGACAGCAGCTTTTAACCCACCCCGAACTGACACTGGGTGGCCCAAGTTACGTCTGGCTGCGTGAGGCACTGCTGGAAACGCGCCATTTGTCGAGCCGGGCTGCGCCGAACGTGCCCTGCCTTACCTTGATGGGCAGCAACGAACGCATCGTCGACATTTCTGCCATTCACACCCGGATGCAAAGTTGGAAGCGCGGACATCTTGAGATCGTACCGGATGCCGAGCATGAAGTTCTCATGGAAGGCCCGCAGGTGACCACCGGATTGTTTGACCAGATGGTTGACCTGTTTCTGGAAGAGGGCGGTGTTTAATCGCTGGGCATTGGGCAATCTGTCGCTAGGTTAAGCCCATGTCCAACACACCGGTTCTTTCATTTACCGACAGGGGTATCTACTGCGCAGCAGGGGATTTCTATATCGATCCATGGCGCCCGGTTGAGCGTGCGCTCATCACGCATGGCCATGCAGATCACGCGCGCAGTGGTCATCGCCACTATCTGGCGACCGAGCAGGCGCTTCCGGTCATGAAACACCGGCTGGGCGACATCACCTGTCAGAGTATCCGCTACGGTGAGGTGCAGCAAATCGGCGCGGCCGAGGTATCCTTTCATCCCGCAGGCCATGTTCCCGGTTCCGCGCAGATCAAAGTCAGCGTCGCGGGCGAAATCTGGGTCGCATCCGGAGATTACAAGATTGAAGACGACGGTTTGTCCGAACCGTTCGAGCCGCAGCGCTGTCACCATTTTATCACGGAATCGACCTTTGGCCTGCCGGTTTTTCGCTGGCGGCCCCAGCCCGATATCGCGCAGGACATCAATGCATGGTGGCAAGGATGCGCCGCCGCGGGCAAGACCGCTTTTCTGGGGGCCTATGCGCTTGGCAAGGCGCAGCGGCTGTTGCGCATGCTGGACCCTTCCATCGGCCCGATCCTGACCCATGGCGCGGTTGAGGCCACAAACGATATTCTGCGCGCGCAGGGCATTGATTTGCCGCACACAACGCAACTGACGAAAGACACGGACCCCAAGTCGAACCGTGGCGCGCTGGTCGTGGCGCCCCCCTCGGCTTTGGGCAGCACATGGGCCAAGCGGTTTGGCCCCAGCGAAAGCGCCTTTGCGAGCGGGTGGATGCAGTTGCGCGGCGTGCGCCGCCGCCGGTCCGGGGATCGTGGTTTTGTCATCTCGGATCATGCCGATTGGGACGGGCTGTTGAGTGCGATCAAGTCCACAGGGGCTGAAAACATCTACGTCACGCACGGCTATACGGATATTTTCGCGCGCTATCTCAGCGAAAACGGGTGGCACGCGCAGGTGGTTCCAACCGATTTTGGCGGTGAGAGCGACGAAAGCGAGGCAGAATCGTGAAAGAGTTTGCAGCGCTTTTCAATGCGATTGACCAAAGCACCAAGACCACCGTCAAAACGGCGGCACTGGCGGCATATTTTGCCAAGGCCCCGAAAGAGGACCGGTTGTGGACAATCGCCATCTTTTCAGGTCGCAGACCGAAACGGGCAGTGACCACCACCAAGCTGCGCGAATGGGCGGCTGAAATGGCCGATATCCCCTTATGGCTTTTCGAGGAAAATTATCCGATCGTCGGCGATCTTGCCGAAACGATCGCCCTGGTTTTACCCGACACGACCAGCACGAACGACACATCCCTATCTGATTGGATCGCCGCATTACGCGCTCTGTCAGAGGCAGACGACGCACAGCGCAAAGCCTTCGTGCGCGATGCATGGGCAGAGCTTGGCGGCACAGAGCGTTTTGTGTTCAACAAGCTGATCACCGGCGGTTTTCGCCTTGGGATCAGTCAAAAGCTGATGACGCGCGCGCTGTCAAAGGCGACGGGCAAGCCTGAAACCGAGCTGGCGCATCGCCTGATGGGCAACTGGCACCCGGATGACACCACATGGGACGTCCTGATCGAGGCAGACGACCCGATGGCGGATGCCTCGCGCCCCTACCCTTTTTATCTATCCTATGGGCTGGAAGGGGCGGTTGAAGACCTCGGCGCACCGTCGGAATGGGTCGCGGAATGGAAATGGGACGGCATTCGTGGCCAGTTGATCCTGCGTGACGGGCAGTACTTCGTATGGTCGCGCGGCGAGGAGTTGATGACGGACCGCTTTCCCGAACTGGCGCAGGCGGTCGACTTTTTTCCGGCAGGCACCGTGCTGGACGGCGAATTGCTGGTCTGGGAGGCGGGTGCCGACGCGCCCTCCAGTTTCAATGCGCTGCAAAAACGGATCGGGCGCAAAACGGTGCCGAAAAAGCTGCTCGCAGAAGCGCCCGTCGTGCTCCACGCCTATGATGTGCTGGAATGGCAGGGCGTGGATATTCGCCAACGTCCCTTCGCAGAACGGCGCGCGATCCTGCAAGCCGCCTGCACGGCCCTGCCCGCAACAGCGCCGATAAAACTATCCCCCCAGCTCTCATTTCAAGACTGGGACAGTCTCGCGCAACATCGCGGTGCTGCGCGCGATGCACAGGCCGAAGGGGTGATGCTGAAACGCGCCGACAGCCCCTATCTCGTGGGACGCAAAAAGGGGGACTGGTGGAAATGGAAACTTGATCCGCTGACCATTGATGCCGTGATGATCTATGCGCAGGCCGGACATGGGCGACGCGCGAACCTCTTTACCGATTTCACCTTTGCCGTGCGCCATGGCAATGACCTCGTGCCGTTCACCAAAGCCTATTCCGGTCTGACGGATGCCGAATTCCGCGCCATTACCGCATGGGTGCGTAAGAACACGCTCCAGCGTTTTGGCCCGGTGCGACAAGTGACGCCGCACCATGTCTTTGAAATCGCCTTTGAAGGTATTCAGGCCAGCCCGCGCCATAAATCCGGCGTGGCGCTGCGCTTCCCGCGCATGGCGCGGTGGCGACAGGACAAACCCCTGCAAGAGGCCAACACGCTGGATGACCTCAAGCAGATGCTTGAACTATATGGCTGAGGCCTAGAGCGTCTGACGAAATACCTGAAACATCAAGTATCACGTAACGCGTTGAAATCTTTGATTTCAGGCAGCGTTACGTGATACATTTTTTCGCATGACGCTTTAGTTGCAGGCACCCTCCAGCCCGACCATGCCGTTGCCGACGCCGGTGACGGTCACATTGCAGGTCTGATCGCCTGCAGCGACTTCAATCGAGGCGCCGGAATTAACCACTTGCGTGTCGATCCCATTGACCGCGATCCGCGCCGACTTGCCATCCTGTGAAAGGCTGGACACGAAGACCCGCAAAGCGCCATCAGACAAAAGCGCAACGGAACCGGGTGTATAGCCCTCTTCGGGGGCTGGCGGCACGTCAGCGGCTGCCATCTCGGACATGCCACAATCCGAGCCGACCTCAACGCCCGCGTCACTTACCCCAACCACCGACACAACGCAGTCGCCACTTTCGAGGGATACGGAAGTCGATGCCCCGGCATCCAGCGTTACCATCTCTCCGTTAACGCTCAGCTTGGCGGAATTCGCCTCAGCGTCAAAGGAAGACACAAAGGCCCTGACCGCGCCTTCGGCAAAGACTGCCGTCTGCCCCACGCCTATGGCGTTCAGGCTTGGCATCTGCGTTTCGGCCTCGGGTGCAGCGACTGGGGCCACAGCCGCCGCTGCCAAATCGGCCAGCGCTGCTTCGAACGCACCGGCCTGTGCTGCCGCCGTTTCGGATAGGGCAGCCAATTGCGCCCCAAAGCTTTCTTCGAGCGCGGCAAGCCGGGCCTCTGCTTCCTCAGAGGCTGCCGCTGCGCCATCGCTCAGGCGCGCCTCAAGCTCAGCGAGCTGGGCGGACATGGCCTCTGTTGCATCCGTCACGGCGCTGCTGGTGGTTCCTTCAGCACGCTCCAGCGCGCCGGATATTTTCGTATCCACGCGCGAGCCACTGATCGCCACGGCAAGCAATACGCCAATGACCATACCCCCGGCGGCGATCGCAATCGGTTGATTACTCATGAGTGTTTCTCCCTTCTGTTATAAAACAGGTACCGGAACGGTCCTGCCTTTTGTTTTTCCCGACCACAGTTTACCGAATTCGCGCCACGTTTCTATATTTTTCGTGAGGTTGCGTGGCTGTGTGTACCCGCAGATAATCGCATCTGTTTGCTTGTACCCTGCCCTGCTGCAGCCTAGGTATTACAGGAATTCAAAACGAGGTCTCTCATGTTTCAACTTCCCTTTCCGGTGCGCGATGCAAATGCTTCAGGCGCGGCTGATCCGCTGGGCGATCTGCCCGAGTGGAATCTCGACGATCTCTATACCGGCGAGGATGCTCCCGAGCTGAAACGCGATCTCGACTGGCTGGAACAGGCCTGTGCCAGCTTTGCCGCCGATTACGAAGGCAATCTGGAAAGCCTCGACGCTGCTGGCTTTCTGGAGTGCGTGTTGCGCAACGAAAAAATCAGCCAGATCGCCGGGCGTATCATGTCCTACGCCGGGCTGCGGTATTACCAGCTGACCACGGATGCCGGACGGGCCAAATTCATGTCCGACCTGCAGGAAAAGATCACCAATTTCACCACGCCGCTGGTGTTCTTCACGCTGGAAATCAACCGGCTTGCGGATGATCACCTTGACCGTCTTTATGCGCAAAACGGCGATCTTGCGCGCTATAAACCCATCTTTGACCGCATCCGCGCGATGAAGCCCTATCAACTCAGCGATGAGTTGGAAAAGTTCCTGCATGATCTGGGCGTGGTGGGCGATGCCTGGGAGCGGCTGTTTGATGAAACAATTGCCGGGCTGGAATTCGAAGTCGACGGCGAGGCGCTGAACATTGAGGGCGCACTGAATCTGCTGACCGACCCTGAGCGGCCCAAACGCGAAGCCGCCGCGCGCGAGCTGGCGGATGTCTTCGGCTCGAACGTCAAAACCTTTGCCCGCGTACACAACACGCAGGCCAAGGAAAAAGAGATCGTGGACCGCTGGCGCGGCATGGAAAGCCCACAGCAAGGCCGCCATCTGAGCAATCAGGTTGAACCCGAAGTGGTCGAAGCGTTGCGCAACGCAGTGGTGAAATCCTATCCCAAACTCAGCCACCGCTATTACGAGCTCAAGCGCAAATGGCTGGGCCTCGACAAGATGCAGGTCTGGGATCGCAACGCGCCGCTGCCGCTTGAGGACAACCGCATTGTTGGCTGGGATCAGGCACAAAGCATGGTGATGGATGCCTATACCGCGTTTGATCCGCGCATGGGCGAGATCGCGGCACCGTTTTTCAGCAAGGGCTGGATCGACGCGGGTGTCAAACCCGGCAAGGCACCGGGTGCTTTTGCGCATCCGACCGTCACCGATGTGCACCCTTATGTCATGCTGAACTACCTCGGCAAACCGCGCGATGTGATGACCCTCGCGCATGAGCTAGGGCACGGTGTCCATCAGGTTCTGGCCGCCGGACAAGGGGAGATGCTGTCTTCCACGCCGCTCACACTGGCGGAAACGGCCAGCGTGTTTGGCGAAATGCTCACCTTCCGCAAAATGCTGGACGGAGCCAAGGACGACGCAGAACGCAAAGTCCTGCTGGCGGGCAAAGTCGAGGATATGATCAACACGGTCGTGCGCCAGATCGCGTTTTACGATTTCGAATGCAAACTGCATGATGCGCGGCGCGGCGGCGAGTTGACCCCCGATGACATCAACGCGTTGTGGATGTCCGTGCAGGGCGAAAGCCTTGGACCGGCGTTTGAGTTTATGGATGGGTACGAAACCTTTTGGGCCTATATCCCGCATTTCGTGCATTCGCCGTTCTACGTCTATGCCTACGCCTTTGGCGACGGGCTCGTGAATGCGCTCTATTCCGTTTATGCGGAAGGCACCGAAGGGTTTGAGGAAAAATACTTCGACATGCTGAAGGCTGGCGGCTCAAAACACCACAAGGAATTGCTGGCGCCTTTCGGCCTCGATGCCTCGGACCCTGCGTTCTGGGACAAGGGGTTGAGCATGATTTCAGGATTCATCGACGAACTGGAAGCGATGGAAGAGTAACGACCCAATGCTTCACGCCCGGTTCCTGCAATCAGGAACCGGGCGCGCATGGCAGGTGATTGATTTTCCCGGCTGATCTTTCGGCGTGGTGACCCGGGCACCACAGGGTTCATGCGGAAACCGGCATCAGATGCGCCGGTTCCCTGACGTTTTCATATGATCAGGCCGAAACCGGCATGCCCTTTTCCTTGGCCAGATCACGCATCTTCTTTTGCAGCTTTTCAAACGCGCGCACTTCAATCTGACGGATACGTTCGCGGCTGACGTTGTATTCGGCACTGAGGTCTTCGAGCGTCACCGTTTTCTCTGACAGCCTGCGCTGTTGCAGAATGTCTTTTTCACGGTCATTCAGAACACTCATCGCGTCCGCCAACAGCTCGCGCCGTGCTTCCAGCTCATCACGCGCCTCATAATCACCGGCCTGATCGGCACCCTCGTCTTCGAGCCAATCCTGCCACTGCATCGTCCCCTCGCCCTCGGACCCGACAGTCGCATTGAGTGAGGCATCGCCCCCCGACATGCGCCGGTTCATCGAAATCACTTCGGTCTCGGTTACACCAAGGTCCTTTGCGATGCGCGCAACGTTATCCGGGTGCAAGTCGCCTTCTTCCAACGCGCCGATCTTGTTTTTGGCTTTGCGCAGATTGAAAAATAGCTTCTTCTGACCTGAGGTCGTGCCCAGTTTCACCAGCGACCAGGACCGCAAGATGTATTCCTGAATGGACGCGCGGATCCACCACATCGCATATGTGGCCAGCCGGAACCCTTTTTCGGGGTCAAACCGTTTCACCGCCTGCATCAAGCCGACATTCGCCTCGGAAATCACTTCAGCCTGCGGCAACCCATAGCCACGGTAGCCCATGGCGATTTTCGCGGCCAGACGCAGGTGGGACGTGACCATTTTATGGGCCGCCTCCGTATCCTGTTCTTCGACCCATCGCTTTGCCAGCATGTATTCTTCTTGCGGCTCAAGCAGCGGGAACTTGCGAATTTCCTGCATGTAGCGGTTCAAGCCGCCTTCCGGCGTTGGCGCCGGCAGATTTGCGTAGTTGGCCATTTAAAGCCCCCCGATGTTTATTGTCTTAACATAAATATGGTATCTAAACTGATCGGTTCAAGTCTCGATCGGCAGAAAACCTTAACGAAAAACAACTTCGTTACGTCAGTCTACGCATAAATCGCGACAGTTAAAACTTGGCAAAAGCGGCGTTCACGCGGGTTTGCTTTTCATGTCAGTGAGCGCGCAAGATACCCAGCAATTGGGCCATATCATCGGGCAAAGCCGCCTCAAACCGAAGGTGTTCCCCCGAAACAGGGTGCTCAAAGCCAAGAACCGCTGCATGCAGGGCCTGCCTTTTGAAACACTTCACCGCCTCCAGCGTCGCATCGGGGAGCGATTTGGCTGGCAGTTTGCGTTTACCGCCGTAGGTCGGATCGCCCACCAATGCATGGCCCGCATGCGCCATATGAACTCTGATCTGATGCGTACGCCCTGTCTCCAGCCAACACTCCATCAACGTGAGCACGGGCGGCGTGCCATATCTCTCAACGCTGCGCGCGCGTGTTACCGCATGCCGTCCGCCCTGAAACAAAACCGCCTGTCGTTGCCGGTCGGTTTTATGGCGCGCCAGTTGTGTTGTCATTTTCAGGATGTTCCCGGCCTCGAACCGTGCCCCTTTGACCCCACGCAGGCGTGGATCATTTGCGTCGGGTGCCCCGTAGACGAGACAGTTGTAATACCGCTCGACCGTATGGGCTTGGAACTGCGCCGCCAGCCCGTGATGCGCGGCATCGGATTTCGCAACTACCAAGAGACCGCTGGTATCTTTGTCGATCCGGTGCACGATACCGGGGCGCTTGAGACCGCCGACACCGGATAGGTCGTCCCCACAATGGGCCAGCAGTGCATTTACCAACGTGCCAGACGGAGTGCCCGGTGCGGGGTGGACGACCATCCCAGCGGGCTTGTTGACGACAATCAGATCGGCATCCTCGTGGATAATGTCGAGCGGTATGTCTTCGGGCAAAATATGACTGTCCTGCGCTTCCTGCACATGGATGGTAACCTGAGCACCCGCCTCAATACGCGCCTTGGGGTTGTGCTGGACAACACCATCGACCCAGACGCCGCCCTCATCAATCAAACGTGCAAGTCTTGTGCGCGAAAGTGCCGCCTCCACTGGCACATCGCGCGCCAGCGCTTTATCAAGACGCAGTGGCGGCGCTTCGTCGATCACGAATTGGATTTGACGCACGGACATGATGACCCCTGAACTCACCCCCGACAGGGAGCCTGAAGAACCCGCAAACCTCAAGTTTTTGCGGCGTTTGGTGACGGTATTGACCGCCACGATGATTGCAGGCGTTCTACTGATCGTTGGGCTGATTGTCATCCGCTTCTATGATGTACCGCCGGTTTTACCTCAGAGCGTGTCTTTGCCGGACGGGGCACAGGCCGTGTCTTTCACACAAGGTCCCGACTGGTACGCAATTGTGACGGATGACAATCGCATCTTGATTTATGATCGGATCACCGGTGCGCTTAAGCAAACCGTTACAATCGACTGAGGCCTGCCGCTCAGCTGCTTGTTTGACGGTACTCTCTGGGTGACAATCCCGTTTCGCGCTTGAAGGCTGTCGAGAAAGACGCGGAAGAACCATATCCGAGCCGCCAGCTGATCTCACCGATCTGCGACGTACTCTCGCGCAATTCACGCGCGGCGACCCGCAAACGAACGTGGTTCAATATGCCCGAATAACTTGTTTCGGCCTCGTTCAACCGGCGCGCCAGCGTACGCTCGGACAGACCAAGAGCATTTGCGATATCGCTGATCTTGGGCACTTCCTTTGCCAGCCCCGCCTCAATCAACACTTCGACTTTCTCTGCGGTGCTTGCTTCAGGGTGCGAAACCTGCGCCTCGATCGCTTTCGCCTGATCCAGCAGCAAGGCAAGCAGCACTTCATCGTTGGACACCATACACGCGTCCAGAATCGCAGGCGACATCGACATCTCGATATGATCGGCACCAAACTCCACCACACACCCCATGCGAGATCGCACCTCCGACCCGATGGGCGGCCTGTGATAAGAAAAGCTGATCGTATCCGGATAGAATGCGCGCTTAGTGAAAGCGCGGATTTGCGCCGTGACACCTGCGTAGATCATTTCCGTGTGACGCGGGAACTCCAAAAGCTTGGCATCGGAGAGCACAAGCCTGAGGTTTGCTGAGTTTCCACTTTCATCCAGCACGAAATCCATCCCGGGTCTGACTGTGTGCAAATGATCTATTGCGAGGTTCAGCCCTTGCCGGAGCGTGCTTGAGTGTTCGGCAAGATATGCCGGTAAGGTTCCGGCGGAGCCATAGGTCAGGCCACAAGAAAATCCGAAATCGATATCACGCACAACACGGCTTGCCTCCTCGACGAATGCAGCTTCCTGATGTGTGGTGATCACTTCGGTGCGTTTTGCCGTCAAGGGATCCGGCATACCAAGATCATCCGCAATTTGGCGGACCGCATCTGCAGATACCTGATGGCGCAATCGCAGTGCCGCATGGCTGGCCAGCGCGAGGTTAGGACCGATCATCTTCATATGCCGAAGGAATACACTTTGCCCGGCGTTGCGCAAGATCGGGCGGTACGGTCGGGTATTCCGCACACGAAAACGATAATAATCGTTCGGTCACATGAAGCGGTTTAAGGTGGTACCACCTCCCCGGCTTGAACGGGGGACCTCCTGATCCACAATCAGGCGCTCTAACCAACTGAGCTAAGGCGGCACTGCGCTGGATTTAGCTGCCGCGCCTGCGAATTGCAAGAGGGTTAAAAGGGGTAGGTGTAAGTCTCAACGATCAATTCCTGCCCGAACGATCGCACTGGTTTGGTCTCAATGCACTGCCATCCCTGTGCTTTGTACAAAGCGCAGGCGGCTTTATGGCTTTGGTGGGTCCAAAGTCGCATACCTGAATAGCCATGCTCTTGTGCGAATTGCATGCAATGAAGCAACATGCGCAGGCCCAGCCCCTTGCCGCGTGCCCCCGGAACCAGCAGGAACAGGCGCAGTTGCGCCGTCTCCTCATCCAAACGCACGCAAAAAATCGAGCCCAGCCGCAATCCGTTCTCCTCTGCAATCCACCCCCGCTCATATCGCGGGTCATGGCTTGCCAGAAAATCGTCCAGCACCTGCTGGACCAAATCACCAAAGCTGTCGTCAAATCCGTCCGTCTGCGCGTAGATCGTACGGTGTTCAGCCACCAGCCATTCCCGGTCTTCCGGCCTGACTTTTCTGAGAATCAGGTTTTTCATATCCCCAGATGATACCCCCTATACTTGCGTTGCAAGGCTGTACGCGCTAGCCATGCCGCAATATGTAAAGGAGGCCGCGATGGGCATTGATACCGAACGGGACATTGAGGCAAACCTGCAAATCGGCCCGACAAATCAAGGCATGGTGCGCATCTTCGTGGAAGCTGATGGCGCTGAGATTCCAATGGATTTTACGCCAGATGACGCCGAAGAAATTGCTGAGGAAATCGTGGCTGCCGCCAACCGGGCGCGGGCGGTGAAGTAAGCCCGCAGCGATCAGGGCCCCGCCAATTGCATGTCCGGATCGCGTAAATTATGCAGCCGACGCGCTGCAGTTGTCGCAAATTTCTGAACAAGCTGTTTACGTCGTGCCGGTACCAGTTTGTGTTCAGGACCCATGCGCATGATTTCTCCGCCATAAGGGTCCGCGATGATCAGACCGGATGTATCTGGCAGAAGCTCGGTCGGAAAATCTGTGTCTACCGCCCAGAAAAAACGATCACACCACGCGAGGTATCCTTGCCATTTGTGATCCGAAAGGAAATCGGCGCGGCTGGATTTACACTCCACAATCCAGATCTCGCTTTTTCCGCCAAGCGCCATGACGTCGACGCGCAGGCCGCGCGACGGTACGAGTTCTTCAATCGTGACCAGTCCGTGGCTTGCCAGCAAACGCGACACGCCGCGCGCCAGCAGCTGTCCACGCGATAAAACACATGTGTTTTCGACATCCATACCGGAAATATGAACAAAATAAGAACACCGCGCAACAGTAATATCGCGTAATGCGCCGCTTGCCCTTGTTCTCGGAGCAAGCCCGGCCTAAATGGTAAGGTGTGACGGGTGCTGCTTCTCTCGTGACTGGTTACGTTCCAGTGGCCTTAAGCAAATCCGAGGGAGCTGGCTCTGTCCTGGCCCTGGCCTGGTTACCTGGCGCCCACCTGTACATACAGGTCCTCGGGAATATAAAACCAAAACGGTTACTGCGGGCCCGTCACACCCGCATCAATCAACCGACAAACAGAAATCAACGGCGGCGCAGTTGGTCCTTTTTACGCTCCACGCGCACAGGAATAAGAAGTTCCTGTTGTTGAGGTTGTGCAAACAAAGACCGAAAGAACGATATGATGGCGTCAAACATTACTGCTCTCCTTTGATCATAAGATGGCATTTGGAAAAAAAATGTCCAGTGCCTAGGCCACAGGATATGGCGATTAAAGCGATCTTAGGCAGTATTTCTTAATATTTCGCCACAAAAGAGTGATCTAGCGGCTGCTTTCATCCAGTTCGGATGGATCAACGCGCACCATCTGCGACAATGCCCAGGCAAATTGAACGCCGGAAAAGACGATTCCATTCAGGATCCAGAACGCAACGGTGGCCAAAACGCCGATATCTGATGTGCCAACCAGATGGCGCAGGTTTGCAACATTGAAGGCAAGGATCAACGCCACAAAGGCCAGCGAAATGCCAAAGCCGTTCAGGGCACTCATCAGGTAGAGTTTGAAAACACGTGGCATGACTGTCGCTCCTTCAGAGCAGAAACGTAGCCCCCTAGACGGCCCCGGCAAGCCTCAAAAGGCGTCGGGTCGGGCCTCGCGTGCCATGTGATCCAGCACACCGTTGACCAGTTTCGGCTCTTTTCCGTCCTCAAAAAATGCGCGCGCAACATCGACATACTCGGAAATCACAACCTTTGGCGGCGTGTCTTTACCATTCAATTCGGCGCCAGCCGCGCGAAACAGGGCGCGCAAGGTCGGATCAATGCGCCCCAAAGGCCATTTGGCCACCAATGCACGGTCAGTCATCTGATCTATCGGGGCCTGAAAGTTCACTGCCCCCTCGATGACCGTATCAAACAGGTCAACATCACCATCCAACATCTCTTGCCCGTCGTATGTCTCACCGAAGCGGTGCTCGAGAAATTCCCGCCGCACGATTTCAATGGTCTGGCCTGAATGCTCCATCTGAAACAGCGCCTGCACCGCATAAAGGCGCGCGGCGGATTTCATCTTGCGGCGCTGATTGCCCGACAGGTTCCCGTGAAACGCGCTCATACCGTGTCAGTTCCGTCTATATCGCCGGCCATTTGGATCGTTTGCCCCAGCGGCTTGAAGCCAATGCCCTTGCTCTCGGAGGACCACTTACGCGCCAGTGCGATCAGATGCAACGCCGCAGCAGCCGCCCCGCCACCTTTGTTCTGACCGGAGACATCTGCGCGTGCTTCGGCCTGCGCGCGCGTTTCAACTGTCAGGATGCCATTGCCAATGCACAGCCCCTGCAGCCCCAAAAGCTGCAATGCACGGCTGCTGTCGTTGCACACCGTCTCATAATGGGTTGTCTCGCCACGGATCACACAACCCAAAGCCACATAGCCATCAAAATTACTGCGCCGGTCCGCCATGCCAATTGCCGTCGGCACCTCAAGCGCGCCGGGCATTTCCGCCACTTCCCAAGACCCGCCAGCCGCTTCAATCTCGGCTTTGGCCCCTGCCACCAGGCTATCCGCGATGTCCTTGTAATAGGGTGCGACCACGATCAGAATCTTCACCGGCTTTTCGAATGTCGGACGCGGCAAGACGTAATGCTGTTCTTGAGCAGCCATGGTTCAGTCCTTTGTAATCGGGCGGGTGCCGATGATGGAAAGGTTATACGCTTCAAGCCCGAGGTATTTCGTCTGCGGGCTGTCGGTCAGCAGGATAAGTTCGTGCAGCCCCATGGTCGACATGATCTGCGCGCCGACCCCTGTGCGTTTGATCGTGCGGGGCCCATCCTCGTCATCGTCGTCCAGACGCAGTTTCGGGTGCGGTTCGCGAAACAGCAAGACCGCACCACGCCCTTCCTCGGCGATGATCTGCATGGCGCGCGGCAGCTCATCCGCCGGGCTGGGACCAAGGCCCAGAACGTCTTCCAGCGCGTTCAGAGCATGGGTGCGCACCAGCACCGGTTCCGGTGTCGAAATATCACCCTTGGACAGCATGACATGATCGGTGCCGGTCATCTCATCCGAGAAAATCCGCATACACCACTCACCGCCAAAGACGGAACTGACCATCCGCTCATCCCGCAGGCGCAGCAAGTTGTCGTGTTTGTGGCGATAGGCGATCAGATCGCTGATCGTGCCGATCTTCAGGTCGTGTTCCTGCGCAAAGCTCACAAGATCGGGCAAACGCGCCATTTCGCCATCCGGCTTCATGATCTCGCAGATCACGCCAGAGGGATGCAGCCCGGCCAAGCGGCTGATATCAACCGCGGCTTCGGTATGCCCGGCCCGCGCCAGCACCCCGCCCGCACGTGCACGCAACGGAAAGATATGACCCGGCGTTGCAATATCTGCCTGACCCTTGTCCTCATCAATGGCGATGGCGACCGTCAGCGCCCGGTCTGGGGCCGAAATGCCGGTGCTGACACCTTCGCGCGCCTCGATCGATACGGTAAAAGCCGTCTCATGGCGCGACGAATTGTTGACCGCCATCATCGGCAGACCCAAGGTATCGATACGCTCGGACGTCATCGGCAGACAAATCAGCCCACGGCCATGGGTGGCCATGAAGTTGATCACCTGTGCATCCGCAAATTGCGCAGGGATCACCAGATCGCCTTCATTCTCACGGTCTTCATGATCGACCAGAATGAACATCCGACCGTGACGCGCATCCTCAATGATCGCTTCGATGGGTGAGATGCTGTCGCGCAACTCACGCTCAATTGGGCCGGATGTTTCAAATGTCATAGCAAGCACGCCTCTTTGTCTGGGACAGGCTCATAGACCAAGCCAGAAGGCTTGACCAGCCGCCCCCGGTTCAATGCGCAGGCATTTCCGCAAGGCGCGCGACGTAACGGGCCAGCGTGTCGATTTCGAGGTTCACGGCGTCCCCAACGCTGACCCCACCCCATGTCGTAACTTCTTTCGTATGGGGGATGAAGTTGATTCCGAAGTCCCTGCCGTCGACCTCGTTCACCGTTAAAGAGGTCCCGTTGAGGGCCACCGACCCTTTCGGTGCGATGAACCGTGCCAGTGCCTCAGGTGCGCGCAATGTCACCCGCGTGCTATCGCCCTCATCCATCACCGCGACGACTTCGGCAACACCGTCCACATGCCCCGACACGATATGACCGCCCAACTCATCCCCCACACGCAAGGCACGTTCGAGATTGACGTGACCGCCGACCGCCCAATGGGTGAGGTTCGTCTTGCTCACGGTCTCGGCGCTGATCTGCACATCATACCAATCCGGCCCGAGATCAACCACGGTCAGGCAGACACCATCCGACGCGATGGAGGCCCCCATATCAATGCCGGACGTATCATAACCCGTGCGAATGCGCGCCCGCAGATCGCCCTCCTGTTTGAGGTCGATGATTGTGCCGATGTCGGTAATGATTCCCGTAAACATGAAAGCTCCGCCGTGCTGGTGTTTGTGATGACGTAGCGGGGAGACCCAAAGCTGACAAGCCCCTGCAGCGCGTCATGGCCTTATGGCTGCCGTTGATGCACCGCGCAAAGCGTGGCAGAACCGCTCATCGCGACGCGTGTCAATCAGGCTGCGCGCGCTCCCAGATATGCATGATGTCCGAACCGATGCGCTGCGTGCTGCGCAGGCCATATCGCGGCGCGCGCGACAAGTTGCTCAGCCCCAAGGCGCCAATCGACGGCAACCCCTCTGCCCCGATCGCCAGACCTGCGGTGAAGCCGATCAACTCATCCACGAGGTCAGCCTCGAACAGGGACGCCGCCAAGGCGCTGCCCCCTTCGCAAAAGATCCGCGTCAGACCATGCCCCGCCAGTTGGCGCATCACATCCGCAGGGTCCAATTGCCCACCCTTCGCCGCGCAGGGCAACAGAACTGCCCCCAAATCCTGCCAGGTTCGGATGAGCTGCGGGTCGGCGTCCTTGCCATGACATAAGATCACCGGCACTTCAGTCGCCGTGCGGGCCAAGACCCCCATCAGCGGCACATCGAGCCTGCGGCTGATCACAACACGCGCGGGTTGCCACGCGGTGCCGAGGTCCCGGACGGTCAGCGCCGGGTCATCCTTGCGCGCCGTACCTGCGCCCACCATCACCGCATCGTGTCGCGCGCGCAATGCATGCACCACGCGGCGCGCCTGCCGGCCTGTGATCCACTTGCTCTCGCCTGTGCCGGTTGCAATGCGCCCGTCAAAGCTGCCTGCAAGCTTGAGCGTCATGAAGGGGCGATCCAGTTCCACGCGCGCAAAAAAGCCCGCGTTGTCCCGGCGCGCCTGCGCTTCCAAAATGCCTGACTGAACATGGATGCCCGCCTGTTCCAAGGCGCGAAAACCAGCACCGTGCACCCTTGGGTCAGGGTCCCCGGTGGCCGCGAAAACACGCGCAACGCCCGCCTTGACCAACGCCGCTGCGCAGGGTGGGGTCTTGCCGTGATGTGCGCAAGGCTCCAGCGTCACATAGACATCGGCACCGCGCGCCTGCGCACCGGCTTGCGCCAGGGCCTGCGTCTCGGCATGCGGGCGGCCCCCCGGTTGGGTCCAGCCGCGCCCGACAACCCGGTCCTCTTTGACAATCACACAGCCCACAGCCGGGTTCGGCCAAACACGGCCCAACCCCCGCCGCCCCAACGACAGGGCCAGCGCCATGTAGCGGGACGCCTCGGTCACTCGTCGCCGGGAACGTCCGGGCGCAATTCGCTGACAAATTTGTCAAAATCATCTGCCGCCTGAAAGTTCTTGTACACACTGGCAAAGCGCACATAGGCAACGGTATCGATCCGCGCGAGCGCTTCCATCACGATCTCACCGATTTGTTTTGAGCCGATGTCGGTCTCGCCCATGCTTTCCAACCGGCGCACAATACCCGAGATCATCTGGTCGATACGCTCAGGATCAATGGGCCGTTTCTGCATCGAAATCCGGATGGACCGCTCAAGTTTATCACGGTCAAAATCTTCGCGTTTGCCGGTAGATTTGATTACCACCAGATCGCGCAGTTGCACGCGTTCATAGGTGGTAAACCGCCCGCCACAGGCCGGGCAAAACCGGCGTCGCCTTATGGAGACATGGTCCTCCGCAGGACGGCTGTCTTTTACCTGAGTATCAATATTTCCGCAAAACGGGCAGCGCATCGGCCGTCCCCCTTATTCCAGTCTCTGCCTCTTGTTGTGGGATCACCGCCCCACTTATCCACAAGTATAGGCGAACGCCTAAGTTTTGGGTAGAGGCGAATTATCATCCCACATGTTGTGGCAAAAACCGTGTCTTATCGGTCAGCATTAAAGTGCACGACCACCCGTCTGCGATGCGGGCGGCAGCGGTGTTCCACCAGATAAATCCCCTGCCAAGTGCCAAGTTGAAGCTGCCCCGCCGCGACCGGAATGGACAGGCTCACCGGCATGATCGCAGCCTTGATGTGGGCAGGCATATCATCCGGGCCCTCGACCGTATGGATCAGGTAGGACATCTTTGCGTCATCCGCAGGTGGCACCAATCGGTTGAAAAAGGCCTGCAAATCAGTTTGCACGTCCGGATCTGCGTTCTCCTGTATCAACAGCGAGGCCGATGTGTGCTGCACGAGCAACGTTAACAGACCGTCGCCTCGGGGCCGGAGCCATGCAGCGACCTGATCGGTAAATTCGTAAAGCCCGGGCCCGTCTGTTTGAAATTCAAACTGTGTTTTCATCGCGCTTTTCATGTCCTGTTCGGTTGGAAAGAATAGGTTTCTCAGAAGCGACCGAAGACACCGTCCAACAAAGTGTCGCAGAAGTTATACGCATGGCTGATCGCAAGGTTTTCGTTGCGGCGTTTTACGGAAACGGAATAGGAGGATGGCGTGTTCTTCATCGCGTCATCCGGGCTGACCGTAAACACCACGCCCTTGGCACCGGCCGTTGTTTTAGAATCTCCAAGGGGATCAAGGATATAAAGCCGCTTGCGCACGCCATCCAAGCCAAACGCGCGGGCATAATCCGAACCCGCGCACCAAAAGTCCTTGGCGCTTGACCTGCCGTCATCGATGACCTCAAAGCTGTTCTGGCTCACCGGGACGACATACAGCCAGTTTATCGCACGGTAGGGCTGTGCCCCAGCGGGCACGGAAAAACATACACAGCATAGCCCTGTCAGAATAGCGCGAAGCATCAAGATTTAACCCATTCCAATTTCTGTGCTGACGCTACACATCTGTCACAGAAAGGCCAATCGTCAGAGCGTTTCTAAGACCTAAAAATTCGCTCGCCCTGCTCGTCGATGACTTGTTTCGCTTTGCGAAAACTGGCCGCCTGTGCGTCTTCCAGCCCCTGAATCATATCTGAACGGATCAGCTTGTGGCTGCACGTTTCACCGTCGATTTCTTTTTCTATGGTTGCGCAGACGCGATAGGACGGACCTTCGGCCATTGGTGTGGCCGTGATCAGAAAGCCCTCATGGGTTTCAGTCGGGGCTTTGGCCTCAGACCCACCGCCACCGCTACCGCCGAATAGTTTTTTGAGAAATGACATGCGCGCTCCCCTTTTGGCTTTGCCCAAGCTTAACGTGGCGGCGGTGCAGGGAAAAGACTGATAACGGCGAACTGTGTCATTGCTGTTTGATCAACTCGATCTCGTCGTAGAAAACGCCCCAGCGGTTGCCGGTGCCATTCAGGCGGATTGTGTCACCGGGTTTTGCATGTTGCCAGATATTATGAGGAACCCTGTAGACAGAACCACCCAACGGAAGACGATCGGGCAGTGATATATAGTCGGCCATCCTGTATTCTTGATTCAGCCTTCCAATTGTAAAATCTTGATTGGTCGTCCGCGAATCCATCAAGACCGTCGCCATTGGAAACCACAGCACTACGAGCGCCGTGAATCCGAACCATGGTACGAGAGGAGAAATGAACACAATGACCGGCACCCATCCCGAACGCCCAACTGGCACATCTCGTTTGTAGGTCGCCGGAGGCTTCCGGAGAACGCCAAGAACCCGGTCTCCAAATGCATCAAGCCAACCCGGGATTACTAGCGGCCAACATAAAAGGGCAAAGAAAGCAAGAGATGCAAGACCTGTGAAGTGTCGCACAAAGTCGCCAGCATCTGCAGCTGGAACAAAGCGTATTGCCCCCAGCCACATAAACAATACGACATAGGCAATACCACTTGCTGCAAGCACGACGTGCATAACAGCGTACGCATCCGGTAACTTTGATCTAATGGTCCGCCAAAAATACAGTAAGTCGTAGCTCACTGATCGAGGAAACTCCGCAGCTTGCGTGATCGGCTCGGATGCTTGAGTTTGCGCAGTGCTTTCGCCTCAATCTGGCGGATGCGTTCGCGGGTGACCGAGAACTGCTGTCCTACCTCTTCGAGCGTATGGTCCGTGTTCATCCCGATGCCGAAACGCATGCGCAATACGCGCTCTTCACGCGGGGTGAGTGATGCCAAAACGCGGGTCGTGGTTTCCTTGAGGTTTTCCTGAATGGCGCTGTCCAAAGGCAGAACGGCATTCTTGTCCTCAATGAAGTCACCAAGCTGGCTGTCTTCCTCGTCGCCAATCGGCGTCTCAAGAGAAATCGGCTCCTTGGCGATCTTCATCACCTTGCGCACTTTCTCAAGCGGCATCTGCAACTTTTCAGCCAGTTCCTCAGGCGTCGGTTCACGCCCGATCTCGTGCAGCATCTGGCGGCCCGTGCGCACCAGTTTGTTGATCGTCTCGATCATATGCACAGGAATACGGATTGTCCGCGCCTGATCCGCAATAGATCGCGTGATCGCCTGTCGGATCCACCACGTGGCATAGGTCGAGAATTTATACCCCCGGCGGTATTCAAATTTATCAACGGCCTTCATCAGGCCGATGTTGCCTTCCTGAATAAGATCAAGGAATTGCAAGCCGCGGTTCGTGTATTTTTTGGCAATGGAAATGACGAGCCGCAGGTTGGCTTCGACCATTTCTTTCTTGGCCTGACGCGCTTCTTTCTCGCCCTTTTGCACCTGCTGCACGATCCGGCGGAATTCGGAGATATCAAGGCCCACATACTGACCAACCTGGGCCATATCCGTGCGCAGCTCTTCGACCTTGTCGCTGGAGCGTTCGATGAACATCTGCCAGCCGCGACCGGATTTTTCGGCCATCCGCTCCATCCAATTGGGATCAAGCTCATACCCACGGTATTCGTCGACGAACTCGCGCCGGTTGATACGGGCCTGATCCGCCAGTTTCACCATCGCGGAGTCGATTTGCATGATCCGACGGTTAATGCCGTAAAGCTGGTCGATAAGCGCTTCGATACGGTTGTTGTGCAGGTGCAATTCGTTGACCAACAGAACAATCTCTGAGCGCAGCTTTTGATACAAAGCCTCATCGCCTGCGTTAAAGCTGCCGTCTTCATTCAGTGTCGCCGAAATCCGGCTATCCTGCATCTCGCTCAACTTGGTATAGTCGTCGGCAATGATATCAAGCGCCTCAAGCACCTGCGGCTTCAACGCCGCCTCCATTGCCGCGAGGCTCATGTTGGCCTGTTCGTCTTCATCATCGTCGTCGTCATTGGCAATCGGATTGCCATCGGCATCAAGCTCCGGGCTCGCCTCTTCTTTTTGAGGGGCCGCCCCTTCTGTCGCGACAACCGGCTCGCCAACACTGACGTCTTCGTCCAACTGGTTGCCAAATGTCGCTTCGAGGTCAATCACATCGCGCAGCAGAATGTCCTCAGACAAGAGTTCGTCGCGCCAGATCGTAATCGCCTGAAAGGTCAGCGGGCTTTCACAAAGCCCTGAAATCATTGTGTTGCGACCGGCTTCGATCCGCTTGGCAATCGCGATTTCGCCTTCGCGACTCAGCAGTTCAACCGACCCCATTTCGCGCAGGTACATGCGCACCGGATCGTCCGTGCGGTCCAGTTTCTCACTCGTGCCGGACCCAAGCGTGACTTCGCGGGTGCCTTCAGTGGTCGCCAGCTCGGTCGAGCCTTTGGCTTCTTCTTCTTCGGCATCTTCGTCTTCGATGATGTTGATGCCCATTTCAGACAGCATCGACATCACATCTTCGATCTGTTCGGAGTTCACCTGATCGGGCGGCAGCACAGTGTTGAGCTGGTCGTAGGTGATGTAGCCTTTCTCGCGCGCCTCAGCGATCATTTTCTTGACCGCAGTCTGGCTCATATCAAGCGAATGTCCCGCATCCTGATCGTCTGGCTTTGCGTCGTCGTTGGTATCTTTGGCGGCCATGCGCTGCTCCTCACAGAATATGTTGATTCGCTTGCCCGAATCATAAGGGAATCATCTAGCGTTTTGGGTGATTCGACCACCCGTTAAGCACCACTATTTCACGCTTTACTCTTCAAATATGGTTAACCATGCGGTTTTTGGGATTTAATCGACTCCAGCAGGGCGTCCAGAGTGTTTCTTTCATCCCGACTGATTCGCGCCCCATTTGCACCTGTTTCGTATTCTGCCCGGTCCTCATGAACACTTTTCAGGGCATTTTCAGCTGCTTTGGCCGCTTGCGACAGCCGCCAGGTCAGCCCTTCATCCGCCAAACCACTCATGTCTTCCGACGCCTCTGCGATTTCTGCGTTTAATCCACGGGTTGCGCTCAACTTTGCGAACTCTTCCGCAACCGTCATCCGGACCTTTTCCGCATCGCCGGGCGTTCGGATGCAGGGCACGATAGCGACATGGCTCTGGGCCAACAGATTTTCAAGGGTGTTCGGCCCAAGAGTTTCAGAAACTAAGGCACGGATTTCGGATTCCGTAGCAGACATGTTGCGCAAAAGAAGGTCCCGCAACGCTTGATGGGTGCGGTCCGTGCAGTTCATGCGCTCCAGATCACTTTCAAAGTCTTCGATGACCGAGGGGCACGTCGCGAAAGCAGCAAGCAAAACCGCCTCACGCAGGGCTTCGGTCACGTCAATCGTCTGTGCGCTGGCCAGTGCAGAGGCTTTGGTCGACGTAAGCGGCGTGGCAGGGGAGCTCCCCCATTGCCGCCTGTTTTTTTGCCAGACCGGATTATTTTTCCGCTGTGGGCGAAACAATTGCCACTGCATATCTTTCAATGCCTGAGCATAATGGCTTTGGATCGACGGATCCCTGATAAGCATCACTTTGTCACGCAGGGCTTTTTCAAGGGTCGCTTTGCGCTCTGGGCTGTCAAAGACGCCACCCTCTGTCTCACGTTGCCACAAAAGTTGGACCATCGGCATGGCCTCATCGAGTAGCTTTTGCAGCGCCGCAACCCCTTGTTCGCGCAGCAAATCATCCGGGTCCTTCCCAGCCGGCATAATCGCAAATCGCAAGGACCGCCCCGCTTCAAGCAAAGGCAGGGCGAGATCAATCAACCGCATCGCCGCGCGTAACCCCGCAGTATCGCCATCCAGCGCGACAATCGGCTCGGGTGATATGCGCCACAGCATCTGCAACTGACTTTCGGTGATGGCTGTTCCCAAAGGCGCGACTGAGGCGTTAAACCCGGCAGAATCAAGGGCAATGACATCCATATACCCCTCCGCCACGATCAGGGGCTGGCCTTTGCCCGCAGCGGTGCGTGCCTCTTTTTGATTATACAGGCTGCGGCCCTTGTCAAAAAGCTCAGTCTCGGGCGAGTTGAGATATTTGGCGTTATCATTCGGATCCATCGCCCGACCGCCGAACGCAATCGCCCGCCCGCGTGCATCGCGAATGGGATACATGATGCGCCCACGGAACGTGTCATAGGGTTTGCCACCTTTGGTGGAAGGCTTGGCCAACCCTGCTGCAAGGATCAGTTCATCCTCAACATTCTTGGCTTTCAGGTGATCCCAAAGGCCTTGCCACTGATCCGGCGCATAACCGATTTCCCATCGCTCCAGTGTCTCTGACCTCAGACCGCGACGCTCCAGATAGTTGCGCGCCTCAGCGGCAGCACCGGTGTTCAGCTGCAGCCGGAAATAGTTGACCGCCAGTTCCATGACCTCCGCCAACTGCGTGCGGCGATCCGCTTTTTGCTGCGCCTGCGGGTCCCGTTCTGGCATCGGCATTCCGGCCTCGCCCGCCAGAATTTCCACCGCTTCCATAAAGCCGACGTTTTCGGTTTCGCGCACAAAGGAAATTGCATTCCCCTTTGCATGACAGCCGAAACAATAATAGAATCCTTTTCGGTCATCCACATGGAAAGACGCAGTTTTTTCCTGATGGAAAGGGCAAGGCGCCCACATGTCACCTTTGCCCTGATTGGATTTGCGCGCATCCCACATGACTTTGCGCCCAACCACTTGGGTAATACTGCATCTGGAAAGCAGTTCATCTAAAAATCCGGGCGGCAGGCTCATGGCTCAATTATCAGGCCAGCCACGCAGAGAGTCCAGCGGAGTCAGCGTCGCGGCATTACGCAGCGCAAAACCCCACAAGGCCATTCACTGACCGAGGCAGTTCTGGTTCCAGATCTCGCTCAGATCATTGTCGCGCACTTGTTTCATCGGCAATTCGTAAACCCAAGGCGTGATGAGCGGGATCGCATTGCTGTAATTCGCAGGCCACGTCGGATCTGCAGCGAGAATCGTTTTTTCCACATTGCGTTCCTTGACCTTATCCAACCGCGCTTGCTGGACCGCCGAAACGACCTGCGCCTGAAAACCGCAGGATTCCGTTTTGTCCACATCCGCCAGAGCAGGAACCGCAGTGCAGGCCATTATGGCAGCTAGTGTAAGACGCAACATTTTCGAACTCCTTTAATGTGACGTCTGTCATGTTAACCGCGCGCCGCGCAGGCTTCCATAGCTTCTTTGAGGTCATGCACCAGTGAGACGGCCATGGATCTGAAAACGAGGATCAGCACCGCGTCCTGTGCTGTACGCGTAATAGAGGCGTTCATATGGCCCAAAAGAGTGCGCACCGTCTGACCCACAGGAAAATTCTGGATGCGCATATCAACCGGTACAAGCCGCGCCAGTGCATCTTCGTGTCCGGGGCCAGACAGGTCAACGCAAACCCACGCGTCGGACTGATCGGTAATCCCCGCGATGCGATCCAACCCGGACGGAGCAGGCGGACCAATCAAAAGGGTTGCGTCCAGTCCAAACCAGATCGCACGGGCCTTGGCCGCAGCTGACATGCGATTGGGGGCCGGAAACGCCAGACCATACGCCTGCGTCAGTGCGTCAGATACGGCATCCTGCTGACCGGCAAACGGGGTTACGGACGTCAGCACACCTGGGTTGATTTCGGCAAGCGCGAGATGCCCAACCTTGAGAGGCAGCATGTCGAAACACGGCGATCGTGCCTTTAGTTCAACCACGTAAGCGCCCTCCTTCCGGATCAATGAAAACCGGCGCGCAGATCTCAACCAAAAGATCCTTTGCGCGCAAAGCATCGACCATGCGCACAATTTCGCCGTGACGCGCGCGGCCATTGACCAAGAACCCAAGGCCGATCGGGTGACCCATCGCGGGCGAATAGGCCACGGAGGTCATATAGCCTTCGTCGTTTTCTCGCGTGGCCGCTGCTGCGCGTGCAAAAAGATGCGCACCCGCCGTCAAATCATCCGCCGGGAGAACGGGTTTGACACCGACAAGCTGGCTGCGCTGCGCTCCCACCAAACCGGGCCGGGCGGCCATGGTCTTGCCGATGCAATCTTTTTTCGCGCTGATCATCCGCTCAAACCCAATGTCAAAGGCCGTTGTTGCCCCGTGGATTTCCGCGTGGGTGATATGCCCTTTTTCGATACGCAGGACGTTCAGCACCTCCATACCATAGGCACCGCCCTGCATGTCCTGCGCCCGTGCAACCAGCACCTCAAACAGGCTGGCCCCAAAGCGGGCAGGAACGGCGATCTCATAGGCATGCTCCCCCGAGAAAGATATCCGAAACAGCCGCGCCGCCACATCCCCGATGCGGACCGGGCCGCAGGACATGAACGGCCAGCCCGTGTTGTCTATCGGCTCAGACAAAACGCCATTGAGCAAATCGCGCGACTTCGGACCCGCAACGGCGAATTGCGCCCACTGCTCGGTCACAGAGGTAAAGCGCAAATCAAGTTCAGGCCGCAGGGCCTGATGCACGAATTCGAGGTGCCGCATGACCGGACCTGCCGCCGCCGTCGTCGTTGTCATCAGAAAATGCGTTTCTGCCAGTCGTGCGGTCGTGCCATCATCCATCACATGGCCATCTTCACGCAGCATCAGGCCGTACCGCACGCACCCCACTTTAAGCGTGGAAAACGTGTTGGTGTAGACAAAATCCAAAAAGCGGCCCGCATCTGGCCCCTGAATGTCGATCTTGCCAAGGGTCGAGACATCGCAGACGCCAACGTGATCGCGCACCATCTGTACTTCGCGGTCGCAGGCTTCGCGCCATGTGGCCTCTCCCGCCGCGGGAAAATAACTTGGTCTGTACCAAAGACCCGCTTCGATCATCGGGGCGCCGCGCGCCACGCTTGCCGCATGCGACGTGGTAAACCGGCGCGGCGCAAAGCCCATGCCACGCCCCCCGGCCCCCATCGCGGCAATGGCGACGGGACTATAGGGTGGTCGAAACGTCGTGGTGCCGGTCTCAGGGATGCCGCGACCGGTCGCATCCGCCAGCACGGCAAGGGCGGTGACGTTGGAATTCTTGCCTTGATCGGTTGCCATCCCTTGCGTGGAATAGCGTTTCATATGCTCAACAGACCGGAAGTTTTCCGTTGCCGCCTGTTTGATATCCTTAACTGAAACATCGTTCTGATAATCAAGCCACGCCCGCCCTGTACCGGGCACCGCCCAGAGCGGTTTAATCTCATATGCGGCATCTTCTGCGGGTGGGATATCTGCTGTTTTGACCTTAAGCCCCAAGGCTTTGCAGACCTCAGCGGCAGCTTGCGCGCCCGACGCGAGGCACCCTGCCGTGCCAAAAGTGCCGGCACAAGCGCCCGCAGCCACCAATCCGGGAACAGCACCCGGCGTTGGGACAAAGCTGGCGATGTCAGGCGCCCATGTCGGGCGGCCATTCATATGACATGTCAGATGCACCGTCGGGTTCCACCCGCCCGAAACCGCCAGACAATCCGCGTCGATATGCCGAACGCCACCGCACGTTCTGACATTGATGGATTTGAGGCCCAGTCGGCCGCTGGTATCTTCGACCACCGCGCCTGTAATTACCGGGAAGTCCGCCGTGCCGACGCCTGCATCCTCCCGCGCATCCACCAGCGCCGCAATTTCGATCCCGGCATGAGACAAATCAAACGCTGTGCGATGCGCATCATCGTTATTGCCAAACACCACAACGCGTTTTCCCGCCGCAACCCCCCAGCGGTTAAGATAGGCGCGCACGGCACTGGCCGTCATGATGCCGGGGCGGTCATTATTGGCAAAGGCGATCTGCCGCTCAAGCGCACCTGCTGCAAGAATGGTGCGGCGCGCTGCGATGCGCCAGAATGTCTCGCGCGGATGTCCGTTCATCGGCGCACCGGGCCAGCGTTCTAGAGCGGCATAGGTCCCCTGATCATAGGCCCCGGTCACAGTTGTGCGGGTCATGACGCGCACATTGGGCATACTGCCCAATTCAGCACAGATCGCCGCCGCCCAAGCATGGCCCGGCATCCCGTCAACCGTATGGGTTTCAGCATTCAGCCGCCCGCCCGGCAGGCTGTCTTCGTCAGCGAGGATCACATCTGCCCCTGCCCGACCTGCGCTCAGCGCCGCCATCAACCCTGTTGGCCCAGCCCCGATCACAAGGACATCGCAAAAGGCAAAAGTCTTTTCGTAACGCTCTTCGGCGGGCAAACCGCTCAACCCGCCCAACCCAGCAGCCTTTCGGATGACCGGCTCGTAAATTTTCTCCCAAAAGCTCTGCGGCCACATGAAGGTTTTATAGTAAAAACCAGCGCCCAGAAACGGCGACAAATAGTCGTTGATCGCCATCGCATCGAAAGACAGCGACGGCCATGCGTTCTGGCTATGCACCTGCAGGTCTTGGTAAATTTCTTGTACGGTCGCGAGCACATTGGGGTCCTGCGCAGCACCTTGCCCCACGGTGACCAGCGCGTTTGGTTCTTCGCTCCCGGCTGTCATCACGCCGCGCGGGCGGTGATACTTGAAGGAGCGCGCCATCAACCGCTGGCCCTTGGCCAATAGCGCAGATGCCACCGTATCGCCCGCAAAACCGGTATGTCCGACACCGTCGAACTGAAACCGTATCTTTGTGCTGCGATCGACCAGCCCTTTTCCCGCGATCCTCACGGCGTTGCTCTTTCATCGCGGGCGAGGCGCACGTCCGTCACGTCATGTGTCACTGTATTGCGCGTCACGACCAGCCATGCGCCACAGCCTGCTTCGTGATGCCACAGGTCTCTGGTTTCGCCTGCCGGGTTGTCGCGCAGATGTACGTAATCGTCCCAAACGTCGGCACCCGCATCCGGCACGGGCCGGTCCAAGGCACGCGCCGCCCCCTGATAACAAAACTCCCGCCGGTCTCGCGGGCCGCACAGCGGACAGGTCAGCCTCATCTTTCACGACCTTTCATATGCATCTATCCAGCCTCGTTCATCAGTGCAGATTATGCTGGGCGCCCGTGCCCTCTTCATCCATCAATCCGCGCCCTGTGCGAAACCGGTCAAGGCGAAAGCCTGCCGCGGTCTCATGCGGCGCGCCCGTCGCCATCAGATGCGCCAGCGCGAATCCAGACGCTGGCACCGCCTTGAACCCGCCATAACACCAGCCGCAATTGACAAAGAGCCCGGCGGTATCCGTCGTATCGATAATGGGTGAGCCGTCTGGTGTCATATCCATGATCCCCCCCCACGACCGCAACACCTTTGCCTTGCCGATCATCGGCATCAGGGTCATGCCCGCCTCCATCACATGTTCGGCCATGGGCAGATTGCCGCGCTGCGCATAGGAGGCGTAGAAATCAAGATCGCCGCCAAAAACCAGCCCGCCCTTGTCGGACTGGCTGATATAGAAATGCCCCATCCCAAAGCTGATCACATGGTCAATGCAGGGTTTCAGCCCTTCCGTCACAAAAGCCTGCAACACATGACTTTCGATCGGCAGTCGCATACCAGCCATTGCGGCCACCTGACCAGAACGTCCGGCGGTCACGATGGCGACCTTCTTGGCGCGGATCACACCGCGTGATGTCTGCACCCCGCGCACCGCGCCGTTTTCAATGTCGATACCCGTGACTTCGCAGTTCTGCAGCAGATCGACGCCTCTTTCGTCCGCACCGCGCGCATAGCCCCATGCAACCGCATCATGGCGCGCAGTGCCCCCACGGGCGTGCAAAAGCCCGCCATAAATCGGAAAGCGGCTGTTTTCAAAATCCAGATAAGGCAGATGCGCGCGCACCCCTTCGCGATCCAGCAGGATTGCATCATCGCCCTGCGCGCGCATCGCATTGCCGCGCCGCACGAAAGCATCGCGCTGCCCATCGGAATGAAACAGGTTGATGATGCCACGCTGGGAAAACATGACATTATAGTTCAGGTCCTGCTCCAACCCCTCCCAGAGTTTGAGCGAATGGCTGTAGAATTCCTGATTGCCGGGCAAGTAGTAGTTGGCGCGGACAATGGTGGTATTGCGCCCGATGTTTCCCCCGCCAATATAGCCTTTTTCCAGCACGGCGATGTTGGTCATGCCGTGGTTCTTGGCCAGATAGAATGCGGTGGACAAACCGTGCCCGCCGCCCCCGATAATGACAGCGTCATATTCCGCCTTGGGCTCAGGGTCGCGCCAGTGCGGCGCCCAGCCCTTATTCCCTGTTAGCCCTTCGCGCAGGACACGCAGACCTGAAAACCGCATCAAAACCTCTGTATCTGCGCCTGAAGCGGACAGGCTGCACTGGCAGGTTAACAACGCAAGAAGGTTGGTAATAGGAAGAACACGACGTGACATGTCGCTTTTTGCAAACCCAGGCTCTGACAGGGACCACGATAACCAGAACCTTGGATCATTGAGGGTACGAGGTAAATCACACCTATATCGCGCGTATTTCAGCCCGAAAACTACGGGTATCAATCGAGATCAAGCCCGGCCAAGGCGGCCTAACACACGGCCAAAGGCTATAGTCTAGCCCTGAAAGGACCAGCACAATGGACAAAGCTAGATGGGTTGGTGGCGTCTGGCTGGAATGCTCTGGACGTTGAGCCAGACGCCTGATGTCCTACAGACCTTTGGCCTGATAGCTCGCGGCCACTTTTCCGATCGAGACCAGATAGGCCGCCGTACGCAAATCCTCCACATCATCGCGCTCATGCCAGACCTGCGCCATGGATTGATAGGCAATGCGCATCGTGTCATCGAGACCAGAACGCACCAATTCAAGCTCATCCGCGCCACGCAGATACTTGTCCTTGAAATTCGGGCTTAGTTCCCAATTCAGTTCCTTGTCCCTCGACAAACGCTCCAACTCGTTGATCAACAGCTGGTGGCGCGATTCTTCCTGACGCCGCTGCATCCTGCCAAATCGAATATGGCTGAGGTTCTTGACCCACTCAAAATAACTGACGGTCACGCCGCCTGCATTGGCATACATATCCGGGATGATGACAGTGCCTCTCTCGCGCAGAATTTCATCGGCGCCCGCTGTGACCGGTCCATTTGCCGCCTCGATGATCAGCGGCGCCTGAATGCGTTTGGCATTTTCAAGGTTAATGACCCCTTCGAGCGCGGCCGGGATCAGAATATCGCAGGGCTCCTCAAGGACCTTGTTGCCATCCGCGACCTGATGGCGGTCCGAATATCCCGCAATTCCGCCGTGTTTGGAAATCCATGCACGTATCTTGTCAACGTCGAGACCCTTGGGGTTATAAAGCGCACCATCATGTTCGATGATCCCGACGATGTCGCAACCGTCTTCTTCGTTCAGAAATTTGGCGGCGTGATAGCCCACATTGCCAAGCCCCTGAACGATCACGCGCTTACCATCAAGCGATCCCTTCAGCCCGGCTTTCTTCATCCCTTCACCGTCGCGGAAAAACTCACGCAGGGCATATTGCACGCCGCGCCCCGTTGCCTCCACCCGGCCGGAAATCCCCCCCGCATTCAACGGCTTGCCAGTCACACAGGCGTTGCCATTGATATCCGTCGTATTCATCCGTTTGTACTGATCCGCAATCCACGCCATTTCCCGTTCGCCCGTTCCCATATCCGGTGCCGGGACGTTCTGGCTGGGATTAATCAGATCGCGTTTGATCAACTCATAGGCAAAGCGGCGGGTGATCAACTCCATCTCATGCGGATCATACTCGCGCGGATCGACACAAAGTCCCCCTTTTGAACCACCAAAGGGCGCTTCGACCAAGGCACATTTATAGGTCATCAATGCGGCCAACGCTTCGACTTCATCCTGGTTCACCCCAAGGGAAAACCGGATGCCGCCTTTGACAGGCTCCATATGTTCGGAATGAACTGAGCGATAGCCAGTAAAAGTCTTGATCTCGCCCCGCAGCCGCACGCCAAAACGCACCGTGTAAGTCGCGTTGCATACCCTGATCTTTTCTTCCAATCCGGGCGATAAATCCATGAGGCTGACAGCCCGGTTGAACATCTGGTCGACGCTTTCGCGAAAGCTTGGCTCTGAGGCGGGGTTATTCACGTTCGTTCTCCTGTTGAACTGCAATACGGACATGCGCCGACGGTCACATGTCTGCGACACTATGCCCGCACTGGTGGAATTGCCAGTTTTTTAGGCATCGTCAAAATATACAGGATGACGGTTTAAAGGGACGTGAATCCCTGCCGTGACCACCGGGTAATCGGCGTCAGTCTTTCTGTTCGCGCTCGGCCAACATGATCGCAATGATTTCGCCCATGTATTTTGTCGCACGCATCGGGGTCATCCCCCCGACGCCAACACGCGTCGCAGAGCGCCACCAAAGACCGGGCCGCCAGTCGCGCGTATGCGGTTTTGTCAACCGCAGTAAAAACCCGTTTGACGGCTTGAAGGCAAAAGCCCCCCGGTCGATTGATGATATATCTTCGATGCGAACCAACACGGTGCCCGCATCGTCGCGCAGTTCGGTGCGCGTCAATTCAAGCGTTTGGCGGGTCGATTTGCGCATCGCATTCGCAACCGTGAGCGAGCCCGCACCAAGCGCGATCAAAAACACCTGCCACCCCAACGATGGCGGCGAAACGATGGCCACGTAAATCACGAGGACCGCCAGAAAAGACAGCATGCCGATCCCGAGAATACGTCGCCCCATGGAGGGTGCAACACGTGCCAGAACTTCGTCTTCGGTTTGGTGTGCCATGCCTGCGCCTTGTCTGTGACTGGCGCAGTTCCTACCGTGCAAGCCCTATGCCTCACAAGCGCAATCGGATTCAGACCTTGCGAAAAAGCCTTGGCAGCGCCGTGCGCAATGATTTTGGCCGGTAGGACCGCATCAAAACAGCGCGCAACCGGACGGTCGGGTGCAGGTTGCCGGCATCACACGGCCCCGCTCGCCATGCAACAAGCCATGGAAACAGATGGTACAACCGGTTCAGGCGGTACATGTCCTGCGCCACGGCGACCGCGTCAATCGCAGCGTCCGGAATTTGATGCCCCGGCTTCAGCTCCAACCCCGCGCCGGATGCCGCCTTAAATATCCAACCCAGCGATGCAGACGCGAGACCTTGCGGTGCAACCGAGCCTCCAACGATGCTGTGATTGCCCGCAAACCAAACCTGTTGATAGTGGCGCGTATCACTCTGATCACCGCGATTGAGCCCCGGACCTGCCTCTGACGGGTCAAGGTTATCCCACAGGCTTGGTGTGAACAGCCTGCGTTTTTCATCCAAGGCCAGCGCATGACGGGCCTGTTCCACGAGATGCGACAGCGACGTGTCATGAAACGCATGGCGCCTATTCCACACGGTGGCGAGACGGCCCAGAACCATACTCGGGATCCCCAGCGCCCCCACTGTGTCCCACACCCCAAGGTATGTGATGCGCACCAGATAGCTGTGATCGGCACGTTCGATCACATCGACCGCACTGGTCGCGTAATCAGGCGACAACCGTCGCCGTTTGGCCCGCACATGCGGCATATCAGGCGCATTGCGTGGCCCCCGTGAGCGGTAGAGCCGAAAGGCGGACGCCAGGTTTTCCGGCGTCGGATCGGATAAGATACCGCATTTTCGGATCTTCCCGACCAAGGATCGCGCGGTATATGCTCCGCGCGAAAACCCGAATATCATGATCTTGTCACCCGGTTGATAAACCTCACACAGGGCGAGATAGGCGATCTTGATATTCCGGTTCAGACCCCAGCCGAAAAACCCGCCCCCCACCTTGGAAAGCCACCGCCCCAGCCCGCTCACCATGCCGCTGCCGGTGCCGACGCCGGGGACATAGATGATCTTTTGCGTTTTGGAGTCGGCGCAGGCCCCGGCCAGTCGCGCCACATGCGTGCGTGCGCCGCTCTCCAGCGTGCTCCATGTGCCATCGCAGAATATCGCAATCACGGCCATTTGCTTCTCCTCATGAAAGCTCTAGACCTACCCTCGAAACGCTGGGGGCCGGTTACGCCACCGCGCGCTGCTTTAATCTCAGTGGGGCGTTTTCGCGTGCAAAGG
The DNA here is from genome assembly GCF_000154785.2 of Roseobacter litoralis Och 149. NCBI lineage: Bacteria > Pseudomonadati > Pseudomonadota > Alphaproteobacteria > Rhodobacterales > Roseobacteraceae > Roseobacter > Roseobacter litoralis. The sequence continues at coordinate 2,992,041 of NC_015730.1, forward strand.
GATGAATGATGACAAAACCAATTGCCTTTCTTGCTGTGCTGCTCTGCCTGACCTTTGCAGGGTCCACCCTCTGGGTGCCTGACTTTGGCGGTTTTGACGCAGACCAGTTTCCCATTCCGCAAATGGACCCGCCGGTGCAGCCCGCAGGCTATGCCTTTGCGGTCTGGGGCATCATTTATCTGTGGTTGCTGCTGGGGATGGGGTTTGGCCTGTGGAAACGACGCGAGGACCCAACGTGGCACGCCATGCGCGCCCCGCTCTGTGTGTCACTGGCGGTCGGGTCGATCTGGTTGCCGGTGGCTGTCGTCAGCCCGGTCTGGGCCGCCATTCTGATCTGGGCTATGTTGATCCCCGCGCTGATCGCGCTGTTTCGCGCGCCACGCGATGATCGGGGCTGGGCGCTGGGGCCGGTCGGCCTTTATGCGGGCTGGCTGAGTGCTGCGAGCTGTGTCGCCCTCGGGCTGGTTGCAGCGGGCTATGGATACCTTGGCGATGAGACGGCTGCGTTTGTGTTTATATTCATGGCGTTACTTATTGCCTCAGCCGTGCAAAATCAGCTGCGACGCGCCCCGAGCTATGGCATCGCCGTCATCTGGGCACTGGTCGCAATCGTTGTGCAGAATATGACCACCTACCCGACCGTTGCAGCGCTTGCCGGGGGTGGTGCCTTGGCCCTGATCCTGCCGGTCTGGAAAGCATGGCGCGCTGGAAACGCCACGCAAACCTAGTCCTTACGCCGCCCGTCCGTGTGTTTGCGCAGCTTTGAGGGCGGCGCTTTCTTGCGCCCTTTATAGGGGTTGGAGTCGTTCTGACCGCGCATCCACAAACGGATCGGTGCGCCGGGCATATCAAAGTCGACCCGCAATCCATTGACCAGATACCGGCTGTAGCTTTCGGGTACTTTATCAGGGTGCGAACACATCACGACAAACCCCGGTGGGCGGGTTTTGGCCTGCGTCATATACCGCAGCTTGATCCGTTTGCCTTGCGGTGCGGGCGGTGGATGCGCCTCCAACATACCCGCGAGCCAGCGGTTCAGCTGCGCGGTGGTCACGCGGCGGTTCCAGACCTCATAGGCGCGCAGGATTGCCGTGTGCAGCCGATCAAGCCCCCGCCCGGTCCGCGCCGAGACCGTGACCAGGGGTGCACCGCGCAGTTGTGGCAAAAGCCGCTCAAAACTTTCGCGCAGGTCTTTCAGCTTAGCTTGTTTGTTTTCCTCAATGTCCCATTTGTTCACAGCGACGACAACAGCACGCCCCTCGCGCTCCGCCAGATCAGCAATACGCAAATCCTGCTGCTCAAAGGGGATCGCGGCATCCAGCAGCACGACGACCACCTCTGCAAACTTCACAGCCCGCAGACCATCACCGACCGAAAGTTTTTCCAGCTTTTCCTGCACCTTGGCCTTTTTACGCATGCCCGCCGTGTCGAATATCCGCATGGGGATCACGTCCCCCTCAGGTCCGACCCAATCCATACGCAGGGAAATAGCATCGCGCGTTATCCCGGCTTCGGGACCGGTCAGCAGACGATCCTCGCCCAGTATCTGATTGACCAGCGTGGATTTGCCCGAGTTTGGCCGCCCCACTACCGCGACCTGCAACGGCTTATTGGCGGTCGGCATGCGGATGGCTGCCTCCATGTCGCCGCTGTCTTCGTCAAGGGTGACATCAATCTCCGGCGCATCTTCGGCAGCCCGCTCGGCGTAGGCGTCCGCCAATGGCATCAGATGGGTATAGAGATCATTCAACCCCTCACCGTGTTCCGCAGACAGGCGGATCGGCTCCCCCAGACCGAGGCTATAGGCCTCAATCACACCGGCATCCGCCGCCGCACCTTCGGATTTATTGGCCGCCAGAATGACGTGCCCCGCGCGTTTGCGCAGAATATCGGCAAAGACCAGATCGGTCGGCGTAATGCCGACCCGCGCGTCCACCATGAACAGGCAGATGTCTGCCATATCAACCGCGCGCTCGGTCAGGCGACGCATCCGGCCCTGAAGGCTGTCGTCGGTCACATCCTCAAGACCGGCTGTGTCGATCACCGTGAACCGCAGGTCCGCCAGCCGCGCCGCCCCTTCGCGCAGGTCTCGCGTGACGCCGGGCTGATCGTCCACGAGGGCAAGGCGCTTGCCCACCAAACGGTTGAACAGCGTGGATTTGCCCACATTGGGCCGCCCTACGATGGCGAGCGTGAAAGACATGGCAAAAGCTCCGGATGTCAGGGATTATCCTGCGCTTTACCCCAAAGCCGCGTCAACGGAAAGCATGCAATCGGCCATTTGACGACACGACATAAAGAACGCCGCCCGCAACCACCGGGCTGGTCGTCGCACCGCCCGCGATCTCAATGCTGTTCACCAAGGCCCCGCCGGCCGGATCAAAGCTGCGCAGGAACCCATCATTAGAGGCCACATAGAGCCGTCCACCGGCCAATATGGGCCCATGGTGGGTATAAATTTCTGCACGTTTCCTTGGCCTGTCTTTTACAAAACGCGACAGGGGCACGCCCCAGATCCGGCTGCCGTCAGAGGCATCAAGGCGCAGCAATTCATTCAAATCAGACAGGACGAAAATACTGTCGCCCGCAGCCACGATATTACCCGCAGCCCCCTCGTTGGCCGTCCACACCCGCGCACCGGCATCAAGCGTAAGTGCCACAAGACGCCCTGACTGGTTGCCCACATAAACGCGGTTTCCTACGATCATCGGGGGCGCTGTTACATCGCCAATGTTCCCAAGTGCAGTGCCGAGCCGCTCGCCGCGCACGGACGCATCCCAACGCCGCAAACCGCCACGACGGAACACGGCCTGAACCTCGCCGGAGCCGAAGGCAAACACGGCGAGATCACCTGCCACGGCAGGGGCCGGTGCACCCAGCACATTGGTGACATCTGGCGAGGCCGTGAGTTGCCACAAAAGCCGCCCCTCATCCGCCGTCACAGCCCAGCCGCGATCATCACCAGCGGTCAGATAGACGATACCGTCGAATACCGTGGGCGTCCCGGAGGCAGTTCCGTCGAGGCGCTGACGCCAAAGCTCGGCACCGGTTGCCGCATCAAGAGAGACCAAGTTGCCATATCCAAGCGACACGAAAACGCGCCCGCTGTCAAAGGCCAGACCACCGCCTGTTGCCTGTCCGCTGCGATCCCTTGCGGGGCGCACATCTGACTGCCAGACCGTTTGTCCGGAAGGAGATGTCGCCGTGACTAGCGCCTCGGCATCAAGGGTGTAAATCAGCCCACCGCCCACGACCGGCGTTGCGACAATTCTCTGTTTGCGCCCATCGCCGGCCCCGATATCCGCCGACCAGATCTCGGTGATCTGCGACGCCAATGCGGGATGCGCCGTACGGAATTCCGGGCTACCCATCGCCTGGGGCCAACTGGCATTTGATTGCACCGCCTGCAGAGAGATGGCACGCGCCTCATTCTGAATCGCGAGGGTCTCAGACGCATCCACCCCGTTCAGCACTGAGTCGACGCTTTCGCGTTTGCCGGGCAATATGAAGTCATCCTCCGCACAGGCGGAGAGGAAAACCGTTGCAACGAGTAACACAGACAAAGGTCGAAAAAGACGCTTTTGGGTTGCAAAAAACATAAACTTCATTCCGCCCCATTTACCCGCTGCAGTCTGCGCGCGGCTATCCCCAAGCTGCGCGCCATGCCGGTTCAGTTCCCCAAATCAGGAAGGTTATCCAGCTCGGGCGTCCCACCGAGCGCCACAATCACCTGTAAGGCGCGTTGTTGCAAGTCCGCGCTCACGCCCGCTGCCTGCAGTATGGACTGATACTGTGCGAGGGCGGCATCCGTGTTGCCAGCTGCGACCTCCATCAGCGCAATCTGTTCCTGTGCCAGAAACGACAGCGGCGCACCGGGTACGGCCAGCGCTTCCAGTTGCTGGCGACGCTCTGACGGATCCATCGTGTCGGCCTGCAGGACAATCGATTTAAAGGCTGCAATCTGACGGTAGATTTCAGGCACATCACCGTCTACGGCCACTTGCTCAAGCGCTTGCAAGGCTGTGTCGGTCTCACCGGCCTGCTGCGCCTCGGCGGCTGCCAGAAGGCGCACAACGGCTTTGGCCGTGGGTGTTTCGGCATTAATGGTGTCAAGGCCAGCCTGACGCGTCGCGGGTTCGCCCAACGACAAAGCGTTCAAAATCTGATCGCCCAGACGTTCGGCCTCAGCACGCGTCTGCGCTTTTCGGTACTCGCTCCATGCAGCGCCACCAACGATCAAAACCACGACCAAGGCCGCAACCCAGCCATAACGGCGCAGCATCAGGTAAAACTTGTCGCGACGGACCTCGTCGTTGACTTCATCGATGAAACTGTCTGTGTCGCTCATATTGCCCCGCCAAAGCTCGCTTGTCGCTCCTCTTACAGTGACCGGACGGGCAAGCCAAGACCCTGCACTTTCTATCCGCGCGCGCCATTGCACTCAGTCGGAAAAATCTTTAAACTGAACTGATCGGTTTAGCGCAAAAACCAGTTTTCAAACGTCACAGAATACACCCGATGCGGCGCATTGACGGCTGGAAGTTCATAACGAGGCAGTTTTCATGCGTATTTTTTCCATCATTGCAGCGATTGCAGTGGCGGCAGCTTTGTATTTTGCCATCGTTGATCGCGGTGCTTTGCTTGCTTTGTTCGGGCAGGATGCGTCAGCGGAAGACACGGACGATTCGCAAGACACGGGTGCTGAGGAAAACGCGGCGGCCAGTGATCTGGTCAGGGTGGTCGTGCAAAAATCCATAGCGCAGGAAATCGACACAGCCGTTTCACTGCGCGGAGAAACCCGCGCTGCTCGCGTTGTGGACGTCAAATCAGAAACATCCGCCACCGTCGTTTCGGAGCCTCTGCGCAAAGGTGAAAATGTGGATGAGGGGCAGCTTTTGTGTCGGCTCGACGAATCCACCCGTGGGACGGCTTTGGCACAGGCTAATGCGCAACTGAACGAGGCCCGCGCCCGTGCGCCTGAAGCCAAGGCACGCCTCGATCAGGCGATTGCCCAACTGGCCGAGGCGCGCATCAATGAAAATGCTTCGACCAAGCTCAGCGCAGGCGGGTTTGCCTCAACAACGCGCGTGGCAAATGCGGAGGCCAATGTCGCAACCGCTTTGGCGTCGGTTGAATCTGCACGTGCCGGTGTGCAAGCGGCACAGGCCGGAATCGAAGGCGCGCAAGCCGGTGTTGCAACGGCCGAAAAAGAATTGGAACGCCTCATGATCCGCGCGCCCTTCTCGGGTATTTTGGAAAGCGATACCGCAGAACTCGGCACCCTTTTGCAAGCCGGTGATCTGTGCGCGACGGTGATACAGCTTAATCCCGTCAAGCTGGTGGCTTTCGTGCCGGAAACCGAGGTGGCGCGGGTCAAGGTCGGCGCGTCAGCCCGCGCGACGCTCGCCACCGGTCAAGACAACATCACCGGTCAGGTGACATTTCTGTCGCGCGCCGCAGATGAGACAACGCGCACCTTCCTCGTTGAGATCGAGGTTGCGAACACCGGCATGAACATCTCTGATGGTCAGACCGCAGAGATTATGGTCGCGGGCGAAGGTGCAACGGCCCACCTGCTGCCACAATCCGCCCTGACATTGAACGATGACGGCGTGCTGGGCATTCGCAGCATCGACGAAAACGCCATCGTCGAATTTCATGCCGTGCAACTGCTGCGCGATACTGCGCAAGGCGTCTGGCTGACCGGGTTGGCGGACAGCGTTGATGTAATCGTTCTGGGTCAGGAATATGTGATTGCGGGCGTGCGCGTTGCCCCCACCTACCGGGATCTTGTGCAATGACCGGCATCGTCGACTGGGCCGCAGGACGCGCACGCATGATCGTGGCGTTTATCCTGCTGAGCATTGTTGTCGGCGCCTACTCCTACACCACGCTGCCGAAAGAAGGTGAGCCGGACATCGAGATACCGGCGCTCTTCGTCTCGGTGCCCTTTCCCGGCATCTCCGCCGCAGACAGCGAAACCTTGCTGGTCAAGCCGATGGAGACGGAGCTTGCCGACCTTGACGGGCTGAAGGACATGAGCGGCACCGCCGCCGAAAACTACGCGGGCGTAGCGCTTGAGTTCGAATTTGGCTGGGACAAGACGAAAATCCTCGCCGATGTGCGCGACGCCATGGGCAAGGCCGAGGCGAAATTCCCCGATGGGGCAGAGCAATATTCGATCAATGAGATCAACTTTTCCGAATTTCCGATCATCATCGTGAACCTGTCGGGCCCCGTGCCGGAACGCACAATGGTGCGCATTGCCAAGGACTTGCAGGACGATATTGAAACGCTGGATGCGGTGCTGGAGGCAGGTATCGCCGGGTCGCGCGATGAGATGCTGGAGGTGCTGATCGACCCGCTGCGTCTTGAGGCCTACAACGTCACCGCCAGTGAGCTGATCTCGACCGTACAGAACAACAACCAGCTGATTGCCGCCGGTGAGGTGGATTCGGCCCAAGGCACATTCGCCGTCAAAATCCCCTCGTCGTTCGATGAACCACGCGATGTCTACAACCTGCCGGTCAAGACCAATGGCGACCGCGTCGTGACGCTGGGCGATCTCGCACAGATCAACCTCACCTTCGAAGACCGCTCAGGGACCGCGCGCTTTGACGGGGAAACCACGGTCGCCTTGCAGGTGGTCAAACGCAAAGGCTTCAACCTGATCGACACCGCCGCACTGGTCAAAGATCTCGTGGCCGAGAAAAGCGAACGCTGGCCGGAGGGGCTGCGCTCGGCGGTGCATGTGGGTACGTCAAACGACCAGTCGCGCATCGTGGACAGCATGGTGCAGCAGCTTCAGGGCTCCGTGTTTACGGCGATTGCGCTGGTGATGATCGTCTCTCTGGCGGCCCTTGGCATACGCGCCTCCCTGCTGGTGGGTTTTGCGATCCCCACGTCTTTCCTGTTGTGTTTCGCCTTTCTCGCCGTGATGGGCATCTCCATCTCGAACATCGTGATGTTCGGACTGATCCTTGCGGTGGGGATGCTGGTGGATGGCGCCATCGTGGTCGTTGAATATGCCGACAAGCGCCAGCAAGAAGGCGTGGGGCCCATGCAGGCCTATGTGGAGGCGGCCAAACGGATGTTCTGGCCCATCGTGTCCTCCACCGCCACAACGCTCTGTGCCTTTTTGCCGATGCTCTTCTGGCCCGGCGTGCCGGGCGAATTCATGGGGATGCTGCCCGTCACACTGATCTTTGTGCTTTCGGCCTCGCTGGTCGTGGCACTGATCTATCTGCCGGTCATGGGCGGCGTTACGGGTCGGCTTGAACGCTGGATTTCGCAGTACATGCAAGAGGTTGCGGGCCTTGTGTGGTATTTGCATCTCGCACTTTTCCCGATTGCCGCCCTCATGCTGACGACGTTGGCCGGGCTGTCGCCGGTGTTTGACGGTATCAGCGCACGGTTTGCGGCGATGGAAGGGCTGAACCTGCTCGGCTCCGTGATCCCGACCTTCTTTGTGGTCTTCTTGTTGCTTGTGGCGGCAGCGGCCTGTGTGGCCATTGCCATCGGCGGTTTTCTGGTGCTGCTGGTCTCAACCTTCGCGCTGTTGACGCGCATGGGACGCGCGGGCCGCTGGCTGGCGGCGCGGCTCTTCAGCGCCGAGCCTAAGCAGATCACCGCAGGCTATCGCCGCTCCGGCTTTGGCCATGTGATGGCGGCAATCGTCGGGAACCCGGCCATGCCGCTGGTGATGGCGGGGGCGGTTTTCGTCTTTGTCGGCACGGTTCTGATCTACTTCACAAACAACAACAACGGCGTTGAATTCTTTGTGGAATCCGAACCCGAACAGGGCATTGTCTATGTGCTGGCGCGCGGCAACCTGTCGCTTGAGGAAAAAGACGTGCTGGTCAAAGACGCCGAAACCATTGTGCTGGCCCATCCCGGCGTCATGAACGCGTTTTCTTTCGCAGGCGAAGGCGGGTTGAACACGGATACCTCCGGTGCCGCCTCCCCGAACGACATGATCGGGCAGGTTCAGTTTGAGACGATCCCCTGGGGTGATCGCGCAGACCGGCCAGAACTTGACGGCAATATCGTGATTGCCGAACTCAGCGAGCAATTAGCGCAACTGCCCGGCATCAAAACCGAAATCCTCGAAGTGGCGCAAGGCCCCGCATCGGGCAAACCCGTCCATCTGCGCCTCAAGGCAGACAGCTTTGACACCCTGACAGAGGCCACGAAAGTCGCGCGCACACAGTTCGACGCCACCCCCGGCCTGACCCTGATCGAAGACACGCTCCCCCTGCCCGGCATCGATTGGCAAATCGACGTAGATGTGGAAAAAGCGGGCCGCTACGGCGCTGACGTGCAGATCGTGGGCGCGATGGTGCAGCTTGTGACACGGGGTCTGCTGCTTGACACCATGCGCATCGACAGTTCGGACGAAGAAATCGACATCCGCGTCCGCCTCCCGGCTGAGGATCGCTTCCTGTCCACCCTCGACACGCTCAAAGTGCGCACCACCGATGGGCTGGTCCCGCTCAGCAACTTCATCACCCGCACGCCGGTGCCAAAACTGGCCGAAATCAACCGGATCGCTCAAAAGCGGTACTTTGATGTGAAGGCGGATGTGGCACCGGGGCTGGTCAAGGTGGTGGGCGATCCCGATGGCACAGGCGGCGAGCTTACCCTCGCCATGCTGCGTCCAGCCGGCGCTGTGGCGGATGTCACCGGACCGGACGGCACAGGCTACAGTTGGACATTTCGGGCTGATATCGAGAGCGACGCGCTGCAGTCCGGGTTGGACGAGGGGCGCTTCAGGCTGGTGCCCGTGAATGCAAACGAACGTATCGCGGTTCTGACGGCGTGGCTTGACACCAATCCCCTGCCTGATGGTGTTGAATGGGAATGGACCGGCGATCAGGAAGAACAGGCCGAAAGTGCGGCGTTCCTGCAAACCGCCTTTTCCGCCGCGCTCGGTTTGATGTTCATCATCCTGCTGGCCCAGTTCAACAGCTTTTACAACGCCGTCCTCGTGCTTGTGGCCGTGGTTTTGTCGACCACGGGCGTGTTGATCGGGATGCTGGTGATGGATCAGACGTTCTCCATCATCATGACCGGAACGGGGATCGTGGCACTGGCAGGCATTGTGGTGAACAACAACATCATCCTGATCGACACCTATCAGGAATACAGCCAGTACATGCCCCGGATCGAGGCGATCATTCGCACCGCCCAAGCCCGCATTCGCCCCGTATTGCTGACCACGATCACCACCATGGCAGGTCTTGCGCCGATGATGCTCGGGCTCAGCCTGAACTTTGCCGATGGTGGGTACACGGTTAACAGCCCGACAGCGCTGTGGTGGAAGCAACTCGCCACGGCGGTGGTCTTTGGCCTCGGCATTGCGACGGTGCTGACGCTGGTGGTGACACCGTCGATGCTGGCCATCCGCGTCTGGGCCACGACCTATGTGCGCTGGGTCGCCACGTTGCTGGCCAAGCTGTCACTGGGGCGCGCCTCACGGGCGGCACGCGACTGGGCACTGGAACGCGATGCCAACCGCGTCTCAAACACCGAGCTGATCTGGGATGACACGCCTGCCCTCCGCCCCTCGGACACAACGCTGAAAGCCGCCGAATGAGGCACCTCACAGCACTGTGACGGACATCTTGCCAGCGCCGTGCTAGCTTGCGCGCGAATATCAAAGGAGAATACCAATGCCGAACACTGCCGCCATCGCCGGACTGATCACGATCGTCAGCGCAACCAGCGCTTTTGCGTCCGATCTGATCGAAAAGACCAGCCCCCATGCCGTGGGTTTCACAATGGACCGCCTTGAGGCGGCTGTCACCGGGGCCGGGGCGACGGTTTTCGCGCGCGTGGACCACGCTGCCGGTGCTGCATCCGTCGATCTGGAGCTTGCGCCCTCGCAACTGCTGATCTTTGGCAACCCCAAACTGGGCACGCCCGCAATGCAGGGCGGTGCGACGGCTGGGCTTGATCTGCCCCTGCGGGTTCTGGCCTATGAGGATGACGCAGGTGTCGTGCATGTGGTCTATCACGATCCGGCCACCCTCGCCGCGACACACGGCCTGCCTGCGGATGCGAAATACATCCAGATGATGACCGGCGCGCTGGACAAGCTGACGTCAAAGGCCATCGCCGCTGAATAGAAAAACGCATGGTTTTCAGCCTGCAGCCTTCAAGGCTGCGGGTTCAAATCGCGGGTCGCAAGCAGGCTCGCCGCTGCGATCATCAGACCCCCACAAAGCCTGTTCACCCGTTGAAAAGACACGCGCTTGAGCCTGCGCATCGCACGTGCGCCCGCCCAGCCCCAAAGAAGTAAAATCGAGCCATCGACAATGATATAGGTCGCGCCCAGTATGAAAAGCTGCGGCAGGACCGGCATCGTGGGATCGATGAATTGCGGGAACAAGGCCCCGAAAAACACCACCGCAAACGGATTGGCCATGGAGGTGAAGAACCCTTGCCGAAACAGTCGGAAAGACTGGCCCGTGGTATTGGCCTCGACCTCAGGCACTTGCGCCTTGGACAGGATCAACTGCACACCGATCCAAGCAAGATAGGCCACCCCGGCCCATTTGATCCACGTAAAAGCACTTGCCGATGTCGCGATAATCGCCGCCAGCCCAAAGGCGGCAGCGGTCATTTGCAGGCAATTGGCCGTCAAATCGCCCGCAATCGTGAACAGGCTGCGCCTTACACCATAGCGGATGCTGTTTGAAATGATCAAAAGCTGGCTCGTATCGGGCGGCGTCGCAAAGAAAATGGCCACCGCGGTGAGATAGAGAAGATAGGTCTCGATTGCCACGCGCTGTCTCCTCGATGTCGGTTGCCCAGCTTAGGCCCGTTGGCCGCAATTGGTCAAACACAGTCTGCGCGCATGATTTGGCAAACCCGTCGTTGCCTAAAGCAGATGCAGGCGGTAGATGTAAGAAATGAAAACTGTTCCAAAGAAAACCACCGATGACGCGCTCATTCAGGAATTTCTGAACAAGGGCGGAAAAATCAGTGTCGGCAAAACCAAACCGCCGCCCAGCGAGTTGGGGCTAAGCAAAAATGTATGGAACCAGAAGCTGACCCGCGAAGAAAAAGCCGCGCGCGACAAAAAGCCTGAGTAACCGCGTTCAAATCTCTTCTTCAGACTGCTGGCGACGCCACAGTTGCGCATAGCGGCCCTCGCGCGCCAACAGCGCGTCATGCGTGCCACGTTCGACAACCACGCCTTTTTCCAACACGATGATCTGATCCGCCTCGGCGATTGTGCTGAGCCGGTGCGCGATTGTAATCACGGTGCGCCCACGGCCAGCTTGCATCAGCGCGTCTTGAATGTCGGCTTCGGTTTCAGAATCCAATGCCGATGTCGCCTCGTCCAGCAACAGGATGGGTGGGTCCTTGAGCAACGTGCGCGCAATGCCGACCCGCTGCTTTTCCCCGCCCGACAGCTTCAGTCCGCGTTCGCCAACAGCCGTTTCGTAACCCTCAGGCAAGGACATGATGAAATCGTGGATCTGCGCGGCCTGTGCAGCCGCCACAATCTCCGCCTGGGTTGCGCCGTCCTTACCGTAGGCGATGTTGTAGCGGATGGTATCATTGAACAGCACCGTGTCCTGCGGCACGACGCCAATCGCGCGGTGCAGGCTTTCCAAGGTCACATCGCGCACGTCCTGACCGTCAATGCGCAACGCGCCACTGGTCACATCGTAAAACCGAAACAGCAGCCGCCCGATGGTGGATTTTCCCGACCCGGTCGAGCCGCAGATCGCCACCATCTGACCGGGGTCCGCCATGATCGAAACCCCCTTCAGGATGGCGCGATCCGTACTGTAGCCAAAGTGCACGTCGTCCAGCTCAATGCGCCCGCCTTCGACCCGCAGGGGCTTGGCATCGGGGGCGTCGACCACTTCTGCCGGTTGCTCCAGCAGATCAAACATCTCGCCCATATCCACCAGCGCCTGCCGGATTTCGCGGTACACCGTGCCCAGAAAATTCAGCGGGATGGTGATCTGCAACATATAGGCGTTGACCATCACGAAATCACCCACCGTCAGCGTCCCGTTCTGCACCCCGACAGCCGCCATGACCATCACCGCAATCAAGCCTGACGTGATCAGCAAGGACTGGCCAAAGTTCAGGAACGTGAGGCTCAACGCGGTTTTGATCGCGGCATCCTCATATTTTTCCATCGCCATATCATAGCGCTGCGCTTCTCGTTTTTCGGCAACAAAGTATTTGACGGTTTCAAAATTCAGCAGGCTGTCGATGGCCTTTTGATTGGCATCCGTGTCCTGATTGTTCATCTCACGGCGCAGTTTGACGCGCCATTCCGTCACCGCAAAAGTGAACCAGACGTACAAAACAATCACGACGGCCACGACCAGCAGGTAATAAAAATCAAAATAGAGCGCAAAGATGATCCCCACGAGGATCAGTTCAAAGATCAGCGGCCCGATGGAAAACAGCAAGAAACGCAAAAGGAAATCAACGCCCTTGACACCGCGCTCAATGATCCGGCTCAAGCCCCCGGTCTTGCGGGTGATATGATAGCGCATGGACAGGCGGTGAATGTGGTTGAAGGTCTCAAGCGCCAGCATGCGCAGCGCGCGTTGCCCGACCTTGGCAAACACCGCATCACGCAGCTGTTGCAGGCCCACCGTCATCAGACGCGCCATGCCATAGGCCACGGTCATACCAATGGCGCCAAGGGCGAAAAGCGGCACGCCCTCTTCGGCCAGCGCATCGACCGCGCCCTTGTAGAAAAACGGCGTCGCCACCGAAACCAGCTTGGCCAAAATCAACAGCGCAAGCGCCATCAACACCCGATGACGGACCCAAGCCTGATCCTGCGGCCACAGGTATGGGGCCACCTTTCGAATGGTGCGCCAACCCGACCGGCGTTCTGTTTCTTCGATGTTCTGCTCGGCGCTGTCAGTGGTCTGATCGGCGGCGGTATCACTTGGCATGTAAGGTCCTGTCACGTCTTAGAAGCCGTTACCTAAGACACCGGACACAGCTTGGCCAGTACGCCGCCCCAATTAGTCTGCAGGAAGGTCGAATACCTGCCCCGGATAGATCAGATCAGGGTCGCGAATTTCACCGCGATTTGCCTCAAAGACCTGCACATAAAGCAGGCCTTCGCCATATCTGTCGCGTGCAATGGCCCAAAGTGTGTCACCCGCCTGAACCGTGATCGCCTGGATTGACCCGGTTGCGGCTTGCGTGGCCGCCGCCAGAACCGCCGGGGCTTCGCGCTTGAACGGCGTTTCCAGCCGGCTTGTCACCGCGCCATCCTGTCCGAGCGCATCAACGCGCAGCCTGTAGACACCCGCCGCGACATCTATGATGACACCGCGCCACAGACCATCAGGGTCTACACTCATGCGCGCCACTGCCCTGTTGTCGAGATAAGCGCGCACTTCGACAGCATCGGCGCCAGCGCGCCCGCCAAGCTGCACGGCACCGTCGTCAGAATAGCTGATCGTATCGAGCATGACCCGCGACACCGGTGCCGTCTGAACGCGGGAAACCCCCTGCTCATCTGAACGCAAAACCGCGACGTCTGTCCCGCGCGGTGCATCGCTCACGTCATCACTGGCGCGCGGCGCATCCGCCAGACCTCCAACATCCGCTGACTGCGCAACCTCGGCACCGCTTTGCGTGGCATCGGGCGCTGGTGCAGCGCTCGCGGCCGTTTCCTGCGCCTCTTCGGGGGTCGCATCCGCAGACGCATCACTACGGGCTGCGGGTTCAGCAAATGCCCCCGCGTCGTCGCTTGCACCCGTTGACGCAATCGCGATATCCGGTTGTGCCGGAGTTGTCTCTGCTTCGGGCTGCTGTGCCTGCGTGTCTGCGGGCGCTGTGGAACGCGGGGCGATGGGGGTGAGAATGATCTCATCCGCTGATGCGACGGCACTATCGCCAGTTCCACTGCGCAGGGTCAGGCTGCGGGCGCTCTCATTCGCAGAAACGGAACCGACCGCGGCAAAGGCACCACTGGCATCGGCCTGCGCCGAGGTGACCACCTCTCCGTCTACCAGCACATCGACGTCGGCCCCCGGCTCTGCACGCCCGGCGATCACCATCGTGCCGCCCGTATCCACCCGCACTTCGTCAATCGTGGGGACGGTCGCGGTGACTGTTTCGGCAGTCTCGGCAGGCGCAACCGTCTCGTCAGCCGTCGCAGGGTCCGTCCCACTGGCAGCGGCATCTGGCACACTCTGGCGCTCACCGGCGGGTTCCCCTGGTGTCACGACCGTGTTGGCCCCTGCTCTCTCGGAAGCCTCAAGAACCGCCACGGCCTCTTCACTCAGGCGACCGGAATCGCGCAGCGACAGGAAAGCGGCAGCCGCAATCAGCCCCGCAATCACAAGGCCCGCCGTCAGCAGACCTGTGCTTCTGGATGGGTTGGCAGACCCATTATCGTTCATTTTGATCTCTACTTTTCGGGTTCACGCGCAGAAATGCGTTGCAGACGTTGAGCCTACATAACAACTGCCCTATCACTGGTCAAAACGAATGCAGTCATAAATCCGCGATTTGAAACAAGAAAGTCACGCCGATGCCCCCAAAATCCGTCTGTGTCTATTGTGGATCCCGCCCCGGAACCGACCCCGACTTCATGCGCGATGCGCAAAACATGGGCCAAATGATCGCCGAAGAAGGATGGCGTCTGGTCTATGGCGCAGGCGACGTCGGACTGATGGGCGCGGTGGCGCGCGCGGCACAGGCGGCGGGCGCTGACACCTTTGGTGTAATCCCGCAACTTCTGGTGGATTGGGAGATCGGGAAGACCGACCTGACGACCTATGTGATCACCGAAACCATGCATGAGCGCAAGAAAGTCATGTTCATGAATTGCGATGCCGTGGTGGTGCTGCCCGGTGGTGCGGGATCGTTGGATGAGATGTTCGAAGCCCTGACATGGCGGCAACTCGGCTTGCATCAAAAGCCGATCTTTCTCTTGAATACAAATGGATACTGGGACCCTCTGGTGTCGCTCCTGAACCATGTGACCGCCCATGGCTTTGCCGATGAAACGCTGCATGGGTATTACACCACCGTCCCCGATCCCGAAGCCTGCCGAAAAGAGCTGCACCGCGCGCTGGCGTAGAATGCGCTGCGCTGGCAGTCGCACGGTACAAAAAAAGCCCCGCGCCATCAGGGATGACACGGGGCTTTACATCGTCGTCAGTCACATGATTACATGCGGGACGCGACGTTCTCCCAATTGACAAGGTTGTCGAGGAAGTTCGTCAGATAAGCAGGGCGCTTGTTGCGGAAATCAATGTAGTATGAATGCTCCCACACATCGCATCCGAGCAATGCGGTCTGTCCAAAACACAGCGGGTTCACGCCGTTTTCCGTCTTGGTCACCGACAGCGAACCGTCAGCGTTTTTCACCAACCAGCACCAGCCTGACCCGAACTGGCCTGCGCCTGCGGCGGAAAACTGTTCCTTGAAGGCATCAACAGACCCGAAACTTTCGGTCAGCGCTTTTTCCAGTTCACCGGGCATCTTGCTCTCACCCGGGCCCATCATTTCCCAGAACTGATTGTGGTTCCACAACTGGCTGATGTTGTTGAAGATGCCACTCTGCGCCACGGAAGTGGCGTCATAGGTGCCCGTGATGATGTCTTCCATGGACTTACCTGCCCATTCGGTGCCTTCAATCGCCTTGTTGCCATTGGTCACATAGGCGTTGTGGTGCAGGTCGTGGTGGTACTCCAACGTTTCAGCAGACATGCCTTTGCCAGCCAGAGCATCGTGCGCGTAAGGAAGATCAGGAAGTTCAAAAGCCATTGTCGGGCCCCCTCTAGGTTATTCAATGCGGTGTGTAGTGCAATGAAGCGCTACACGCTCGCAGTTCAAGTATCAGGGCGCGCAAAAAGTTCCAAGCATATAGACAAAAGCGATCCTGCAGCCGCTCAACGTTTTTTGCAGGTGCCTTTGCCTCCGACCAAGTTGGAATATCCGGGCATGGTCCCCCGAATGACAACCGTGTTCTTTTCGGCATCCAGATTAATCGTGTAGAGGATAGTCAACGGTCGTGGTCTCGCGGGGATATTACTGACGCGGTAGGTCATGCGATATCTGCCCCTTCCACGGTCTTTCAGGTCGACCTCGATTGGTTCGCCGTGCACGAGGTCGATGACAGCATCGTAGACCATAGCGGTGCCAGCCCCCGGCTCAAATTGCAGGGCCACAACACTACTTACAAACCCTTCGCCATTCCCTCGGACGTCACACACATACTCCAGTGCCACGGCCGGTGATGCAAAGGCTGCAAGTGCAGCTGTGGTAACCAAAAATTTCTTCATTACATTGACCTGTTTTAATAGAATTCTCACGCGCGAGGTTAGAAGAAAGCTGACGTAAAGAAAAGGTAGAAACAGGTACCGCCCCAGCGCCACTCGTTTCAATTGGGCCAGATAGACGAAAAGTTCGATAGGGAAATTCTGTTTGCTCAAAGAGTGGTTTCAACCTCGCGCGCAGCTACGCTGAACAAATGACCTGCCGAAAAGGCTTTGGACGACCAGTGTAAGAAATTGACGCACGTCCGGCGCCTATCATTGGCGGGCACCAAGACATGTCCCACTGCAAATGGGGCCAATCGCGACAAACCGGTCCAGATCGCATTGAATTTCGGGCAAAAGGGGCGGATGCCATAAGACACCCGCCCCCATTTGTCTGCCC
Source organism: Roseobacter litoralis Och 149 (assembly GCF_000154785.2). Taxonomy (NCBI): domain Bacteria; kingdom Pseudomonadati; phylum Pseudomonadota; class Alphaproteobacteria; order Rhodobacterales; family Roseobacteraceae; genus Roseobacter; species Roseobacter litoralis. Next base: position 3,008,709 of record NC_015730.1, read on the forward strand.
CTGATGTTCTGGTGTTATTCAGTGATGGCCGGTGCCGGTTCAGGCTCAGCTACCGGATTGGCGGGGTCTATGACGGCAGTGCCCGGTTCAACTTCCGAACCGTTTGCGCCGAGAAACGCAAGCCCTGCAACAAAGAGCCCGATGAGAAGCAATCCGACAACAATACCTTTGCCACCGATGCCTTGGTTGTGCTGTGAGTAGTCTGACATGATCTTCTCTCCTTTTCTGAGAATTTCATGATGACGGGTACACGGCGCGCTGCAATATAAGCGGAAATCCCCGACAGCTTTCGGCGGGTGACAGCCTTTGCGCCCCAACCCCATCGGCTGAGCACCGCGCATTTGGCCCGTCCGGGAACTTGCGCTATACTAAACGTGAACTGAGAGAACGGAGAAACTTCATGAGCGAACAAATGTTGGCAGTACTCGGATTTGGCAGCATCGGCGCGATTGCCATCGTCTTACTCGTGCTGGAACGGCGCGGCATCGCCAAACGCAAAGCAGCGCGTGGCGGACGTGAAGTAGATGTCAGCAATCTGATCGCATTCGGCTCTGCCGCAGGCGAGAACAAAAAGTCGGATGGCGCGTCAAAATAAGCGCTGAAAGTCATTTGCGAAAAAAAAGCTCAGCACCATCAGAACTCCGGTGCGCGCCCGCACGGCCATCACGTCGCAGTTACCTGCCCCCCTCATCACGCGCGATGGCCAGACGCACGTTATCAAAACGCTATCGCATGCCGTGCGGATGGCAGGCGCGCGTGGTATGGCATCGCGTCGTAATATACCCTTGATCAGTCCTTGAATAAACGCGCAGTACGCCAGAAGCGGATGGTGGACCTGAAGACTCTGCCCACCGCCTTCATGCGTAAACCGGCCACGCGCGACATCATCTCGCATGTAACACCTCTGCTCTTGATCGTTTGCCCCTTTTGCGCCGCCCATTTGATCGCTACATGAGTACTTCAATGCTGCAAGAGGGCTTTATGACGTTCTGGATTATCTCTGCTGGACTGGCGATTGTTGTGGCCCTTTTATTGGTACTTGCCCTGCGTGCCCCAAAACGCAGCGCAACCGAACCAGCGGCGGCTTATGATCTGCGTGTTTACCGCGATCAGCTGCGCGAAGTGGACAAGGATCTGGCGCGTGGCGTCGTGGATCCCGCAGATGCAGACCGGGTCCGTGCCGAGATTTCGCGCCGCATCCTCGCGGCTGATGCCGCCTTGCAAACCGATGCGCTTGAAGCGGACGCAAACAAAGGCGCCCCAAGTCTTGTCGGGGCCATTCTGGCGGTGGTTCTGATCGGTGGCAGTCTGTGGCTGTATATGACCATCGGCGCGCCGGGCTACGGCGATCTGGCGCTCAAGGATCGCATCGTTCTGGCCGAAGAAGCCCGCGAAAATCGCCCCCGCCAGCAAGAAGCCGAAGACAGCCTGCCCGCCTATGTGGCCCCGCCGGACATCAGCCCCGATTACGTCGCGCTGGTGGAACGGCTGCGCGAAGCCGTGGCGGCGCGCCCCGAAGATATTCAGGGTCTGACCCTTCTGGCGCAAAACGAGGGGAACCTCGGCAATTTCCGCGCCGCCGCCCGCGCGCAGGGTGAAATTCTGCGGCTGCGCGGCGATGACGCCACCAGTGAAGACTACGCGAACTACGCTGACATGCTGGTGCTGGCAGCGGGTGGCTATGTCTCTCCAGAGGCGGAAAGCGTGCTGAGTCAGGTGCTTGCTCTGGACCCCACCAATGGGGCGGCGCGCTATTACATCGGCCTGATGCTGGCGCAAACCGGACGGCCCGACAATGCGTTCCGCATCTGGGATCAGCTGTTGCGCGAAGGCCCGCGCGAGGCCGCCTGGATCGAACCTGTCCTCGCCCAGATCGAAGACCTCGCGTTCCGGGCCGGTGTCAATTACCAACTGCCCGAAATCGGCCCCGGTCTTGACGCTCCCGGCGGCCCGAGCGCTGCCGACATTGAGGCCGCAGGTGAGATGAGCCCCTCCGAACGCCTCGAGATGATCGAAAGTATGGTGCAGGGCCTTTCAGACCGGCTTGGCACCGAGGGCGGCCCGGTGCAGGACTGGGCACAGCTGATCACCGCACTTGGCGTCTTGGGCCAGACGGGGGCGGCGCGCAGCGTCTATGAAAACGCCATTCAGGTCTTTGCCGACGACACCCGCGCGCTTGATCTGCTGCTGCGCGCCGGACAACGGGCGCAAGTGGCCGAATGATCCTTGAAGATACCGCTGACTTTCTCGCGGCACTTGCGCCGATGCGCAGCCTCATGGGCCTTGATCTGGGCACCCAGACCATCGGTGTCGCCGTAAGCGATACGTTCCTGTCGGTGGCCACGCCTTTGGAAACCATCAAACGGCGTAAGTTCACGCTGGACGCCGCCCGTCTGGTGGAAATCGCTTCCGAACGGCGGCTTGGCGGGCTTGTGCTGGGGCTGCCGCGCAATATGGACGGCTCCGAAGGGCCGCGCTGCCAATCCACCCGCGCCTTTGCCCGCAATCTGGAAAAAACCATCGGGTCGGACCTGCCCATCACCTTTTGGGATGAGCGCCTGTCCACCGTGGCTGCCGAACGCGCCCTGCTTGAGGCGGATACGTCTCGAAAACGTCGCGCAGAGGTCATTGACCACGTCGCCGCAGGGTATATCCTGCAAGGCGCATTGGACCGCATCCGCGTGATACGCGCAGAACAGGATCAAAAATGAGTGACATCTGGAAGCGGGACGAAGTCGAAAGCCCCTGCATCAAAATCTGCGTGATCCACCCCGAGGCACGCCTGTGCACGGGCTGCCTGCGCTCCATCGATGAAATCACGATGTGGTCCAAACTCTCACCCGACGCGCGGCGCATGGTGATGGACGAATTGCCAAGCAGACAGGGGCTGCTCACCAAACGTCGCGGCGGACGGGCCGCACGGCTGGCCCGCTGACCGGTCAGCCCATGTGACGGCCTGAAATCCGGACCGGTTACCACCCGACGAAACACACCAAAGCGATCTTGAATAAAGCCACCCGCGCGCACATCTATGACGTGCAAGGCAGCGGGTTTACGCTGCCTTTTTTAATGTCAAAACAGGGAAACGCGACATATGAAATCTACCAGAATTTGCTTCGGTGCCTTTGGCGTCTTGATGCTCACCGCCGGATCCACCCTTGCGGACGGACACGGCGCTGTCGGGGATGATGTCATCGCCGCACAACGGGCGGCCTTGGCCAAAAATACGCAAGGCGCCGGTTTTGGGCCACAGTCCCCGCGTGACCTCGAAACGCTGAGCGGCAACAACGCGCGCGCCTTCGGCACGGCCCCCGCATTTACGCAAATGAACCTGTGCAACATCCACTTTCATGAAAACGCCGAACACCGTGGCGGCGAATTCACGGCATTTGCCGGGAACGGCGATGGGGCGGGCGCAGGAACGGGGTTCAGATACAATGGCACCCTGTCCGAGGCTGAGCTTGCACCCTTGGGACGCACAATCGGCGCCGGAAAATACGGCGATCTGGCACCGGGTGACACAATCGAACTGCATTACGTGCACACCACCGCGCAGGTCGCGCCGGGCCCAACGCTGGGCGCTTGTCTTGCCGAGTCCATCGGCAACCCCCAGCTGCGTGTCGAGGCGCAGGTTTATGTGCTCGTCAACGATCCCGAAGCGGCAGATTTCGTGACCCTGACCCAAGTGGAACAGGTCGATGGCCTTTATCAGGCGGTCAACATTCCCACCGACACCGGCACCCCAATCGCCTACAACGGATCGACAACCGGCCCCTCTTTCAACGAACAAGGATCGCCCCTGCAGGTCTCGTGGAGCGTGCGACCTGAGGTGATGAAGGTCTCCATCACCAGCGTCGAGACATGGCTGTCCGACAATATTTTCAGTGAGGGCGAAGCCCATGGCGTGCGCAATCTCGTCGTGAACCCGGACCTGATTTCCGACATCAACTAGAGCGTCTGGCAAAATATCTGAAACATCAAGCATCACGTAACGCGTTGAAATCTTTGATTTCAGGCAGCGTTACGTGATGGTTCTGGTCTGTCATCAGACCCAACAGGCGACCAGATACCCGCCCCACACCCTTGTGCACATTTGTGACAAGGGCATGGGGCGGGTCCATCACGCTATACTTACGCCGACTGCAATTTCCGCGCCTCTGCCCCTGCGAGGTCCAGCAAATGCTGCATGAAAGGCTTGTCCAGATCATCACTGCGCACAGCCGCATAAAGACGCCGCGTGATCCCTTGGGCCGTCAGGGGGCGCGTGACGTAGTCGGATGAATATTTCACCTCGCGCACCACCCAATCGGGCAAAACCGCCACTCCCCGGTTGGACGCCACCAACAGCAGAATAACGGCCGTCAGTTCCACCTGCCGGATCGCCGCGGGTTCGACCTTGGCCGGGATCAGCAGCTGGCTGAACACGTCCAGACGCGAACGCTCCACCGGATAAGTGATCAGGGTCTCGCCACGAAAATCGCCCGCCTCGATATAGGGTTTCTGGGCCAGGGCATGGGTGCTGGCCGCCACGAAAACCGGCGCATAATCAAAGAGTTCGACAAATTCCACACCGGGCAGATCCTCGGGGTCAGACGACACCACCAGATCGACTTCCTCCTTCAGCAGCGCGGGCAGCGCGTCAAAGGCCAGACCGGGGCGGATGTCCACGTCGACCTCCCCCCAGGCTTTGCGAAACTGTTCCAGCACGGGAAACAGCCACTCAAAACAGGCGTGGCATTCAATGGCGATATGCATCCGCCCCGTGCTGCCCGCGCGCAAGCCGGTGAATTCATCCTGCAATGCCTTGACCTGCGGCAAGACCTGCCGCGCGAGTTTCAGCAAACGCATCCCCGCCGGAGACAGCTTGAGCGGTTTGGACCGGCGCACGAAAAGCTCAACCCCCGCCTGATCCTCCAAGCCCTTGATTTGATGGCTCAAGGCGGATTGCGTGATATGCAACTGGTCCGCCGCACGCGCCAGCCCCCCCGCCTCATGGATCGCTTCAATCGTGCGCAGATGGCGAAACTCAATATGCATACAGAACTCATGTTAAAGATGAAAGTTATGAATTTGTTTCATTTTTAATTCTGTGGCACAAGTCATGAAAAATCCGAGGATACATTGATGCCCATCCCAGCCGTTTCATTCGAAGTCTTCCCGCCCCGCTCCATTGATGCGTCTTTCAAGCTTTGGGATACCGCGCAGGCGCTTGCCCCTCTGGCCCCACGGTTTTTCTCAGTCACCTACGGCGCGGGCGGCACGACACGCGATCTGACCCATGATGCGGCCTATACGTTGCACAAATCATCCGGACTGCCGGTCGCCGCGCATCTGACCTGCGTGGGCGCATCAAAGGCCGAAACCCTCGCCATCGCGCAACGCTTCGCCCAAGCCGGGATCACGGATATCGTTGCCCTGCGCGGCGATGCACCCGACGGCAGCACTGGCTTCACCCCGCATCCGGACGGGTTCGCCAACTCGGTTGAGTTGATAGAGGCCCTGTCACGCAGCGGTCAATTCACGCTGCGCGTCGGTGCATACCCCGAAAAACACCCCGAAGCGAGCAGCCAGCAGGCCAATATCGACTGGCTCAAGGCCAAGGTTGACGCAGGCGCTTGCGAGGCGATCACGCAGTTCTTCTTTGAGGCGGATACCTTTCTGCGGTTTCGCGACGATTGCGCGCGCGCGGGCATCTCCGTCCCAATCACACCCGGCATTCTGCCCATCACCAACTGGACGAACGCCCGCAAATTCGCGCAGCGCTGCGGGACATCCATCCCCGCGTGGCTCGATCAGGCGTTTGACGCGGCCCTGCGGGATGACCGACACGACCTGCTGGCCCGTGCGTTATGCACCGAACTCTGTTCGGATCTGGTGGACGAAGGCGTCGACAGTTTGCATTTCTATACCCTCAACCGCCCGGAACTGACGCGCGAAATATGTCATGCATTGGGTGTCACACAGGCCGTTACAGGTGTTATGGACGTTGCGTAAACCTTGAAGCCGCGCACCAGCCGCTTAGTGTCTCAACAACACTTATTGCGGAGAACCAGATGCCCTACGCTGCCCAAACCCCTGACGATTTGCTGCCCCGCTCTGAAATCCTTGGCATGTCGGGGCTGACCTTCATGCAGCGCGTGCTCAAGGGAGAGATCGCAGGCGCCCCCATCGCGGCGACACTCAATTTCAACCTTCTGGAAGTCGAAGAGGGCCGCGTGCGCTTTTGCGGCACCCCGGAATTCAGCGCCATGAACCCCAGCGGTGCCGTGCATGGCGGCTGGTATGGAGCCTTGCTCGATTCGGCACTGGGCTGCGCTGTGATGACCAAAGTGCCGCAGGGTTCGGTCTATACGACGCTGGAGTACAAGGTGAATATCACCCGCGCCATTCCCCTCGGCATGTTCGTCCATTGCGATGCCGTGGTGGATCACGCAGGCCGCACCACCAGCGTGGCACATGGCGAAATTCGCGGCGCCGAGGATGGCAAGCTCTACGCAACCGGATCTACGACCTGCATCATTATGAAACCGGGCTAAAGACGATATACCGAGTAGATGGACAACATTTAAATACGTGCTCGTCGCAGTTGCCTTTGTTTTGGGGTCGTTTTTAATAGCGACGGTCGAATCCATGGTAAAATTGCCGGATTTCAAAACCTACAACCTTGCTGCCGCAGAAGCTCAGGTGCAGCGCGCCCTTTCGGCGAAGGATCCGAACTTGAAATCCAGCTGGGACACCAAGAGAATAACCGTCTCAGACTGCAAGATCATCGAAACGCGATCTTCGGCGCAAGCTTGCGAAATGGGCTGGTCATTCTATGCGACGACCGCGTTCATCGATCTGAAACACCACAGAGCCGCCATCAATTTGACAGCTGCCCACTTAAGGGAAGGCGGCACGGTGGTCTCGATGGTGCGTTTGACGCCCATCGGTGCGTGGCGCGACACCGCGCAGAGGTTCGATGCGGAGGAAAAAGAACTGCTTTCAGCGGAACGCATCAGGCGGGGCGGCGGATCTCAGACGGCGGTCAACGTGTCTGACGCGCTGATGTCAGATCGTTCCATCGACGATTTCAAATCCTACGACAGGGCCGACTACTGCGTCGGGGGCAGCGGCATTTCGACCAGTCGCGGTGTATTTGGTGTGCAGAGCGACGTCTTGAAAAATGCCGCAACGGCGTTTTAAAGCGTCTGACGAAATACCTGAGACATCAAGTATCACGTAACGCGTTGAAATCTTTGATTTCAGGCAGCGTTACGTGATTCAGGTTTTTCGCATGACGCTTCAGGATCTCATGCATATCTGCCGCGGCAGATGGTGGCCGCGCATCATTACTGCCAATGAATTGCAAGCCGGGTCGCTCGAATAGCCGCGCACGCTGATGCTAGACTGCCCGGCCAAACGCCATTCTGCGCCGGGGTGCGGGACGTGCGGCCGCGCGCAAATGCACGCTGTCATGCATCCGCTCGGAGGAGTCCGTCAGCGCCACACGCGCACGGCGCGTCACGAACCACTTGCCGCGCCCGCGAAAGGTGCCCAGCATCGGAGCATTCGGATCACAGGGAAACCGCCTTGCCCAGCCCTCGGGCAGCGGCAACCCGGCCAACTGCGCGCGCTCCAGCATCCAGACCAACGGGATGTTGGACAGGGGCCGCGCGTCCTCGAACCCGCCCAGCTGCCCGCCGATATCGCCATGGGTTCCGGGAAACCAAAGCTGCTCCACCCGGCCCTCGAAACCATCGGGCGTGTTCCACATCACCGGCGCATAGGCCGCGCGGGTTTCATCCAGCGCCACCGCGTGAAACCCCGCCTTGACATTATGGCTCAGCGCATCGCTGTGAAACGCATGCGCCTTTTCGCTCAACCGCCACAGCACGGGCATATTCAGGCCCAGCGCCTTGACCGTATCCCACACACCAATCATTTCAATCTCGACGTTCTGCAAACATTTTGCCCGGGAAAAGGCGCGTGCCACGTCGCTCTCCGGGTTGCCTTGATAATGGCGGTAAACATCACGAATGTTCCGCTCCGTCGCGACCTGCGCGCGCAACAGCCCCATCATGTCAATGACACCCGCAAGGCTGCGCACCGCATAGGCACCGCGCGAATATCCCATGAGGAAAATGCGATCCCCCGGTCTGTAGCGCGATGCAAGGTAGCCATAGGCGCGTCTGATCTGCCGGTTGATGCCGCGCCCGATCATCACATCGCGCGCGGACCGCCAGTCAGTCCATTGCAGGCCGGGTTCATAATAAATCGACAGTTGCGCGCCCATCTCGCGGCACAGATGATAGGCGATCCCGGCGTTCGTCTCCTGACCGGGATTGAGCGACGACATCGTGCCGTCGAGAATAATAACATGCGTGACCGGCCCGCGGCGGGGTCCGAAGTCCTGCGCTGGCCGACGCCAGATCGCCCGGCGCAGCCAATGCCAGGTTTTTCTATTCGGCCGCGATAGCCTCACTGTTTAACAACTCCCAAACCTTCAGCGGTGTAAACGGCATATCCGCCTGCCGCACGCCATGCTCCCAAAGCGCATCCTGAACTGCATTCGCCACAGCGGCGAGGGCGCCAACCGTGCCGGCCTCTCCACACCCCTTCATCCCCATGATATTCGCCGTTGAGGGCACGGGTTCAGAGGTAAAGCTGATGTTGGGCACACCATCCGCCCGCGGCATCGCGTAATCCATGAAACTCGCGGTCAGCAACTGGCCCTGCTCATCAAAAACCACATGTTCGCTGATCGCCTGCCCGATGCCCTGTGCGACACCGCCATGCACCTGTCCTTCGGCCAGCATCGGGTTGATAAGATTGCCAAAATCATCAACCACCGTATAGCGATCGACGCTGACAACACCGGTATCGGGGTCAATCACAACCTCGGACACATGGCAGCCATTGGGGAAACTGCGCGCAGGCAGGGTCGCGCGTGCCGCGTGACTCAACAGATCATCGCGGCCCTTTTCACGGGCCAGTTCGGCCACTTCCAACATGGTCGGCGTCATATTGCTGCCATCCGCGCGGAAGCGTTCATCGTCAAAACTGATCTCAGATGCTGGCACGCCCATTTCATCGGCCAGAAACGCTGTGAATGCCGTGGTCATGACCTCAACCGTGGCCAGCGTCGCCGTATTCTGCACGGTAACGGAGCGTGACCCGCCAGTGCCGCCGCCCTGCGCAATCTGATCACTGTCGCCCTGCACGACAAAAATCTGATCCGCCGGTATCCCGGTCTGATCACTCAGAAACTGGGCATAGACGGTTTCATGCCCCTGTCCTGTGCTTTGTGTGCCGACATAGATGCTCACGGTGCCATCCTCATTGAACGCAATCTTTGCGCCTTCACTAGGATCACCCAAAATACTTTCAATATAGTAACACAGCCCCAGACCGCGCAGCAGACCCTGGCCCGCGTCGGCTTCTTTGCGCGCCGCAAAGCCCGCAAGATCGGCCTCAAGCTCAGCGCGGCGCAGCACTTTGTCGAAATCCCCGACGTCATACAACTCACCGGTCGAGTTCTGATAGGGGAACTGATCAGGCTTGATGAAATTGATCCGCCGCAATTCCAGCGGGTCCACACCGAGGGTCCGGGCCGCGCGGTCAATCAACCGCTCCAGCACGTAAATCGCCTCGGGTCGCCCTGCGCCACGATAGGCGTCCACATAGGTCGTGTTGGTGTAAATCCCCTCGACCCGCAGCCATGTGGCCTGCACATCATAGACCCCCATCAGCACCCGGCTGAACAGCTGGCTCTGGATGAACTGCGCATACATGCTGTTGTAAGCGCCAAGGTTGCAGCGCGTATGCACGCGGTATCCGATGATCTTGTGGTTTTCATCAAAGGCAAATTCGGCAAAGCTCGTCAGATCGCGCCCGGCGTTATCGGTCAACATCGCCTCGGTACGCTCCGACATCCAGCGCACGGGCTTGCCGACAGTTTTGGCGGCATGGGCGGCCAGCGCATATTCCGGATAGGGGAACCCCTTCATCCCGAAACCACCGCCCGTATCCGGGTTGGTGACCCGCACGCGTTCTGCGTCGATGTTCAGCAATTCCGCGATCTCTGATTTCTGCGCCCAGACGCCCTGCCCGCCCACAGAAACATGGACCCGCTCGCCCTCCCATTCGGCATAACATCCGCGCGGCTCAAGCGAATTGACGATGATGCGATTGTCCGGCACCTCCAGCGATACCGTGTGCGCAGCGGCGGCAAATGCGGCGTCCGTGGCGGCCTCATCTCCCATGCCCCAGTCAAAGGCCACGTTGTCAGGGGCCTCGGCGTGCAATGGCGCGCCACCGGCCTGAATATCCATCTTGGCGGGCAACTCATCATAGGACAGGTCGATCAATTCCGCCGCATCGCGCGCCTGATCGAGCGTCTCCGCCACGATGAACGCCACAGGCTCGCCCACAAAACGCAAACGCTCCTCTGCGAGGATTGGTCTGCGGGGGGCCGCACCCATGCTGCCATCGAGGTTCTTGACCGTCTGGGCGGACATCGATTTGGTAATCCCGGCAGCCTTCAGATCATCTGCCGTCAGCACCGCGTGCACGCCCGGCGCGGTGCGCGCCTCCGCCACATCCAGACCGGTGATCACCGCATGGGCCACAGGCGCGCGAAACACAAAAGCAAAGAGCGCACCCTCAGGCGCGATATCATCTACATAGCGACCTTCACCTGTGAGAAAACGAACATCCTCAACCCGCTTTACGGGCTGTGATTTGCCAAATTTTTCCATGCGATGCCTCCTTGCATACCGACCTCTGTCATTGGGACAGTAGCGGTGGTGACCCGCTTGTCCAGTGCTGAGACCTGTCATAACATGATCGCCGGCACCAACGGACCGACGCGCCGTTTTGCGGCACGCAGATTGATGTCGCAAACAGAACAGAAGCCCGCCCGCACCAGCGCGATCATTCAACCACACGACCCGGAGGATCAGATGCCCCACCCCTTGCCACTGGAACAGGGCCGACTGATGCAAGCCCAGACAGATCAGTACTGGCGCGACGGCTATCTCTTCCCCCTGCAGGTGATGCCCGCGCGTGAGGCGACCGCCCTGCGCGCCGAGCTTGAACAGATCGAGGCGGATTACCTCGATGCGGGCCTGCCCCTGCCGCTCAGCACCTATAAGCGTGTCAATTCGCATTGCGTGATGCCCATGGCCCACCGCATCGGGTCCGACCCGCGCATTCTGGACGTCGTCGAAGGTATCCTCGGCCCCGACATCATGATCTACGCGGTGGAATTCTTCATCAAGGAACCCCGCACCAACCAGATCGTCTCCATGCATCAGGACCTGACCTATTGGGGCCTCGGCGCGATTGACGGGCTGGTCACCGCATGGCTGTCGCTCTCGCCTGCGACGCCTGCCTCCGGGTGCATGGATTTCGTGCGCGGCTCACATAAAAACGCGATCCTGCCGCATGAAGATACCTTTGCCGAGAATAACCTCCTGTCGCGCGGGCAGGAAGTGCAGGTCGATGTGGCGGACGCCGACAAGGTGCCCATCGAAATCCACCCCGGCCAGATCTCGCTCCACCACGGGCTGACGATCCATGGCTCCGGCCCCAATACCACCGATGATCGCCGCATTGCCGCCGTCATCCGCTACTGCACGCCGGATGTGAAACAGCAGGTGGCCGAGGTCGATTATGCCCTCCTCGCCCGTGGCACAGACAGGCACGGCCATTTCGCCAGCTTCCCCGCGCCATCGGCGAATTTTGCCCCCGATGCCCTCGCGCAGTATGATAAAATCCGCGCCGCACAGGCCAAGGCGATGATGTCCGGTGCCAAAAAACAAGGAACCCTCTACGGATGATCGACCGCGTCAGCTTTACCCAGATGAAAGACGGCACCAAGGAAGACTACGACTTCCTCACCGAACACGAGACCGCATACACCAAGGGCACCGCCGACCGCCTGCTCAAGGCGCTGGTCAGCCTTGATGAAAGCCTCTCGGGCTACCAGATCACCCGCCTTGGCCACTCGCTGCAATCGGCCACCCGCGCCGAACGCGATCGCGCTGACACGGATTGGATCGTCTCCGCCCTGCTGCATGACATCGGCGACATCTTTGCGCCCTACAACCACGACGAATACGCCGCCACCATCCTGCGCCCCTTCGTGCGCGAACAATGCACGTGGGTCGTGGAAAAACACGGTGACTTCCAGATGATCTATTACGGCCACCACGTCGGCGCGAACCCGCACAAACGCGACGCCTACCGCGACAGCGCCTATTTTGACGACTGCGCGCAGTTTTGCGAACGCTGGGACCAGTCCAGCTTTGATCCCGCCTATGACACCCTGCCGATTGACCACTTTGTCGACCGGGTGCGCGCCGTCTTTGCCCGCACGCCTTACGATCCGGCCATCATCCGCCCCGGTGCGCGCGAACCGCTGATCAGCACATAAACCGCACGCCCGACCTTTCCCTTTGCGGCGACCTCGGCTAGATCATCGCGCAAGCAAGGGTAAAGGACGCATGTAATGGCGCTGGACAAGACATTCGACGCAAAAGAGGCCGAAGCACGCCTCTACGCCGCTTGGGAACAAGCGGGCGCATTCAAGGCCGGGGCCAATGCACGGGCAGGTGCTGAAACCTTTTCGATCATGATCCCCCCGCCCAATGTGACGGGCTCGCTGCACATGGGGCACGCGTTCAACAACACGCTGCAGGATATCCTGATCCGCTGGCACCGCATGCGCGGCTTCGACACGCTCTGGCAGCCGGGCACGGATCACGCGGGCATCGCCACGCAGATGGTCACCGAACGCGAAATGGCCGCGAATGGCGAACCGACCCGCCGCGAGATGGGGCGCGAAAAGTTCCTCGACCGTGTCTGGCAGCAAAAGGTCGCATCCCGCGGCACCATCATCGGGCAACTCAAACGCCTCGGCGCGTCGTGTGACTGGTCACGCGAAGCCTTCACCATGGGCGGCGCACCGGGCGACCCCGACGCAGGCAACGGCCCGAATTTCCACGACGCGGTCATCAAGGTCTTCGTGGACATGTATAACAAGGGCCTCATTTATCGCGGCAAGCGGCTGGTCAACTGGGACCCGCATTTCGAAACCGCGATCTCGGACCTCGAGGTCGAGAATATCGAAGTCGATGGCCACATGTGGCACTTCAAATACCCGCTCGCCGGGGGGGCCACCTATGAATACGTCGAAAAGGACGAGGACGGAAACGAGACCCTGCGCGAGACCCGCGATTATATCTCAATCGCCACGACCCGCCCCGAAACCATGCTGGGCGATGGCGCGGTTGCCGTGCATCCGTCAGATGAACGTTATGCACCAATCATCGGAAAGCTCTGCGAAATCCCGGTTGGGCCCAAGGAACACCGCCGCCTGATCCCGATCATCACCGATGAATACCCCGATCCCACCTTCGGCTCGGGCGCGGTCAAGATCACCGGCGCGCATGACTTCAACGACTATGCCGTCGCCAAGCGTAACGACATCCCGCTCTACCGCCTGATGGACACCAAAGCCGCCATGCGCGATGACGGCGCGCCCTACGCCGAGGCCGCAGCGATTGCGATGGCCGTTGCGCAAGGCGAGCGCACCCTCACTGAGACCGAAGCCGACGCGGTCAACCTTGTACCAGGCGAGTTGCGCGGCCTCGACCGGTTCGAGGCCCGCAAGGCAGTCGTGAAACAGATCACCGCCGAAGGGCTGGCCGTCATGGTCCCCGTCGCCAACCCCGACCCCGAAGACGCCTTTCTGCCCGTGGACGAACCCTTCCTTGAGCCGCTGGTTGAGAGCAAAAAGATCATGCAGCCCTTTGGCGACCGCTCCAAAACCGTCATCGAGCCGATGCTGACCGACCAGTGGTTCGTAGAAACCTCCAAAATCGTGCAGCCCGCGATTGACGCGGTGCGCAATGGCGAGACCCAAATCTTCCCCGAGCAGGACAAGAAGGTCTATTTCAACTGGCTGGAAAACATCGAACCGTGGTGCATCTCGCGCCAGCTTTGGTGGGGGCATCAGATTCCGGTGTGGTTTGATCATGAAGGAAACCAATTCTGCGCTCCCAGCGAAAAGGCCGCTATTGAAGCGGCGACAAGCTTTTGGTCAAAGCGTATAAGCGATCCGTGTGAAGTCCGATTACGAAACAACGAGGATATCGCCGTAGCCGACATCAAAGGAGTGCGGACACCTCCAGTACCAGCTTTAGAGTATCAGAGTCCTGTAACTGCCCTAGGATTGGAAGGTAAGTTCGTGGTCATTCTCGACCGTGACCCCGACGTCCTCGACACATGGTTCTCCTCCGGGCTCTGGCCCATCGGCACGCTCGGCTGGACGGGCGACGCCGAAGCAGACGCAGCAAACGAAGCGCTGCAAAAATACTTCCCCACCTCCACGCTGATCACCGGCTTTGACATCATCTTCTTCTGGGTCGCCCGCATGATGATGATGCAATACGCGGTGACGGGGCAAAAGCCGTTCTCGACCGTCTATGTCCACGCGCTCGTGCGCGATGAAAAGGGCAAGAAAATGTCCAAGTCCTTGGGCAACGTCATCGACCCGCTCGACATGATCGACGAGTTCGGCGCGGACGCCGTGCGCTTCACCCTCACCGCCATGGCCGCCATGGGGCGCGATCTGAAACTCTCCACCCAGCGCATCGCGGGCTACCGCAATTTCGGCACCAAATTGTGGAACGCCTGCCGCTTTGCGGAGATGAACGAAGTCTTTGCCCAGCGCGCGGCGCGCACCGACGTGATACCGACGCAAAACCGACCTCCTGCCGACGTCGAACAGGCCGTGAACAAATGGATCATCGGAGAGACCGCAAAAGTCCGGCAAGAGATCGACGCGGCCCTCGAAAACTACCGTTTCAACGACGCGGCCAATGCGGCCTATGCCTTTGTCTGGGGCAAGGTTTGTGACTGGTATGTGGAACTGTCCAAACCCCTGTTGCAGGACGAAACCAACGCCGAATACGCCGCCGAGACACGCGCCACGATGGCATGGGTGCTCGATCAATGCATGATCCTGCTGCACCCCGTCATGCCCTTCATCACAGAGGAACTCTGGGCCGCCACCGGCACCCGCGAAAAGATGCTCGTCCACGCCGACTGGCCCACTTACACAACAGCAGAACTGGTGGATGAAGCCGCTGACGCAGAGGTAAATTGGGTCATCAGCCTGATCGAAGCCATCCGCTCTGCCCGCCAACAAATGCATGTGCCCGCAGGCCTATATGTCCCGCTGATCGTCACCGAGATCGACGCCGCCGGACAGACCGCTTGGGCGCGCAACGAGGTGATGATCAAACGCCTCGCCCGCGTCGAGGCACTTGAGCACGCAGACAGCTTCCCCAAAGGGACAGTATCGCTTGCCGTGCGGGGCGCGTCCTTTGGGCTGCCGCTGGCCGACATCATTGATATCGCTGAGGAAAAATCGCGGCTTGAAAAGTCACTGGGCAAGCTCGCCAAGGAGCTTGGCGGGCTGCGCGGGCGGTTGAACAATCCGAAATTCGCAGCCTCCGCCCCGCCCGAAGTGGTCGAGGAAACCCGCGCCAATCTCGCCCTGCGCGAAGAGGAAGAAGCCCGGCTGAACCAGGCGCTCGCGCGATTGGCCGAACTGGGGTAAACTGCGCGCCATGCGACGTTTGCAAAACCTCACAGAACGCCAGATTGCCAAGGCACGCGCCGAAGGCAAGCTGGACGGGCTTGAGGGCCAAGGCAAACCCCTGCCCGACCGCCCCGTCGAAACACAGGAGGCAGCCGCCCTGTCCGCAGGCATGCGTATTATGGCCGAAGCTGGCGTGCTGCCGGAAGAATTTGCTTTGAAAAAGCAACTGGATGCGGCCCGCACCGCCTATGCGGCCTGCACAACAGAGGCCGCGCGCAAAAAGGCCATGGCGCATCTGGCCGACCTCGACCTGCGGTACCAGATCGCCCGTGAAGCGCGCCAGAAGTTCATGCAATAAGCCCCAAACCCCGGCGCTATTTGAACATGGGCGCCCTCTTGGCAAACTGCGCCGCGATCACTTCCATCTGCTCGGGCTTACCCAACAAGTCCACCTGCACCCGCGATTCTTCTTTCAGGACATCGGCAGGGGCGGCGGTATGGGCAAAGGCGCACAAATTCTTTGCCGCACGAATGGCGTTCGGCCCTTTGCCCGCGATTTCCGAGGCCAGCCGCTGCGCCGCCTCAAGCGGGTCAGCGACAACCTCGGTGACCAGCCCCCATGTTGCGGCCTGTTGCGCCGAAACAGGGGCCGCCGTGTAAATCAGGCGTTTCATCACATCATCCCGCACCAGACGCGGCAATAGCACCATGCCGCCCATATCGGGGATGAGACCCCACTTCATCTCCATCACGGCAAACTGCGTTTCCGGTGCGGCAAAGCGTATATCCGCCCCCAGCGCCAATTGCAGCCCCGCGCCAAAGACGACACCATGCAGCGCCGCAATCACTGGAATATCAAGGCGATGCCAGACCATCGACACCTCTTGCCAGCGGTTTGTTGTGCCCGTTCCATGGGTGCGTGGCATGATCAGCGCTTCGATATCCTGCCCAACCATCTTGGACAGTCCGGAGATATCAATACCAGCACAGAAACAACTGCCCTCGCCCGACAGGATCACAGCACGGGCCGAAGACGCCGAAACAGCTTCACCCGCTGCGATGATAGCATCTATCATCTCGTCATCCATCGCGTTTTTCTTTTCCGCACGGGTCAGAATGATGTGGGCGATATGATCCTGATGGGTTACGCGAACACGCGACACGGCAGATCTCCTTTTTTGGACAACTGTAGAAAACCTGACACACATTTTATTACCAGCGCAACGTTACGGCACGGCGGACTTGCCCACAACGTATGGCTTGGCCTATCACGCCGCATGATTCGTTTTCGCCTGACCAAAATCGCTGAATCCCTTCCTGCAACCGTTCCGTTTGTCGGCCCCGAGACGCAGGAGCGCGCACGCGGCTTGCGCTTTGATGCACGATTGGGCGCCAACGAAAGCGTGTTTGGACCCTCACCAAGTGCCGTGCGCGCCATGGCAGAGACACCCCAGTGGATGTATGGCGATCCCGAAAGCTATGACTTGCGCCACGCTCTGGCGCATCATCTTGGCACCTCTGCTGATACAATCATGGTCGGCGAGGGGATCGATAGCCTGCTCGCCAATCTGGTGCGGCTTTTCGTGGCTCAGGGCGATGCGGTTGTCACATCGGACGGAGCCTACCCTACGTTCAACTACCACGTCGCCGGTTTTGGCGGAATCGTACATAAAGTGCCCTACAAGCAGGACTTCGAGGATCTCGCCGCCCTGTTCGATAAGGCCCGCGAGGTGGATGCCAAACTGGTCTACCTGTCCAATCCCGACAACCCCATGGGCACCGTCCACAGCGGGTCCGACATCGCCGCAGCGCTTGACGCGTTGCCTTCCGGAACCCTGCTTGTGCTGGATGAGGCCTATCTCGAATGTGCCCCTGAAACCAGCGCGGTGCCCGTCGCCTATGACGATCCGCGCGTGATCCGGCTGCGCACCTTTTCCAAAGCTTATGGACTGGCAGGTGCACGCGTTGGTTATGCCATTGGTCATGCAGACGTTATCGCCGCGTTCAACAAGGTCAGAAACCACTTCGGGATGAACCGCTCCGCTCAGGAGGGCGCACTGGCGGCGCTGTCTGATCAGACATGGCTGCGCTCGGTGGTTGCGCGCATCACCTCTTCCCGGCTGCGGATCGGGAAAATCGCCACATCCTGCGGGTTGAAACCCATCAAATCAGCCACAAACTTCGTCGCGATTGATTGCTGTCGCGACAACGCCTTTGCCAGCCGGGTCATGGAAGAGATGCTGGCGCAGGGCATCTTTGTGCGCATGCCCATGGTCGCCCCCCTGAACCGCTGCGTCAGGATCAGTTGCGGCACACCGGCAGACCTTGACCTTCTGGCCGAGGTTTTGCCTGAGGCGCTGCGGCGCGCAGAAAAAGGCTGACGTCAAACCTGTCCGCTCTATACTCTTTTTGGAAGAGTGATCAGCGAGGTGTGATATGGAAGGTCACAAGCTTGGTCGGGCCCCGAATTTCACAGGCGCCTGCATCGTCATGTTTGGCGTCAATCTGGGATGGATCCTGTTATTACTCTTTGCGGTCTATGGCCTTGTCGCAGCGATCTTTCTGGGACTGGTGGTCAACCACTGGGTCTCCTGGCTCGAACATCGCAAACAGCTTGCCGATCAGCGCTATGGCGACGTGTCCGGCGACACCTGACCGGTTGCGATGACCTCGGACGCGGCTTCAAGCGCGCCTTTCCCGTGCGAAATATCCAGCGCTTTCAGCCCTGCATCAATCCCGCCAAGCATCCCCATGATCATATGCCCGTTGACATGCCCCATGTGACCGAGCCGGAAAAAACCATGCCACGCAGGATCGCCCGGTGCGGCCATGCCCAGCCCTATGCCAAGCGTTAAGCCAAGCTGGTTTTCGGTCCAGTCGCGCAGCGCCGTGGCATTTGGGCTTTGAAGCCTCAGTGACGTGACGGCCCGGCTTCGCGAGTCCGGATCGGCCACGTTAAAGGCCAGACTGCCGGCGGAACCCCATGCATGACAGGCCGCCCAGATCGCATGTGCCAGCACATCATGACGCCGCCAGACCGCCTCCATCCCTTCGGCGTGGATCATGTCGAGCGCGGCACGCAGCCCATAGACATGATGCGTCGGAGCCGTCCCGTTCCAGTATTGGTAAAACAGTTCGGGTGCTGCGCGCGGGGTCCAATCCCAGTAGCAGCTGACCCGTGGCATGTGCCGCCGAACCTCAGCGGCCTTTTCGTTGAAAAAGACGAAGCTCATACCGGGTGGCACCATCAGCCCTTTTTGACAGGCAGTGACCATGACATCCACACCCCAGTCGTCCATCTCGAACACGTCGCAGCCCAGTGAGGCGATGCAATCAACCATAAGCAGCGCAGGATGCGCCGCCTCATCCATCACCGTGCGCAGGGCTGCAATATCATTGCGCACCGAACTTGATGTATCCACATGCACCGCCAGAATCGCTTTGATCGTATGCGCGGTATCCGCCTTCAGCGCCTCGCCGATCCGCGCCATATCCATCGCGGAAGACTTCCCAAAATCGAGCGTTTCAACCAGCGCCCCAAGCCCCGCGGCCATATCCCCCCATCCACGACCAAAACTGCCCGTGGCAGGGACCAGCACCCGATCCCCTTCGCCAATCACATTGGCCAGTGCCGCCTCCCATGCCGCGTGCCCATTGCCGATATAGATCACAACGTCATGTTTAGTACGCGCAACGCGGCGCAGGTCAGTTACGATGCCCGGCATCATATCCGGCAACTCTCCCGCGTAAATATTCGGCGCTGCACGGTGCATGGCCTGCAACACTGCATCAGGAATGACAGAAGGCCCCGGTATGGCGAGGTATCCCCGCCCGGCAGACAGATTGGTTTTTTGGGTCATCAAGACTGCCCTTTTTGTTTCTCGGCAACACTAGCGTTCTGAAACCAAGCGTCAATTGCCAGCGTGCTTGCAGCTTAGCGTCGCGCGGCATAGATGAGTGGATAGACAACGCGTCGTCAAACTCGGGAACAATAGGCATTACATGAGCAGCAAGAGCGTATCCTCAGGCATTTTGTTCAAATGGCTCTGGCGTGGATATTTGCGCAAGCACGCAAAGCTGATCGCCGTGGCGCTGGTCTTCATGTTCGTTGAGGGTTCAATGCTGGGCGCGCTCGCCTATATGATGCAGCCGATGTTCGACAATGTCTTCTTGGAAGGCGACGGCCGGATGCTTTATGTCATCGCCGCTGTGGTGATTAGCATCTTCCTCGTCAGGGCACTGTCGGGCGTCGTACAGAAAATTCTGCTGTCACGGGTCGCGATGCTGACTGCGTCTGAGGTACGGCAGGATCTTCTGGCCAAAATGATGAAGCAAGGGGGCGAATTCCACCAGACACATCCGCCGGGCCACCTGATCCAGCGGGTACAAGGCGATGTTGGGTCTGTGAACAAGATCTGGCGCAGCCTACTGACGGGTGCCGGGCGTGATTTTATCGGGCTCTTCGTACTGCTGGCCGTGGCGATCAATGTCGATGTTACATGGGCATTGCTCGCCTGTTTCGGGATTCCGATCATCGTGCTGCCCGCTGTAGTCGCACAACGTTTCGTACGCAGGCGCGCGCGTGAAGTCCGCGATCTGGCCGCCAGTTTGGCCACCCGTCTGGATGAGGTGTTTCACGGGATCGTGCAGATCAAACTGAACAATGCCGAAGACTACGAGCGCCGGCGCTACCGCGAGACAACCGAGAAGTTCATCAAGACAAACATGCGCACGGTCAAAGGCTCCGCAGCTTTACCGGCCATGGTCGATGTGATGTCAGGCTTCGGCTTCATGGCCGTAATCCTCTATGGGGGCAGCGAGATTATTTCGGGCGAAAAAACCGTCGGTCAGTTCATGAGCTTTTTCACGGCCATGGGCTTTGCGTTTGACCCGATGCGGCGGTTGGCCAGCATCAGTGGCCAGATCCAGATCGCTTCCGCGTCAATCGAGCGGTTGAAAGAGCTTATGGAAATGCCCGTGAAACTGGTCTCTCCCGAGAACCCGAAGCCTGCTCCAACCGGCACCCCCGGCATCACACTGGAAAACGTGTCCTTGAGCTATGGCGAAACCGAAGTTCTGGATAAATTGTCCCTGACCGCTGCCGCAGGCCAGACCACAGCACTTGTTGGGGCATCCGGGGCAGGCAAATCCACGATCTTTAACCTTTTGACGCGGTTGATCGACCCCACGGAAGGGGTGGTGCGCGTCGGCGGTGTCGCAACAAACGAGATGGCACTGCCCGACCTGCGACGGTTGTATTCCGTGGTCACGCAAGAGGCATTGCTCTTTGACGAAACCATCCGGGAAAATGTGGTGATGGGGCGTAAAAACGTCAGTGAAGAGGCACTGACCGCAGCCCTTGATGCAGCGCACGTCAGTGATTTCCTCAAACAAATGCCCAAAGGCGTCGACACACCTGTAGGACCACGTGGCTCTGCCCTTTCGGGTGGGCAACGACAACGGGTCGTAATCGCGCGCGCTTTGCTGCGTGACACGCCCATCCTGCTGTTGGACGAGGCCACCTCAGCCCTTGATGCACAATCTGAATCCGTGGTGCAAAAAGCATTGGACAAGCTTGCGTCGGGGCGGACCACATTGGTCATTGCACACCGACTGTCCACGGTGCGTGATGCCGACAAGATCATCGTGATGGACCGTGGCCGCGTCGTGGACGAAGGCACCCATGAGGAATTGCTTGCCCGGGGCGGCACCTATGCCGATCTCTATCGCCTCCAGTTTCAGGATGGCAAGCTCGTTGCGGACACACGTTCCATCAGCCCCGAAAAGAAACAAAAAACCGTAATGGACGCACCGGCGAACCTTCTTCAGCGGATCGGCGGGTTTTTCACAAACTAGCCGCGATAGCTTTGAGCGAGTTGCTGCGGCGGCGTGCCCGCAAAATACCGTATCAGCGTCCATAAGTTGCGCGCGCCCCGGCGCAGCCACCCTTGTTTCTTATACCGCGCGGCACTGGTCGTTGCGATCACATCCAGACCGATCAGATGCCCCTTGAGCGCGCGGGCAATCGCGACATCCTCCATCAGCGGCTGATTGGGATAGCCACCGACACGCGCGTACAACGTTGCAGGCACGAGCAACCCCTGATCTCCGTAAGGCAGCCCCATACGGCTGCGCAAATTGGCCCAGGCCGCAACCATGCGCCCTGCCCCGCCACCATCCTCAAAGGCAAGCCTGAACCACGCGGCGTCAGGACTGCGCAGATGTTTCGCCACCGGGCCGACCCAAGCCTCATTCAGGCGCGTGTCTGCATGGAGCACCAACAACCAATCCCCTTGCGCCGCCCGACATCCACGTGCCAGCTGCGCACCACGCGACGCCGACCCTTCAAGAACCTCAGCGCCCCATTCCTTGGCAATCTCGACCGTTGCATCTGTCGAGCCACCATCCGTCACGATCAACTCACGGATCAATCCCGCCTCCACCCCCGGCATCAGCGAGGCCAGACAGGCACCAAGACAGGTTTCTGCATTTAACGTCGGAATTATCACCGAAATCGGTGCACGCATTACGCTACCTCTTCAAACTTGCGGCTGCATGGTTATATGCCTGTCACACGTTAACAAAGAGGCCCCCATGACCAAACGTCGCATCCTCAGACTGACCGGAACAGATGTTACCGAGTTTCTTCAGGGCCTGATTACAAACGATATCAAAGGCGTTGAAACGGGGCTGGTTTATGCGGCGATGTTGACGCCACAGGGGAAGTATCTGGCCGATTTCTTTATCTGCAAATCGGGCGACGCTATTCTGATCGATGTCGCCGAAAGCCATGGGGATATGCTGGCGCAGCGGTTGAGCATGTATAAATTACGCGCTGATGTCTCCATCGAAACGACCGATCTGCATCTGCACCGTGGCATCGGCGATCCGCCCGCGGGGGCGTTGCCCGATCCGCGTCATCCGGCCCTTGGCTGGCGCTGCTATGCTGACACGCCGCAGACAGATGACACAACCGACTGGACCGCCCTGCGCGTGGCACATCAGATCCCGGAAACCGGAATTGAACTGACCCCAGACACCTTCATCCTAGAAGTCGGATTTGAACGCATCGCGGGCGTTGATTTTCGCAAGGGCTGTTACGTCGGTCAGGAAGTCACCGCCCGCATGAAGCACAAGACCGAATTGCGCAAAGGCCTTGCACAGGTTTCGATCACGGGTCCCGCCGAGCCGGGCGCGGAAATCACTGCGAACGGGAAAGCAGTCGGTGTGCTGCAAAGCCGCGCGGGGGATAAGGCACTGGCCTATCTGCGCTATGACCGTGCAACGGGGCCGATGCAGGCGGGTGCGGCGGAACTACACCGCATCGCCTGACGGTACACTGTATCAAAACGCTCAGGCGCGTTCGGAGTATTCCATGGTCTCGGTGTTGACGACGATGTCCTCATCCTGCCCGACGAAGGGCGGCACCATGACCTTGACGCCATTGTCCAACAGGGCCGGCTTGAATGACTTCGCCGCTGTCTGGCCTTTTACCACTGCCTCGGTCTCAACGATCTTGCAGACTACCTTTTGGGGCAACGTCGCGTTGAGCGCTTCTTCATCGTAGAACTCAACGACGATGGTCATGCCGTCCTGCAGGAAAGGCCGCCGCTCGCCCAAAAGCTCCGCAGGCAATTGCACCTGCTCATATGTCTCTGTGTCCATCACGACCAACATGCCTGAATCCTCATAGAGAAACTGCTGATCTTTTTGTTCCAGCCGCACGCGTTCCACCTTGTCCGCAGACCGAAACCGCTCGTTCAATTTGGACCCGTTGCGCAGGTTGCGCATCTCGACCTGCGCAAAGGCCCCGCCTTTACCCGGTTTTACGTGATCGACCTTTACCGCAGCCCAAAGGCCATCGTTATGTTCAAGCACGTTTCCGGGCCGGATTTCGTTTCCGTTGATTTTGGGCATGTGTCTAAACCGTTGTAAAAGGTTGATGAATAATTACCCGCTCCTATATATGGGAGGCTGGAGGGTGACAAGCCAACGATATGTCGTGGTCAACACCGGAAAGTCATGCAAAATTTGCATAGAAGGTATGCAAAAACAGGGTATCCGAATCACCTAGGTTCCTGCATAAGGGACTTCACGCCGAAAAGACAAGAGCAAGAATAATGGAAAGGACGACGGGATGAAAGATTTCGTTGACGGCACGGCCTTCAATAACGAGCAAGGTAATCGTGCGCGTAAACTTTTTGCAGCTGTGGTACTCGCTGCACTGGATGATGCAATTGCCGACGACAAGAAATATGGCAATGGCCCTGAACAAATCGCGCGGTGGGCGCGCTCGCGTGACGGACGCGAAGTGCTCAGCTGTGCTGGGATCGACCCCAACGAACGGGTGGTCGAAGGCCTGATGGACTTTGTTGGCAAAGGTGTTCGGACATCTGTCGCGCTGTCCCGCGAAGAATCCGAACGGCGCAACGCTGCACAGCAGGCAGAAGCAGCCTAGGCACCCCCCTGGCTTTGACAAAAAACGCGCCTGATCCCGGGCGCGTTTTTTTATGCGTCAATGAAGAAAAACAGCCATTGGCGCACGATCCAAAGCTCCGCCAATAGCAAAATCGCAACAAAAGCGCCCAAAACCACACCAAGGCGCTGTTGCCAGAGGATCACCGCAGCGGCACTTGCTGCGGCCCCTTCAATGGGGGCCAGCCACATTGCACCGTGATCACGATCCCAATAGCTGAACGGGCTTTCAAACACCCAACCGGACAAGGGCCAGAAATGCGGCCGCCCGTCATCATGATGAAGCGGAAAATCAAGACAGAGATGTAAGAACGCAGCACCCGTCAAGGCCACAGCCCAAGGCGCGCGCCTCCAAATGGCGCCGCCCAGCAAAAGCCCCCACAAGATGAACGAGTTATCGATTGCGAAAACGGTCTGCCATGCATCGGAAAAATACAGCTCGTCAAAAACGATCTGTGGCGGAATACTCAGAAGAAACAGGGACACCCCCGCCATCAGGTACAGCGACAGATCCGGCAAGAGCGCACCAGCGAATGCTGCCATGATCACGCCACGCGATCGTTGACGTCCCCAGACGGCTGCGCCGATCAACAGATGCGCGGGCGTATTCACCAGCAGCCCGCGCTTTCGACGCGCGTGTAACGGCTGCACACGTAGACCTGCGCAGTGCGCCTAGCGCATCTCAGGGAAATGACTTTGCTGTCAACGCCCGGTGAATTTCACGCCGCACGAGTTTGCGAACGTTGCGGGTGATCCTGTCACCGAGCTCGCCTTGAAGTTCCGACTTCACGATATCGGCGACAATACTGCGCAGCGCTTTTTCGTCCATGACCTGACCTGATACCGCCGTCTGAACAGCATCCGTGACTGCATTGCGGGTGGCAGATCCGCGCACGAGTTGATCCAACGGACCGCTTGTGCCATCAGATTCATCTTCGGGCCATGTCATCGAAAGCGGCTGTGTCCCCGCATAGGGGTCGTTGCTGGTCCCATCCGGTTCCCATTGATCCACCGTTTTTGCAATGGCGGTTTCCAGCGCGGTAATTTTCGCTTTAAGATCCTTTACATCCGTCGGCTTGGATGGTGCGGGCTGCTTGATCGGCGATGTCAAAACCAGCACGTCTGCCTTTGGTGCGCCGGGTGTTGCAGGTCTCGCGTCGCCAGCTCGTGACGGGTTGAGGTCAGCAGACGGAGAAGAGCTTTGCTTGGCCAAAGGTGGCTCTTTATCCGGTTCGCGTTGATCGTCGGCGGGTACAGCATCTTCTGGCGTCAAACGCAAAACGCCTGTGTTTCGGACACGCAGTTGCGGCGTCAATATCAAGCGTTCATCCATATGTGCGTAAGGTGTCTTGCGCGCTCTGCTGCCCATCAGGCGCAACGTTGCCCGCGCATCATCTCCAACCTCTGCATTCGTAACACGATCTGACATATCTCACCACTCCACACACAAGTGCAGTTTACCGCGCGCAGCCGCGCGGCACAATGGTTTGATAAAAAGCCTTAATTTCGCTGCAGCGAACGCAGCACCCTGTCCAACTGCCGACCCTGTTCTGAGGTTGTGGTCGGTGCGTCTTTGGCGAGGTTGTAATATGCGGTTGGGTCATACTGCTGAACACCAAGGTTCAGGTTCTGTGCGGTTAACCTTCCCGTCGCATCCAGAACACCATAGGCCGCGATGTACAAATTGGCCTCATCTGAAATGCGTGCTGTCTCTGCATCCAGCAGTTCCTGCTCAGCATCCAGCACATCAAGGGTTGTCCGCGCGCCCAGTGTTGCCTCTTCGCGCACACCACGGAAGGCGATTCTGGCAGCGCGAATACGTTCTTCACTTGCCGACAGGCTGGCACGACGCGCAGCCAGTGCGGCATAAGCATTCCCGACATCCTGTGAAACCGTTTTGCGCACCTCATAAAGGTTGCCCAATTCGGCGTCGCGCGCTGCGATGGCACGACGAATGGTGGAACTCAGCGCGCCCCCCCGATAGATCGGTTGGGACAGTTCGATGCCAATCGTTCCCGAGTTGCTGTAATCTCGCGATTCCAAATCATCCGTGATGCCCAAACTGCCCACTGCCGAAATCGTCGGTTTCAATGCAGATTCTGCGCGCTGGATGTTAATTTCCGATGCCGCGACACGGTGCTGTGCTTCCTGCAGATCGGGATGCGTTCTGACCGCAAGCGCGCGCGCAGCTTCCACATCGCCTTCAAGGCGCGGCAGTTGTGGGGGCGGCGCGATCTGCCCTGGCTGGCGGCCAATCACATTCTGGTATTCTTCGATTGCTTGCTGCAAATCCCCCTGCGCCGTCGCCAGACCACTGCGCGCCTGCGCGAGGCTTGCCTCAGCCTGCGCGACATCCGTCCGTGTAACTTCTCCGACTTCAAAGCGGTCCTGTGCGGCGCGCAATTCCTCTGAAAGAAGGCGCAGGTTGTTCTGGCGCAATTGCACCGCATCGCGGTTCGCATAGACACTCAGATAGGCCACAACAGCCCGCAACAGTATCTGCTGTTCGACACTCACCAAGCGCTGACGCGTAGCCAGAACGGTTTCCTTTGCCGCCTCGACGTCCAAAGATGCCGCCCCGCCGTCATATAGCAAAAGGCTTGCAACAAGTCCCATGTCTGCCTGCGTACTGTCCAACCCGGAAACTATACCGCCCACATTGCCGGTAGAGCGCGACGTCCCAAAGTTACGCGTGACGTTTGCGGTGAAGTTCAGAATTGGCCTCAGCGCAGCGACAGCACCTGCTACGTCTTCATCAGCGGCGCGCAAAAGCGCTCTGTTTTGGTCAAGCAAACCACTGTTTTGATAGGCAGACGCCAAAGCATCTGCGAGTGTTTCGGCCTGCGCTGCCGGTCCTGCGAGGGCGAAAACGACGCCGATAGAGAATGCCGCTTTGCGCACAATCCGTGCAGCGCCTCTGGTTTTTCTATTTACTGCCATTTATTATGCCTCTCCAAGACCCTGTTTACTTTCGCAAACCGTCTAAAACTGAAATTCCGCAGCCCTTGCAAAGCCCGGAAGTATCGGCGCACCTGCGTTAAAAGCCATCCGCCAGGTGATCTTGCCATTTTGCTTGTGACCAATGCGCACTTCACCAAGAGCACCCTTCATGAAAATGCACGCCGCGCGCCCACCCTCATTCAGTTGATCCGCCAATGCCTGAGGAAACTCCACGACGCCGCCCTGAACGATGACAACATCATACGGACCGTGCTGTGCCGCACCTTCCGCAAGCGGCGCAACATGCACAATGACATTATCAACGCCTGCCATGCTCAGCGCTTCCTGCGCCTCTGACGCCAGCGCTTCGTCTTCTTCGACCGCCACGACCGCTTCGGCCATACGCGCGATGACGGCCGCCGAATAGCCCAACGCTGACCCGACATCCAACACGAGTTCGTCCACTGACACATCAAGCGCATCCAGCATCTTGGCCAGCGTTCTCGGCTCGAGGATGACACGTCCGGCACCGATTTGCAGGTTTTCCCCCATATATGCCGCCTCGCGCTGAGCGGCAGGAACGAATTCCTCCCTCGGTATCGTCAGCATCGCGTCGATTATCGGGAACTTTGTCACATCAGAGGGGCGCACTTGCGTGTCCACCATCATCGTGCGTCGTGATAAAAAGTCGGCCATTTGGCTAAACTCTTTCGTTTAGAAGTTTCTACGCAACATGTCGCACATCTCAGTTTCATCGGCAACGCTTGTGAACGGGATTTTATGACGCTGTGACACTTGAGTCACCCGTCGCCAACTGCCTGTGCAAACAGTGTTGAATTGGAAATACCATCGAAACCGCTCCAACAGCGCTTGAGACGCAGGTCTTCGCGCTCAACGCCCCTCTTACCACGACGTCTGCGCCATAAAAATCGCCGGAGTTCGGATGTTCATTACTATACAGCACCGCGTAACTTTGTTATGGTATAAAGTAACATAAACGGGAGCGATATATGTGCGACAGAAATCAGACAGACCGATAACCTGCGTAAGCAAAATGCACGTGATCTGGCGTCTCTGGGTGTTTCGCCCATTCGTGTAACGCTGGTCAGCCAACGGCCCATGGCCTCCCGTTGAAATACTGGCCGATGCAAAGCCAACACAGACTTTAAAAACCCAAAACAACCGATAGGACATACCTATGAAAATTCTGCCTTTGATCGCAATTTCCACGCTGGTTTCATCGCCCTTACTGGCCGAAGAGGTCCGTCAACTGGACGCGCATGAACATGGTGTTGGCCATTTAGACATTGCCTTTGACGGTCAACAGGTTGCGATGGAATTGCATGCACCGGGCGCCGATATCGTTGGATTTGAGTATGAAGCCAAGACCGCAGAAGATCGCGCCAGCATTGACGCAGCCGTTGCAAAACTTGCGCAACCGTTGACCCTGTTTGTTCTGCCAGAGACAGCAGAATGCAGCGTTGTTCAGGCCAGCGCAGCACTTGAAAGCGAAGAAGAGCATCACGACCACGATGCCCATGAAGATCACGACGATCACGGGTCGGAACACGCACATGATCACGACACGCATGCCGCGAGCCATAGCGAGTTTCATGCCGAATACCTTTTGAACTGCGCTGATCCTGCCGCAGCCTCTGAAATTACATTTGCATATTTCGACATTTTCCCAAACGCATTGGAGCTCGAAATTCAAATGATCTCGGAAAGCGGGGCCACGGCCTTTGAAGTCTCTCGCGACAACCCTACACTGGATGTGCGCGGTATGTTTTGAACAAAGGAACCCGATGGCCGATCCGACGCCGATCCTGAACCTGCAAAAAGCACGATACCATTGGCCGGGACGGGAAGCCTTCGGGTTAATTGTACCGGAACTTCACCTCAACGCAGGCGAAACGACGCTCTTGTTGGGGGCAAGCGGGTCAGGGAAATCCACGCTGCTTTCCCTGATCTGCGGCACGGTCAGCGCGCAATCGGGCACCGTCAGCGTGGCGGGAACGGATATCTCCGCACTCTCCGAAGGCCAGCGGGACCGCTTCCGCGCCGAACATATTGGCCTGATCTTTCAGCAGTTTAACCTGCTGCCCTATGCAAGTGTTCGGGACAATATCCTGCTGCCTTTGCAATTTGCGCCGCGACGGCGTGCGCGCGTGAACGCACCGCATGATGAGGCGAAAAGACTGTGCCTTGAGTTGGACCTGCCAAAAGAAGTCATGCTGAAACGCGCCGGGACCTTAAGCGTCGGACAGCAACAGCGGGTCGCGGCGGCGCGCGCCTTGATCGGTGCACCGCCGCTGATCCTCGCGGACGAGCCGACATCTGCATTGGACGCCGCCACACAGGCCACGTTTCTGCGCCTCTTATTTGCCCAGTCCAAAAGGAACGGCACCGCGATTCTGATGGTCAGCCATGATGCACGACTGGCCAAGCAATTTGATCATGTGATAGAAATGTCCGACATCGCCTCAACACTGGCGGAGCCTGTATGATTTTACGTCTTGCTTTTGGCTCTATGGCGGCCCGCGCATTGACTGTCACAATGACGGTGATTGCCATCGCCTTGTCCGTGGCGCTGTTTTTGGGTGTCGAAAAGGTACGCACCGGTGCCAAGGCCAGTTTCGCAGATACGATTTCCGGCACCGATCTGATCGTGGGTGCACGCTCCGGGTCGGTGCAACTGTTGCTCTATTCCGTATTCCGCATTGGTAACGCCACCAACAATCTCACGTGGGAAAGCTACAACGACATCGCTGCACGCCCCGAAGTCGACTGGATCGTTCCGATCTCCTTGGGCGACAGCCATCGCCAGTTTCGCGTGATGGGCACCACCACTGAGTTCTTTGAGCGCTACAAATACCGTTCAGGCCGTTCCCTGATTTTTGGCGACGGAGCGATCATGTCAGATTTGTTTGATGCGGTTGTCGGTGCGGATGTGGCGGCAACACTAAACTACAACGTTGGCGATCCGATTGTCGTGGCACATGGTCTTGCCTCTTTCACCAACCACGATGACCAGCCTTTTCGCATCTCGGGTATTCTGGAAAAGACCGGAACACCCGTGGATCGCACCGTAATCGTGAGCCTGCGTGCGATTGAAGCAATCCACGTTGACTGGGCCAGCGGGACCAAAATCCAAGGACAATCCACGCCCGTTGACGTTATTCGACAGATGGACCTGCAGCCTCAGGCAGTGACAGCGGCGCTGGTCGGAGTGAAAAGCCGTCTGCAAGTGTTCAGCCTGCAACGATCGATCAACGAATACCCGCAAGAACCCCTGCTTGCCATTCTCCCCGGCGTCGCCCTGCAAGAGCTTTGGCAGATCGTCGGCATTGCCGAAACCGCCCTGGTTGCCGTTTCCGGCATGGTCATCATCACCGCGTTGATTGGCATGATGGCGACGATTTTCTCCAGCCTCAACGAACGCCGCCGCGAGATGGCGATATTCCGCGCGATGGGGGCGCGCCCCCGGATCGTGCTGGGCATGCTGGTGCTCGAAGCGACCCTTATGGCAGCACTCGGGGCTGTCCTGGGCCTTTTGTTACTCTATGCGGGGCTTGTTGTGGCACAGCCGATGGTGGATCGCGCCTTTGGCCTCTGGCTGCCCATCGAAGCACCGACCCTGCGCGAGGTCTGGGTTTTGCTTGGCGTGGTCTGTGCTGGCGCAATTGTGAGCCTGATCCCCGCACTCAGGGCTTACAGAATGTCACTCGCAGATGGTATGATGGTCCGGATCTGAGGCCGACTGAAAAAAGGTATCGCACATGAACTTGTCCCGCCGCAGCCTTATCACCACCGCAACCGCCAGCGTTTTCTGGCCATACGCCGCCTTTGCGCGCACCGCACGCCAGATCACATGGGATGACCTGATCCCTCCCGGCGTCCCCTATTCAGAAATCATCGGCCCCGGTCAGGTGGATGAGGTAAACGACACATGGCTTCCGGTGTTCGATGAAAACGCGGTCAAACTCAACGACGCACTCGACGGGGCCTATATAAAGATGCCGGGCTATATCCTGCCGTGGGACATGACATCGGAAGGCGTGACGAGCTTCATCCTCGTGCCCTATGTGGGGGCCTGCATCCACGTGCCCCCCCCGCCCGCCAATCAACTGGTGTTCGTGACCACAGAAAAACCATGGGCCAGCACCGACCTTTGGGAGGCAGTCTGGGTCACTGGCGAAATACGCCACGAGATGCAAAGCACCGAGGTGGCCGAAATCGGATACAACATGACCGCCGACAAGATGGAGGTTTTTGAATGGGACGAGAACGGTTGAAACGCAGAAGCCTGCTCGCCGGGATCGGTGCATGCGCCCTGTTGCCCCGCCATGGTTTGGCCAAGGAATACATTGATCTGAATTGGTCAGACCTCGTGCCAGAGGGCGACACGATCATGCCGCCCATGCTGCAGGGCCTGATTGATCACGATGATACCAACCTGATGAGCCAGCAACCGCCCTCAAGCGGGCTGCGCACGGATTGGAATGGTCAGATCGTGCGGCTGCCGGGGTTCATCGTCCCGATTGATTATACCGGCGCGGGTGTGACGGCCTTTATTCTGGTTCCGTTTGTTGGCGCCTGCGTGCATGTGCCGCCCCCGCCTGCAAACCAGCTTGTCTTTGTCACCACCGCCGAACCCTATGAAAACACAGGGCTGTTTGAAGCGGTAAACGTGGTTGGCATGTTTGGTACCGCCTCCATGACGACGCAGCTGGCGGAAATAGGATACGCCCTGTCGGCAGAGAACATCGAACCCTTCAGGGCCAATTGATCGACAAGCCACGCGCAGGCTTCAGAATATACGTTCCTGCGCCTCGTTGAAATGAAACACCTGTTGCGGCGCGAAAGTCAGATGCACCACATCCCCCACCTCACTCGGGTCCTGACCAAAAACCCGCACCGTCAGCGTTTCATCTTGAGGTGTCCTGACCAGCAGGTTCGTATCCCCACCCAGCCGTTCGACATGCGTGACACTGCCCGAAATCGGCCCCGTATCGGACAGACGCAGATGCTCGGGGCGAATGCCCATGGTCTGCCCGGGCGGTAAATCCGGCACCGAACGCGCGAGGAAATTCATCGATGGGGACCCCAGAAAGCTGGCCACAAAACGGTTTGCCGGATTGTTGTAAAGCTCCATCGGGCTGCCGATCTGTTCGATCCTCCCATCGCGCAAAACGACGATCTTGTCCGCCAGCGTCATCGCTTCGATCTGATCGTGGGTCACATAGATCATTGAGGCGGACAGCGTGCGGTGCAGTTCTGCAATCTCGACGCGGGTGTTCATCCGCAGGGCGGCGTCCAGATTGGACAGCGGCTCATCAAACAAGAACAGTTTCGGATCACGCACAATGGCTCGCCCGATCGCCACCCGTTGCCGTTGCCCGCCGCTCAACGCAGCCGGTTTGCGGTCGGCATAGTCATCAAGGTCAAGCATCGTGATGGCTTTGGATACACGTTCCTGCACGACCGATTTCGGCTGGCCCTCTTGTTTCAGGCCAAGGCCCATGTTGTCCTTTACCGACAGATGCGGATAAAGCGCATAGGACTGGAAAACCATGGCAATGCCGCGTTTGGCCGGCGGGATCGCATTCACCACATCGCCCCCGATGGCAATCGTCCCGCAGGAAGCATCCTCAAGCCCTGCAATCACGCGCAGTAAGGTGGATTTGCCACAACCCGACGGGCCGACAAAGACAACAAACTCGCCCTCCTCGACGGTCAGGTTGATGTCTTTGAGAACATGCACGGGGCCAAAGGATTTGTTGATACCCTCAAGTTTCAATGCGGTCATGCGCCGGGCCTCAGGTTGATCGTTTGACCGGTGCGAATGCTCTCATCCGCCGCAAGGCAGATGCGCAGCGATTGCACCGCGTCCTTCATATGACGGCTCAAATCCACGTCGCGCCGAATGGCATCCACAATCCAGCTTTGTTCGGCATCGCAGAGTTGCTGGTGTCCGGGTTCGTCGGGCAGGTCGATCCGGCGATCCCCTCCGGGTCGGTGCACGAGCAGCCCGCCCACTTTGGTATGGCCATCAATGTCATCGGATGCCCCCTTGTTGCCATCGGTGATCGACACCGCACCATTGGGGCTGATCACGTCTTTTACAAAGAACGCGGTCTCTGACATCATCGGCCCCCACCCGGCTTCGTACCAACCCACGGAGCCATCCTCAAACACGACCTGAAGCTGGCCGTAGTTATACATATCCGGTGCGATTTCATCACTTAGGCGCAGGCCCATCCCATGCACCCGCACCGGCTGCGCATCCGTGATCTGACACATCACATCAACGTAATGCACACCGCAATCCACCAAGGGAGACGTCGTTTCCATCAACGCCTTATGCGTCTCCCAGGTTGGGCCGTCTGACTGCTGGTTAAGGTTCAGGCGGAACACATATGGCCCGCCAAGGCCACGCGCCTCCTCGATCAGGCGCGTCCAGCTTGGGTGATGGCGCAGGATATAGCCGACGCCAAGTTTGCGCTTGAGGCGACGTGCCGTGTCCACCACGCGCGCGGCATCCTGCGCCGTCATGGCGAGCGGTTTTTCCACAAAGACATGCGCCCCCGCCTGCATCGCGGCAATGGCATAATCCGCATGGGTGTCGGTATATGTTGCGATCACCACAAGCTCCGGGCGCGTGGCACTCAGCGCCGCATAAAAGTCATCATGGAGCGGGTAGCCCTGCAGCGCGTCCGGCAAATCCACCGTCGAGCGATTGACGAGGGCGACAATCTCGGTCTCGGGATGGTGGTGATGGGCCAGCGCATGGCTTTTGCCCATGTTGCCCAACCCCGCAATAAGCACTTTCATTTGACGGCTCCTGATGTAATGCCCCGGATCAACTGGCGCGAAAAGATCACATAGAGCACCATCGCCGGCAGGATCGCCATCGACAGCGCCGAGAGCACCGCGTTCCAGTCCGTGACGAACTGCCCGATAAAGACCTGACTGCCGAGCGTCAGCGTTTTCACCTCTTCTGCGGGGGCAAGGATCAGCGGGAACCACAGATCGTTCCAGATCGGGATCATGTTAAAGACCGCAACAGTCGCCATTGCGGGCCGCACCAGCGGCAAAACCAACCGCCAGAAGATCTGGTATTCGGACAAGCCGTCCATCCGCCCTGCATTTTTCAGGTCATCCGACACCCCGCGCATGAATTCACTGAGGATGAAAACCGCCAACGGCAGCCCCTGCGC
Source organism: Roseobacter litoralis Och 149 (assembly GCF_000154785.2). NCBI lineage: Bacteria > Pseudomonadati > Pseudomonadota > Alphaproteobacteria > Rhodobacterales > Roseobacteraceae > Roseobacter > Roseobacter litoralis. The sequence continues at coordinate 3,042,936 of NC_015730.1, forward strand.
GGTATAGACAAGGATCAGCGCCACCAACGTGTTGACCAGCCCCGTAGACACCATCATTTCAAGGATCGCTACCGTACCAATCCGTATGGGGATCATGATTCCAAGGGCCAGATAAAGCCCCATCAACGTGTTGCCTTTGAACCGGTATTCAGCGAGCGCAAAGGCTGCCATCGCACCAAACACGAGGATCAGCGTCAGGGACACAACCGTCACAATCATCGAGTTCTGAAAGTAGAGAACGAAATCCCCCTGTTTGAAAACCGTCTGGTAACCAATCAGCGAAAAAGTCTCTTGGTTGGGCAGACCCAGCGGATCGCGAAAGATCGCCCGCCGCGACTTGAAGCTGTTGATAAGGATCACAAACACCGGGAAAAGCGCAATTACCGTATAGGTAATCAGCACGGCATGAGCGGCAATCGTTGTCCCGGAGATGCGGCGCGCGGTGGTCATGGTCTTGCCCCTTCTCAGAACTGGTAATTGCGCAGGCGGCGCTGAATGCCGAAGAGGTAAATGCACACGCCGATCAGAATGATGCCGAACATGGCCGAGGCAATCGCGGACCCCATATGCGGATCGCCCAGTTGCAACTGAAAACCAAAGAAGGTGCGATACATGAACGTCCCCAGAATATCCGTGGAGAAATCCGGCCCCGCAAGCGCGCCCTGTGCCGCATAAATCAGATCAAAGGCGTTGAAATTCGCCACGAAAGTCAGAACCGAAATGATCCCGATAGAGGGCAGGATCAACGGCAGTTTGATCTTCCAGAACGCGGACATGCCCGTGATGCCGTCGCATTCGCCTGCCTCCAGAATTTCATCAGGAATGGACAGCAGGGCCGCATAGATCAGCATCATGGGAATGCCCACATATTGCCAGACCGACACAAGGCTCAGCGTGGTCAGGGCGTATTCCTCTTTGCCGAGCCACGGCTGGTAAAGGAACTTCAGGCCAATCGCATCCAGCATACCCGGCGCGATGCCCCAGATCGGGGAGAGGATCAGCTTCCACGCGAAACCAACAATGACAAAAGACAGGATCGTGGGAATAAAGATCGCGGATCGGTAAAACGCCGAAAACCGCAGACGCGGGGATGACAACAACGCCGCCAAGGCCACGCCAATCGGGTTCTGCACCAGCATGTGGATCAGAAAGAACCACGCATTATTGCCCAAGGCATTCCAGAATTGCTCAGACCAGATCGCATCCCCGAACAGCGTTTGAAAGTTCTGCAGGCCCACCCATATCCGCTGCTGATCAACCTCAGAATAAAGCGCCAGACGCAGAGTGTTGAACAACGGGTAGATCATGACTGCGGTATAAACCAGCACTGCAGGCGCGAGGAAAACAGCGATATGCCATCTGGTTTTCGGCTTTGAGGGCGCGGGCATGCGGCATCTCCTTGACGGCATCAGGGCGGACAAACCACAGGGCGACATTCCATCGCCCCGTGGTGCTTTGGACAGGCGCTACTGCTGTGGTGCGTACCACTTGGCCAACCCGCCCTGCAGACGTTGGCCGGCATCTTCGGGGCTTTCGTCACCCTTGATGACCGCAACGGACGCGTTCCATGTCTCGTTCTCAAGGTTGGGCGTGCCACGGGACAAGATTTGATACGTTGAGCGGATGGAGCTTTCGCATTTCCCCCGCCAGGAGATGAATTCCTGCGCCAGCGGATCCTCAAGCGTTACATCGGCCTTGGACAGCGGGAAAAACCCCGGCAGTGAATTGGCAAAGATATTCGAAAACTCTGACGACGCTACCCAGGTCAGAAACGTCATGGCTGCTTCGGGGTTTTCGGTCGCCGCATTCATGCCTATGCCAATATCCGTATGATCCGAGATATAGCAGGTGTCGCCCGCATTCTGGACCGGCGGGTTGAACGCGCCCATCTCGAAATCAGCCAGTGCATTAAAGCCCGAGATTTCCCAGCTGCCGGCGGGATAGATGGCAGCGCGCCCCAGCGTGAAGATGTTCTGACTGTCAGGATATGTCTGTGCCTCAAACCCATCGCCCAGATAGCCCCCCCATTTCGCCAACTGCCGGAACGGCGCAACCCAACCCTCATCCGTCAGCTTTTGATCGCCGGCGATGAGCGCGGTGCGCCCCTCCTCGCCTTTCCAGTAGTTCGGGCCGATGTTGTTATACCCCATCGTGGCCGCTTCCCACTGGTCGTTCGTGCCCATGGCCATGGGAATGTAATTTCCGTCTTCCTTGAATGCCTCCAGCACGGCAAAGAACTGGTCTTCGGTCTGCGGCACCGCCACACCAACTTCTTCGAAGGCGTCTTTGTTATAGATAAATCCGTGGATCACCGAGGCCATGGGCACGCAATAGGTCGCGCTGCCATCATCCGTGGACCAGCCCGATTTTGCCACATCGGAGAAGTTTGACATCCCTTCCAAATCGCTCAGATCGGCAAGGCGGCCAGCCTCGAACAGGGCGAGCGACGCGTCAAACGGACGACATGTGATGATATCCCCCGCCGATCCTGCATCCAGCTTTGAGTTGAGCACAGCGTTGTATTCCGCCGGGGCTGATGGTGTGAACCGAACCTTGATATCGGGATACTGCGCTTCGAATGCCGGGATGATCTTGTCCTGCCAGATCGCAAGGTCATCATTGCGCCAGCTTTCGATCGTCAATTCCGCCTGCTGTGCCGTTGCTGCTGACGCGCCCAAAAGCGTAGTGGCGAACAGCAAGCCTGTGAGTGTATTTTTGTGCATTGGTGTCTCCCTTTGGATTGTATTCAGGTGTTACTTTTGTTTTTAAGTCGGCATCTTGCAAGCATGCGCGCAGGTGACCGCAGCGTCGGCTCAAAAGGCCCCGGAGGCGCGGCGCGCGACGTGATCCGCGCAGCATACTGACGCAGCTTGGTGTGGACGCTCTTGAGATCACCCATCGAGATACCGGTCTGCGTGGGCATTATATTCAACACCGCTTTCCGGACTGCGCCACAGGCCGATCCAACTGTCCTCTGCAAAACCCAAGTCGCGCTATTCAGCAAGCGTATGACCGAACACGCATCAAGCTTGACGGGCCGACCCTTCGACGCAGAGTTGTCTTGGTGCGGTACGTGTGAATGCAAGATCGATTCCTTAGGTTTTCAATCACAGTAGTCAAACAATACCTATTGTCTACCAATTATTCAAAAACTGCCTTTTTGCACCGCATAGCTTCATATTCAACTATTTGGTATTTTATTGGCTGTTATTTCTGGAAATAGGTATGTTATAGGTATCTTATGAAAGCAGCGTCTGAATTCCTTCTGGTTGGCATTGATGGCGGCGGGACCGGCTGTCGGGTTGCGATTTCCGACGCGACTGGCCAGCGCATTGGCGGCGCATCCGGCGGGTCGGCAAATTTTGCGACCGACCCAGACGCCACGATCAAGAACATCCTTGCCGCCGTGCGGATGGCGGGGTCTGATGCAGGTCTTGCCGGCGACTGGCCGGAAAAATGCGTCGCACATGTGGGCCTTGCGGGCATTATGGAACCCTCGGATGCGGATGTGATCGCGACCGCCTTGCCCTTCACCCAGATCACCGTGACAGACGACCGGGCAACTTCGGTGGCAGGTGCGCTTGGCACCGAGGACGGGGTCTTGATGGCGGTTGGAACAGGAACGATCGTAGCGGCGCAATTCCGGGGTTCCATCAGATATTTTGGAGGCTGGGGGATGGCCCTCGCGGATCAGGCGTCGGGCGGATGGCTGGGGCACCGCGCCTTACGGCAGGCCATTCTGGCGCAGGATGGCCTATTGGATCATTCCCCGATGACACAAACGCTGCTCGACCGTTTTGAAGGCGATTTAAACCAAGTCGTCCAGTTTACAAAAACCGCCGAACCCGGCGATTACGCATCTTTTGCGCCGATGATTATTGATGCCGCGCGCATCAAGGATCAAAACGCGCTGACGCTGATGCAGCGGGGTGCGGCCTATCTGGACGCTTGTATTCAAGCAGCGGGCCTTAAGAATACGACTGTTCTATGTCTTTCTGGTGGGGTTGGGCCCCATTACGCACCCTATCTTGATCAATCCCATCAAAACCGACTGCAAGCCCCCAAGGGCTCGGCTCTAGATGGTGCCCTGCTTCTGGCGCGCCAAAAACCAATTCGGATGGAGGGATCGTCGTGAGTGTTGCGGCGTTCCTCAAGCCAGAAGACTGGTTCCGTCCGGATGGAGGGCCGCGATACGTCCAGCTGCGCCAACGGCTGAGCGAGGGCGTATCAACCGGCCTGCTGCTGCCTGGCAACCCCTTGCCGCCGGAACGCGAAATCGCGGCTATCACGGACCTCTCACGCGTCACAGTGCGCAAGGCCATTCAGTCATTGGCCGAGGCTGGCGTGATCGTGCAAAAACAGGGATCCGGGTCGTTCATCGCCTCAAAGCCTGAGCAGATTGAACAAAAACTATCGAGGCTGACGTCGTTTTCGGAAGACATGGCGCGGCGGGGTAAGGTCTCAACATCCCGTTGGCTGGAACGCGGGCTTTTCATGCCCTCCCCGGATGAGATGACCTCTCTGGGTTTGACATCAGAAGAACAGGTCGCTCGGATCACACGACTGCGCCTCGCCGATGGGGAACCGATTGCGATTGAGCGCGCATCCCTGCCCACGGATATTTTGCCCAACCCACTGGTAGTGGATACCTCCCTTTACGAAACGCTGGAACGCGATGGCCACCGGCCGGTCAGAGCGTTGCAGAAAATTTCAGCCATAAACCTCGCTGAGCGTGATGCCCACCTGCTCGCAATATCACCACGTGATGCCGGTCTGCGTATTGAGCGCACCTCATACCTGAGCAGCGGGCGTGTCGCGGAATTCACCCAGTCCACATATCGGGGGGATGCATACAACTTTATTGCTGAACTCCGGTTATCAAGGGAATAAGCATGAGTTCTCAAACCCATATGCGCCGCGAAATCCTTGAAATCCCGAATACCGTTGAAACCTTGCTGACAAAGGGTGCACCCGCGATCAGTTCCGCAGCGCAAGCGTTGCAAACCGCACATCCCGCATTCCTGATGTCAGTCGCGCGTGGATCGTCTGATCACGCGGCGACGTATTTCAAATACGCCACTGAACTAGTTTCAGGCATTCCGGTGGCCTCTGTCGGTCCGTCGGTTGTGTCCATCTATGACCGCAGCCTGCACCTGTCGCGTGGCGCATGTCTTGCGATTTCGCAATCGGGGAAAAGCCCGGACATCGTCCGTATGGCTGAAATGGCCAAGAAGCAAGGCGCGCTTTCCATCGGTCTGACCAACCATGTGGACAGCGATCTGGCCAAGGTCAGCACCCATGTGCTGGATGTGCACGCAGGTGTTGAACAGAGCGTGGCAGCCACCAAGACATTCGTCACCTCTGCCGTGTCCGCCGTCTGGCTGTTGGCTGAGTGGCAGCAAGACCACGCGCTGTTGCGTGCCATGCATGACTTGCCGGATGTGCTGAACAAGGCGGCGCAAATGGATTGGTCCGCTTTGGAATCCGAACTCGTATCCTCCCAATCGCTCTTTTGCCTGGGCCGCGGGCCTGCATTGGCAATATCGAATGAGGCCGCGCTGAAATTCAAGGAAACCTGCCAATTGCACGCCGAATCCTACTCCTCCGCCGAAGTGCTGCACGGCCCTGTTTCCGTCGTCGACTGCGGCTTTCCGGTGATTGCGCTGGCAGCAGGAGATCAGGCGGAACCATCGCTGGTGGATGTTGTCGACCAGCTTGCCGCGAAAGGGGCCAAAGCCTTCGTCACCTCTGACAAAACCTCACGCGCCCACAGCCTGCCCTGCGCGCGCACATCGCACCCGTTACTTGATCCGATCTCTTTGATCGTTTCATTCTACGCGATGGTCGAACAGGTCGCCCGAGCGCGCGGGATCAACCCCGACATGCCGCGGCACCTGAAGAAAGTAACGGAAACACTGTGATGAAACGCGCATATGCAGGGGCAGAGATATTTGATGGCAGCACACTCCGGTCTGACAGTGCGCTGCTCTTGGATGGGGGCGTCTATCACGGTATCGTCCCGACGCGCGACATCCCCAACGACTACGAGATTGAGACCTTGCCGGGTGGAACGATCCTGCCGGGGTTTGTTGATCTGCAGGTCAATGGCGGGGGTGGTATACTGTTTAACGACGACCCGTCAGTGGAAGGCCTGCGCACAATCGCGCAAGCGCATGCAACCACAGGAACGCGTGCTCTGCTGCCAACGCTGATTACTGATACGCCAGATTGCACTAAGGCCGCTGTCGACGCCGTTGAGGCCGCAATGCGCCACAAGGTGCCGGGGATCATTGGCATTCACCTCGAAGGACCGCACCTGAGCCTGGCCAAAAAGGGCGCGCATGACCCTGCACTGATCCGCCCGATGACCGACGCGGATGAAGCGTTTTTGCAGGATGCAGCACGACGTGTGCCAAACATCATGCTCACTGTCGCCCCGGAAAACGTGACAAACGCCCAAATCACGCGCCTGTCCAACGCGGGCATCATCGTCTCGCTGGGTCATACTGATTGCAGCATGGCGGATGCGCAGGCGGCTTTTCAGGCAGGCGCGCGTTGCGTCACGCATTTGTTTAACGCGATGAGCCAATTGGGCAGTCGCGCGCCGGGCCTTGTTGGGGCTGCTTTGGATACAGGCGGCATTCATGCAGGCTTGATTGCGGATGATATCCATGTGCACCGGGCAAGCATACGTGTCGCTTTGAGTGCAAAGCACGCGGATGGCTCTGTTTTTCTAGTGAGTGATGCCATGCCCACGGCCGGGTCCGACATAACAGAGTTTCGCCTGAACGGACGGCGCGTGCTGCGCCAAAACGGTCGCCTGATACTGGAGGACGGGACACTCGCCGGGGCCGATCTGACGTTCCCGCGCGCACTTGACGTTTTGATCAATACCGTGGGTTGCGACAAAGCCTTCGCCCTGTCGATGGTAACGGGTTACCCCGCGCGTCTGCTGCGGCATCCCGGTACGGTGGGCGGGTTTACATCGGGTGGCCAAGCGCGGGCGATTTATCTGGATGATCATTTGCAATACGTCAGGGGGTTTTAACCGGCTTGTGTTGCGGCCCGTGCGTTACACGCGCCCTCCCCCATGGGCTTGCTGCAGACCAACCCGTATTCGAGCATGTGCCGCCGGTTGATAGACGGATGTTGCAGACGCACCAACGCGATGCGCGCTCCCGTCAGGTGTGGCCATTTACAGCCGCAACCTTATCGACGCCGCAAGACCTGCCATGCGCGTAGCTTCAAGACCACATAGCCCGTTGCGAGGATCACCAAGGCGCATAGTGCCGTTTTAGAGATGACCTCCATTGTGCCCTCGATCAACAGCGCATGAACAACGCTGCCAATCACAATGATCAAGGCAAAAGACGTGTGAATGACGCGCCAGAACCGTGGGCGCAGCCGTATCCTATGGCGCAGCACCGCAAGTAACGCCGAGGCGAACAGAACCCACATCGCGATCACACCCCAGACCGAGAACGGCGTGGGAGAGACGAACATAAGAGCATCGACAACATCCGGGGGGCTTGTAATCCAAAGCGCTGCCACATGGATGATCACGGCGGCAATCAAACACACACCAACCCAACGATGTACGCGTCTGCCCTTGATAACCGGCAGCCCCGGCAACACCCCCCCTGCCAACAGCGGCTGCATGAGCAAAAGGCATAAGGCGATGACGCCAGCCAACCCGGCGGCAATGTAAATGGGGTCGCGCCATGCCAGCAGGGGGCTGGCGGCTGCCGCAGCTACAGTCACGATCACGGCAAAGGCCAAAGTGGCCCATATTAAGAACGAGCGCATCAACGCTCCGCCCGTTTCAACAGGTGATCAGGCCGGTTGCAGAACAAAATCCGCGCTCAATGTGGTGTCTTTTGCACTGCGCATGATGGGTCTGAGGAACACCGTTTGAAACTCTTCGCTGTCATAGGCCAGATGCGCATGTGGTTGACCAAATGCAGGCACGATCTGCGGCATCTCGAGGCGAAATTCTCCGTTGGCGTTGGTCAGGGTTGCGCCATGGCTGTGCGGATCACGCTCATGCCCTTCGGTCGTATGTGCCCAGATCTGGATACGCTGACCCGCGAGCGGCGCGCCATCACCGGCCCGGCGCACCGTGCCCGTCATCCAGAAACCGCCACTGCCGATCCGCTCCACAATTGGCGCCCCCGGCAGGTAATTATTCGCCCCGCCGCGCATGGTGGCTGTCGGTGCCAATCCGCTGGCCCTCGCGGGACCGATAAGACCGGAAAAACTCGTCGCGGCGACAGCGGCGCTGGCGGTGGCGGTGAAAAGTGAACGGCGGGTCAGCAGTCTGCGGGTCATTCCGGGTTCTCCTGTATGGGCAAAGTGAAACCATTCTGGGTCGGTTAATGTCTAAGTTAGCACGCAATCAGCGAATTCCGATTCACCCACCGCATTACAGGCATAACATGAAATCACAGCTTCGTGATCGCGCGAGGAACGCGCTGTCGGACCAAGCCTGCTGCGCTGGTTTTTCCGGTTCTTGACGAAAAAACCTCTTCTTTGGATGCCTCAAGCCCCTCTTATGTTTCTCACACCAAGCATTTCTGATACGCCAAAAGGCGAAGCGGCCCGGTGAAAGTACCCTGGCAACCACCTTCATTGCGCTATGGCAATTGAACGATCCCACGCAGATGGCCAAGTTTGGGCGACACCCTGCGCCACCCCCGTTTTTTTCAGCCCTCGCGGAAAGCGCGCGTGAAATAGTCGGTCAAAGGTTTGGCCAGATAGTTGAGCGGCGAACGCTCCGCCGTTTTGATGAAGGCTTCAACAGGCATGCCGGGCAACAGCACCTGCCCGCCAAGTTTCTCTGCCTCACCATCCATCGGGACCAGCTTGACCTCGTAATAGGACATGCCGGTGACTTCATCGGTGAACACATCCGCTGACATTCGAACCACATGCCCGATAATTTCAGGTGTCATGCGCTGGTCGAAGGCTGCAAAACGCAAGGTGGCTTCCTGACCGACATGCACCTGATCAATGTGAATGGGGTCAACCCGTGCCGCGACGACCATGGGCTGGTCTTGCGGGATAATGTACATGATCGGTTCAGCCGGTGAGACAACCGACCGCAAAGCAAATATGCGCGATCCGTAGATGACGCCGCTGACCGGGGCCCGTAGCTCCATCCGCGATAAGGTATCCGTGGTGCTCAGGCGGCGCTGGACAAGCTCGACCTCCTGAAACTGTAAGTCGCGCAGGGTCGAAATAGCTTCTTCTCGCAACCGCGACGTCAGCGAAATCCGTTCAATGCTGAGCGATGCAATCTCACCGCGCAGCTGAGCGATACTGGACGTCACACTGCCAATTTCACCCAACAGCCGCGCCTGCTCGCGTTGCAGCGAAGAGACACGTGAAGCCGGGGCAAGTCCTTTTTCAAACAGCGTCTGGCTGTCGGTCAATTCAGCTTCAATCAGGCCGCGTTGGGTTTCAAGCGCTGCAAGCTGTGCGGTCGCCCCTTCGATCTGGTTCTCCGCCTGCGCGATCTGCTCCAGTATCTGTTCTGAACTTTGCTGCAAGGAAGTCGCCCGCGCCTCGAACAGCTGTGCTTGCCCGTCAATCAACGCCTGAACGGCGTCATCCTCTGCGGCCAGTTCGGCCAGTTCTTCCGTAAGCGGCAACGCATCCAGACCATCACGCTCTGCTTTCAATCTTGCTTTGCGCGCGAGGATCTCAAAAAGCTGCCCCTCGACAATCGCAAGTTCCGAGCGCAACTGGGTGTCATCAAAGCGCAGGACGGTATCCCCGGCGTTCACAAAATCGCCATCTTTCACGGGCAACGCACCAACCACACCCCCCTGTGGGTGTTGCAAAACCTGCCGGTTGGATTCCACCTCGATATTGCCCGAGGCAATGACAGCCCCTGCAATGCGCGCCTGAACACTCCAGACGCCGATCACCCCGACCAATATCAAAAGCGCGGTTATCCCAACCATCAGCGGGCCGGTTGCTTTCCATGCGCGTGGTTGCTGCGATTGTCCGTTCATGATGATGTCGCCTGTGCCAGTGATTTCTTGATGTTCTCGACATTGCTGACCATGGATTTCAGCACCTCGTCGCGAGGGCCATCCGCCTTGATCCGACCACCGTCAATCACCAGCAGCCGGTCACATTCCGACAACGCGCTTGGCCGGTGCGTCATGATTACAACGGCGCGGTTGGCGGCCTTGAATTCGCGTACCGCCAAATTCAGCGCGACCGATCCATCATTGTCCAACGCCGAATTCGGCTCGTCCAGTATCAGCAGGACAGGGTCACCATAAAAGGCACGCGCCAAGGCAATGCGCTGTCGCTGACCGCCAGAAAGCTGTCCATCATCCCCCTGCACAATTGTTTTATATCCATCGGGCAGCGACAAAATCATATCATGCGCATTAGCGCGTTTTGCCGCTTCAACCACTTTTGTATCATCAGGGTTGATCGCCATTCGTGCAATGTTTTCAGCAATGGTCCCAGAGAAAAGCACCACGTTCTGCGGCAGGTATCCGATGTAGGACCCCAGGGCATCCGGATCGTATTGATCCAAGGTGGCGCCGCCAAAGCGCACCTCGCCCGCCGCCACCCGGGTCAGGCCCAGCAACGTCTTGGCAAGGGTTGATTTGCCCGACCCGCTCTTGCCGATAACGCCAAGAGCTTCGCCCTCACCGATATAGAAAGAGATACCGCTGAGCGTCGGGAACTTTGCGCCCTGAGCGATAACAGAAACGCCCGCAAATGACACATTCGCATGCGGCGTCGGCAGTGTATGCGTTTCAGGCAACACAGGGGTTTTGTCCAGCAATTCGCCTAGCGACGACCAGGCGCCGCGCGCGCGCTGTACCGTGCTCCACTGTCCCAGCGCTTGTTGCACCGGGGCCAGAGCGCGTCCCATCATGATCGACCCGGCAATCATCGCCCCCGCAGTCACTTCCGCCTGTAGTACCAGATAGGCCCCGAGCGCCAGCATGGCGGATTGCAAAAACAGAGTGAATGATTTGGACATGGATGTGAACACACCCGTCCAGTCGTTGGATTTGACGGATGTGTCGGTCGCTTCTTCGCTCAGGCCCTGCCAACGGGCCGTGACAGCCGCGCTCATGCCTTGTGCACGCACGACTTCGGCAGCGCGGCGCGCCTGTTCGGCAAAGCCATGTGCGCGGTGCGAGACGTTTTGCGCCTCAAGTGTCTTGGTATTTGTCAGCCAGTTGTTGAGCAGCGTGATGATGACCAAAAGCACACTGCCACTAAGTGCCAGCCAGCCCAACATCGGATGAAAGATGAAAATTGCGCCAAGGAAAAGGGGCGTCCACGGCACGTCGAAAAGCGCAAGGATAACCGGAGAGGCGAAAAACGTGCGGACGGTTTCCAGATCCCTGAGCCCGCTTGCCGGGACCGAGCGTTCGCTTGGCAACACCGCGCGCCGCAGCACCGCCTCAAACACCCGGTTTTCGAGTATCGACTGAAACCGAGCGCCAAATCGTGCAAGCACACGACCGCGCGCATAATCCAGCAGCATCATCAAACCGTAAAGCGCACCAACCAGCACAAAAAGGGCCACCAGCGTCTCTTCGGATCGCGACCCGAGAACACGATCATAGACCTGAAGCATGAACAAAGGCCCGGTCAGCATCAGCAGGTTTACGAATACACTGAACAGAAACACCGCCCATAGCAGCCAAGACCCCGCACGGCGGGCGCGCCGCAATTCTTCAATGCCTGTTTCTCTTTTGGCCACGATACCAATCCCACCTTTTTAAATGCCAGCTGTCACGGCCCTTAATACATATCTTTAATACTACACATCTTAAATTTGTATACATAAAGGCGCCCATTGCCAGTGTCAGAACCGGTCACCTCATCAAAGTCGTCAGCTTTGCCCACCGCGCTCCTAATATAAGCGCTTTTGAGCCCGTCCGCGTCAAGTGGCAGGAGCCGAAAGAACGCAAATAGGAAACGGTCGGCTGCGCAGACCGTCAAACCGACACTTCTCAGCGAAGTCAGTTCTGTGCTGACAGCTGATATCCCGGTGCGGTGACAGATCGCACGGTTGTGATCGGGGCCGTCCCAATCCATGTGGTGCGTTCAATCACAAGCAAGGCCTCGCCCGCCGCAACGGACAGATGTTCTGCGTTTTCACCTTGGGCATTGATGGCAAAAAACCGAACATCAAGCTTGCTATACGGTTTGTTGCGCACAAGCCATTCGTTGGCACTGTTGCAAGCCAGATCAACCTCAAGAATGTCGGGTGTTGTGGTGGTATCAATCCAACGGTCCTCAAAGATATACGGCCTGTTATCCGACAGATGCAGGGCCTTGACGTGCAAAACCTCCGCCGGGTGGGGTGTCCCGAACCGGGCCATGACAGAGCCCGGCGTCGGCTCAACTGCACTGCTGATCAGTTGATAGGCGTATTTGCTGCCGCGCTGCTCAACTTCGCGTCGGGTGATCGGAATGTCAAAGGTCGCGCGCGTCACCGGATCGGTCCTGACATGCGTGCCGCCCTTGCGCTTACGCTCTACCAGACCGATCCGCGACAATTCCTGCATCGCGCGATGCACGGTCGTTCGTGCGCACCCCAACCCCAAAGCGAGGTCGTTGTCGCGTGGCAGCTTGTCTCCGGGTGCGTATGTTCGATCGAGAATACGCGCCTGTATCTCGTCCCGTACATCCGTCCATGAAAGGCGTGATTGCCCAGTCAAATGGCTGCCTCCAGCTGCCGTGTCGCGTGTTTGCTTTTGTCAACTATCGCGTCAGGCTCGAAAATGCGACCCTCTTTAGCTGCCGCTCACCCTGCCCTCCCGGATGCCGCGAATACGAGCGCACCCTCACCATCAATGCAGGTGTTTCGCACAAATTACTGGCAGGCGCGGACGCCCGCACTGAAACGACGTTGACATTTTTATGTAGCTACATATTAACTTAAAGGCAGGAAAAAACAAGGACCATACATGCCTGACGCCCACGTCCTAACAGACATATGGATCGCTGAATTGGCGCTTACTGCACGCAGATTACCCGCGTTCAGGGCGCAATCTGCGTCATGACCAGATGGCCCTGCCGTGTCGCCAGCTGTGCCATGCTCAGCGCAGAAAATCATCAGGACATCGCAATCAATCCGTTAACAAAACGAATATAAACCAATCAGGAGACAAAATATGGACAGACGTAATTTTTTGAAAACGGGAGCCGTTGGCGTTGCCGCGTCCACACTCGCCGCGCCCGCCATCGCGCAGGATGTGATGCAGTGGAAAATGGTCACCGCATGGCCCAAAAACCTGCCCGGCCCCGGCGTTGCCGCGCAAATGCTGTCGGACCGGATCACAACCCTTTCCGGCGGTCGGATTGAAGTCAAACTGTTTGCGGCGGGCGAGTTGGTGCCCGGGCGCGGCGTGTTTGATGCCGTGTCCGAGGGCACCGCTGAGCTTTATCACGCTGTCCCCGCCTATTGGGGGTCAAAATCCAAGGGCATCCTGCTTTTTGGCTCGCAACCCTTTGGCCTGCGCGCCGATGAGCAGTTCGGCTGGATGCAGCATGGCGGGGGACAGGCCCTTTATGATGAAATGTACGGGCGTTTCGGGATCAAACCATTCCTGTGCGGCAACTCCGGCCCTCAATGGGCGGGCTGGTTCAAGAACGAAATCAACTCGGTCGAAGACCTCAAAGGGTTGAAATTCCGCACCACCGGGATTGCTTCGCAGATGGCGGCGAAAATGGGCATGGCCGCCGAAGCCATGAGCGGCCCCGCAATGTTCCAGGCGCTGCAAACCGGCGCGCTGGATGCCGGCGAATTTATCGGACCGTGGACGGATTCCGCATTGGGCTATTATCAGGTCGCCAAGAACTATTACTGGCCCGGTGTTGGGGAACCCTCCTCTGCCGAGGAATGCGGTGTCAATGCCGATGCTTTCGCCGCTTTGCCTGACGATCTGAAGGAAGTCGTGACGCAGGCTTGCACAGGGCTCTATAACCCCGTGTGGACCGAATACACGACCAAACATGCGCAAGCCCTCAAAACGCTGGTGTCCGAGCATGGCGTTAACGTGCGCAAACTGCCCGATGACGTGATCGCGGCCATGGGCAGCGCCGCCGGTGAAATCATGGAAGAATACCGCGCGGATGACGATGAACTGGTGCGTCGTATCACCGAAAGCTTTATCGCGTATCGCGATCTGGTGGGCGGTTACATGACCTATGCGGACAACGGGCAAATGAACGCCCGCGCCGGTGTACTCGGCTATTGAGACGCCACGGGCGCGCGGCCCTGTGCTGCGCGCCCATGCTGCGTTAACGAGGGGGGAGTAGCGTGCTGGCATTTGCAGACGCGGTTGATCGGCTGAACCAAAGGGTCGCGAATGTAGTCCGTTGGCTGGCCCTGACGATGGTGCTGGTACAGTTTTGTATCGTCATTGGCCGCTATGTATTCGGCTATAACTCCATCGCGGCACAGGAAAGCGTGCTCTACATGCATGCGACACTTTTCATGTTGGGCGCAGGCTACACGCTGCTGGTCGACAAGCACGTGCGCGTTGACGTCTTTTACGCCAAGCTCACCGAACGTAATCGCCGCAGGATCGATATTTTCGGGCATCTGTTTTTGCTGCTGCCCTCCATGACAGTGCTGCTCTATTGGTCATGGCCTTCGGTGCGCAATTCCTGGAAAATTCTTGAAGGTCCGATGTCCGTCGGCGGGATCGAAGCCGTCTTTCTGCTCAAATCGCTGATCCCGGCGTTTTGCTGTCTCATCATCCTGCAATCGCTGTCCCTTTTGATCCGTCTGCTTGTGCAAGGTGCGAAATCGTGACCGAATACCTGGACCTGATCATGTTTGCGGCCCTCATGGTCGCGATCCTTTCAGGCTTTCCGGTCTCGTTTAGCATCGCAGGCGTGGCTGTGGTTTTTGCCTATCTCGGTTGGATGATGGGGATCATGAATGTTTCCCTTCTGGGGGCTTTGGGGCAACGCGCGTTTGGGCTGATCAGCAATCAGGTGCTGATTGCCATCCCCGTTTTCGTGTTCATGGGCGCGGTGCTGGAAAAGAGCAAAATCGCCGAAGAGCTGCTCGACACCATGGCGCGCTGCTTTGGGCAGTTGCGGGGTGGCTTGGGCATATCCGTGGTTCTGGTGGGCGCGCTGCTGGCGGCCTCGACGGGCATAGTGGGCGCGACGGTGATCGCGATGGGGCTGATCGCGCTGCCCACGATGTTGCGCGCAGGCTATAACCCGGCGGTCGCCTCGGGTATTGTCTGCACGGCGGGCACTCTGGGGCAGATCATCCCCCCCTCAACTCTGCTCATCATCCTCGCTGACGTGATGTCAAACGCCTTCCAGCAAGCCCAATACGAACAGGGCAAATTCTCGGTCGAGGCGCTCTCGGTGGGGCAGTTTTTTGCCGCAGCCCTTATACCGGGCCTTCTTTTGGTGACGCTTTACCTGCTCTATATCCTCATTCGCGGCGCGCTCAGACCCGCCGATATGCCCCCTGCGGAACTCGGTCTGGGCCGCCCGGACAGCCGTGAGGTTCTGGCGGCGATCCTGCCACCCGTCCTGCTGATCTTTGCGGTGCTGGGGGCCATCCTTGGCGGCATTGCCACCCCGACCGAGGCCGCCTCCGTCGGCGCGATCGGGGCCCTTTTGATGGCCGGGCGCAGAACCAGCAGTCACACGCGGTTGATCCTTTTGGGCGTCGGTGCCTTGATTGCGCTGGCCATTCTCGCGGGGTCATTTCCCATTCGCCTTCAGCGCAACGACAATGGCATGCTGGAATGGGTTGCCGGCGCTGTTTACGCATTACTTGCGCTGACAGGGCTTGGGGCGGTCGGATTGGCGCTGCGGGCCGCGTTCCGCAAAAGGATCATTCATGACGCGCTGAACTCGACCCTGACCATGACGGCGATGATCTTTGCAACCATCCTTGCGGCGGGTTTCTTTTCGCTGGTTTTCATCGGCCTGGGCGGAGAGGAACGTGTCGAGCACATCTTGGGAAGCCTGCCGGGTGGCCCCAGTGGCACGCTTCTGTTTGTCATGCTATTTGTTTTTGTTCTGGGCTTTTTCCTCGATTTTGTAGAAATCTCCGTGATCGTGCTGCCGTTGGTGGTCCCGTCCCTGATCATGATGGGCCATGATCCCATATGGCTCGGCATCCTTTTGGCCATCAACCTGCAAACCAGCTTTTTGACGCCGCCATTCGGGTTTTCACTGTTTTATCTGCGCGCAGCAGCCCCTGACGAGATTGCAACAAGCCAGATATATCGTGGCGTGGTGCCTTTCATCGGCTTGCAAGCGGTCGGCATTTTTCTCGTTTGGAGCATGCCGTCCCTTGCCACATGGCTGCCCGGCGCCTTGTTTTAGCGGCCTTGTCTTTCTGCCAGTGCACAACAGCATAGACAGCGATCCGACAACACGTGTTCCGTCATTATGAAGCGTTCTGCCGCTTGCGTGCTGCATCGCTTTCTAAACGGGTGTTCAAATGGTTCTCGCCGTTCTACGATCAGCCCCAATGCAAATTGAGGAGCAAGATGTGGCAGTTTCAACAATAGAAGAAGACCTTACCATCAAAGGCAACATCTCGTCGAAGGGCGGGAACGTCGATGTAAAAGGCAAGGTGATTGGGGATGTCACGGCAGAGGCTGTGCTTGTTCATGGAACCGGCTCACTCGACGGGGCGCTCGCAGCAAAGAAGATCGCCATTCAGGGCAAACACAAAGGCACCTTGAAATGCGACGACCTGACATTTGCCTCCACCGCGCAAGTCGAGGCGGACGTGAGCGCGCGAACGATGACAACCGAAAGCGGCGCAAAGATTCTCGGCAAGGTTCAAATAACGGGGCAGTAACGACTGAGCGTGCTTTGAACACCGAGAGCATGCAAAAACCAAGCGTGAACAGCGCACCCTAACGGCAGGTGCGCTGCAACATCAGGCATCCAAGGCATCGTCGTCCCCCCTTCCCGCAGGCCTGCCGAGGTTCGGACGAGGTCCTGATCGCACAGCCTTCGACAGGTCCGTGGGCTTGGACCCTCGCGCAGCGTCTATCTCTTTGAAAGTCAGTTCAATCGTTATTCGATTGAGCTGAGGTACACAGCTTCTATGCTGTCTCAAATCACATAAAGGGGCACTCATGACACTTTCCACAGTTGCCAAGGCACGCGAACTCGCGCCAGTTTTCGCAGCGCGCGCCCCGAAATGGGACGTCGAACGCACCTATTGCTGGGACAACATCACGGATCTTGTCGATGCGCAGATTATGGGGATGACCATTCCCAAGGAACTGGGCGGTCTAGGTGCCAGCTACCTTGATGTCATCCATGTCGTCGAAGAAGTGGCAAAAGCATGTACGCTCACAGCGCGGGTCGTGGTGGAAGCCAATATGGGTGGTATCAGCGCCGTCATGGCCTATGGCACGGATGCGCAGAAAAGCTTCTGCGCGCCCATTGTTCTGGCCGGAGACAAGCCCGCGATCTGCATCACGGAGCCCGATGCGGGCAGTGCCGCAACCGAGATGCGCACCACAGCCCGACGGCGTGGCGATACCTATGTGATCAATGGCACAAAGCACTGGATTACCGGGGGCGGAGTGTCAAAACTCTACCTGATATTTGCCCGGGTTCTGGACGAAGACGGATCAGACCTCGGGATTACTGGTTTTATCGTCCACTCAGACCCGTCGGCAGGCATACTTCCGAAGGGTTTTACCGTTGTCGGCCGTGAAAAAACCATGGGCCTGTGCGGTATGCCCGAAGCAGAACTCAGATTTGAAAACCTCGTGGTTGGTGCAGACATGGCACTGATCCCGCCATCGGGGTTCAAGCGCGGGTTTGCAGAATTAATGAATGCCTATAACTCTCAGCGCGTTGGTGCGGGCATGATCGCAATGGGCGTGGCAGCTGGCGCGTTGGAACATGCAAAAAGGTATCTGTTGGAGCGCAAGCAATTCGGACGACCTTTGGCGGAATTTCAGGGACTGCAGTGGATGGTTGCGGACATGGATACCCAACTTCATGCGGCGCGACTGATGTTACATGAGGCTGCAAAGTCGCGCGGGCCGGATGGCAGTCAATTTCCTGATATGACGATGGCTGCGCGCGCCAAACTGTTTGCATCAGAGATGGCTATCAAAGTTGTGAGCGACTCTTTGCAGATGTTCGGCGCGCGCGGGTATGGGGACCGCGAACCGCTTGAACGCATGTACCGCGATGTCCGGATGTTCACCATTGGCGGTGGCACGGCGCAAGTTCTGCGCACTCAGATCGCAGGGTCCGTGCTGGGCATCAAAACACCACAAACACGTGACACCTGATCAACACTTATGGGTTTACGCAAACCTCAGTGCATATAGAGCCGAGATCCCCATGTTTGATGCCATCGGCCTCGGCCAAGCACAGGATCATGTTTTAACTGCGCGCGCGTGGCACCTGGTCGCCACCGAGTGAAGGGTCAGGATTTGATGTGTTTTCCGCAGACACGGGACATGACACTCGGACCTAGCCTGCCGCAGTTGTCGCAAGTTCAATTGCGCGGGAGAGCGCTTCATCTACGAAATGCGTTGGCCGGTTGGCGGTACAGACTTGTCTGCGGCCCGGTCCAACCTCGAAAACGCATGGCACATAGGTTCCATCCGCAACTGCCGAGGCGCAGGGAACCCACCTTCCTCCGGGGCCTTCAACAGCTTTTCCAATCTGCACGTTTACGGCGCCCGGCGGCGGACTGGTTACAAGAACGGACGTGTCAAAAAGCTCAGCAAGGCTCATTACGTCTCCTTTCAAGGATCGACTGTGAGCCTGATAAATCACGGGTGGGTCTGTCAAGAATATGGCCGCATCTGCCTCATTGCCTCCGCTCTGCCGCATTTGCATTGCATGAGGTGCAAAAACAGAAAGGTCAGATGGCGCAGTTTGCTAGGGTCACTTCGGATACCCAAAGAAAATGACTTTAAAACAGTAAGCTATGCGATTAGCGAGAGGCTTGCCAAAATAATGTCAATTTTAGATGTGTTCCTCAATATGGTCACTTTTTGTTTTGAATTTCCATCGCCAGAATAATGAAATCACCCTTGCGAGGGGTTAAAGGCCCTGATTATCTGACTGGTTTCAAGCCAAATGACAGTCAACCCGCTCCGGCGATACCGCGGACGACGCTGCTCTTGATATCCGACTGTTCAGGAGACCAAAACTGCCCCCCTGATTCAAGGAGCCTGTTGCGCAGGTCATCTTCACACATCGGCTTGCCGAAATAGAATCCTTGCAGGTAATCGCAGCCCATCTCGCTGACGAGACGCGCATGTTCTTCGGTTTCGACACCTTCAGCAACCACCCGCATACCAAGGCTTTTACCGATACCCACGATAGATGCGACGAGCGGCCTTGTGCTTGCTTCCTCGACAATCGGCTGGATAAAGTTACGGTCAATCTTCAGGATCGAAGGTCTGATTTTCAGCAGCCCCGACACCGAAGCATGCCCAGTCCCGAAATCATCAAGGGCAATCGTTACCCCCAACTCGTCCAACTCGTCGATGGTCCAGCGGACCACATCACCCATCCGATCCAGATAAACTGATTCAAGAATTTCGATCGTCAGTCTTTGAGGACTGATGCCCGAGCTTTTAATGTCGTGGATGAAAGTTGGATCCGCCAAACGCGCCGCAGAAACATTCACAGCAACGCGTGGAAGATCTACGCCCGCCTCGTCAAAGCGAGACAGCGCCCCGTGCACACTGGCAAAGATGATTTCATCAATTTGCTTGAGGATCCCCATGTTTGCGGCAGTATCCAGAAACGCCGCCGGCGCCAGAATACCCTGCGTTGGATGCGCCCACCTGACCAGCATTTCCGCGCATGCAATTCTGCCGGTCTGTGCATCAATCAAGGGCTGAAAATACGGGACGAACTCACATCTTTCGCACGCCAGCAAGAGGTCCGATGCCAGTTTTTTGGTAGCAATGGACTTGGCGTGCATCTCTTCGGTAAAGAAAGACCACCGTCCCTTTCCTTGCGATTTCGCGTGATAAAGCGCTTCGTCGGCGTCTGCGACAACCTGCTCGGCATGTTCCATGTACTTGTTGGCAATTGCCACGCCAACACTTGCACTGCAGGCAGTCGACTTACCGTCACATGCAAAAGGCGCCTGCATCGTTCCGACGATTTCATCGGCCAGACTGCTGATGTTGAGCGCGCTCTGCGCCAGTGGCCTCAGTATGATAAACTCATCCCCGCCAAGACGCGCGACAAGGTCGGATTCACCAGTCAAATCGCGCAGCATATCCGCCACGGAAACCAGCAACCGGTCGCCCGCTTCATGGCCAAGCGTGTCATTCACAAACTTGAACCGGTCAAGATCAATGTAGATTACGGCAAATTCCGTGCCATGCTTCTTGAGGTTCTCAATCCAAGTCTTTAGCTCAATCTCAAAATGGCGTCGGTTTGAAAGGCCCGTCAAAGCGTCTTCGTTTGCGTCTTTGGCCACAGACTTTGCAAGTTGGAGCAGACGCGTGTTTTCTTTCTCCAGACGTTGAACCTGCTCAAGCGCTTTCTCATAGCCCTCCTGATCCGATAACGCAGGGCCGTTTATCGCATGCCTCGCCGCATCTGCTTGCTCTTCCTCCAGTTCGACGATCGAGCACAGCCACCAGCGGTTTCCCGTCTCTGGGTCAGACAGGTGTACCCAACTCATGCGTTGCCAGTAGACCTCACCATTTTTGCGGTTGTTGCGCGACTTGGTCGAGAAGTTTTCCCATTTCATCAATTTTTCGATAATGAAAAGGTGAACGCCCTGCCCCATATCAGGACCGATTAATATGGTCCCACGTTTGCCCAGAGCCTCTGACGCCGTGTAACCGGAAATCGTTGTGAAGGCTTTGTTACTCCACTGAATCTCCATAACTGCGCCGTCATCATTCGACGCCAAAGCAAGTGCGAGCCCTTCGGTGCACTTGTCATTAATTTGGTTGAATATCTGAGCAGGTATCATGTGTAGAACCCTAAACGTTGCTGCCTTTGTGCCATCCAGACGATTAAGAACGGTTAAGTCAAAACCCAGCGCCAAACCTTTTTTAATGAAAACTAGAATGATTTAGGCGCTGTTACGCACGACCGACAGGCAATCAGAAGTGCGTCTGAAAAACGCAAAATATCACGAAATTAAGATGTAGCTCACACAACATTAACCAATTGGTGTGAACGTGCGCTTCAGACATAAATCAGAGGGCCGCCTGCATGTTAATGTCACCGAGTAGACTTTTTGAACTGACAAGGAGCTTGTCTAACACGCTCATTGATCTTGAGCAGGCTGGAATACGCGTTGAAATTGGCGATGACTTTGCCAAATACCGTGCGTATCGAAGCCAACAAGCCGATCGCAGCCCACTTTATCCGATGTTCGATGTAACCCGTTCCTATGTCGACCATACCAACGGGTTCTGGGTTTGCGGTTTCAACGCAGGTGGCGAGTTGGTACACACACAGGCCGTGCGCCTGCTTGATCTGTCGGGCATTTCTCTTTCAACCCACCTGGACAAGCACCGGCACAAGTATATCACACCCGATAGCACCCCCGATCCGGACCTAACCTTTTACTCAGGCCCCGAAGCGCTACACACGATTACGGGCCAGGTTTGCTATCAAGGTGACTTTTGGCTGCGCGCCCGTGGCCTTGGAGGACCGCGGAGCCAGGGCACAACTTCACTGCTGTCGCGCGTCCTTCTTGAGGTCATGATAGCGGCTTGGAACCCGTCATTCGTTTTTGCTCTCGTGCCAAAACAACTGGCTGCAAAGGGAGCCCACCTACGTTACGGCTATAACCATTGTGATCCCGGTCGATGGCTCGGCCCGGACCAACAGGTCACCGAAGAAGACTACCTTATCTGGATGGGCGCCAGTGACATGGCCAATATGGTCAGGCGCGCGCCACAAAATCTGCAACGCGCGACGGGCGCTTCAACGGTTGCTCTGGCTGACGAAAAGAGCAATTCAGCCGCAAAAGCAAGTGTCTGACCAGCGAGATGAGTAAATGACATCTCACACACCACAGATCGATAAAGCTGACGCAGTGGCTGTATCCCGGCGCGGACTGATTATCGGACCGATCGCGGCAAACGTCGCTTTCGTCATGGAACTCACATTGGTTCCGCTGCTGTTGCCAGCGATCCAATTGCAACTCGGTTTATCGATTGGTGATCTGGCGTGGATCTTCAATTCATATGGAATTGCAGTTGCAATTGGCGTTCTTTTGAGTGGGTGGTGCGGCGACGCCTTTGACACGAGGAAGGTCTTTGGTTACGGGGTCGCCCTCTTTGCAGCTGGCTCACTCTTGGTTGCCACCTCCAAAAGCTTCGAAATGCTCATTGCCGGACGCGCAATACAAGGCCTCGGCGCCGGTATCTTTTCACCACTGTTGCCCTTGCTCCTGACCCGCGCCTCACCCCTGAAACCAGGAAGGATGCTGATCGTGTGGGGCAGTATCGCGGGCTATGTTTCCGCCTTCGCACCACTTTTTTACGGCAGTTTCTTCAGCAAGTTCGGCTGGAACATCGGGTTCATCTTCATTGCACTATTGGCGATCGTTGCATTGATATTACTCAACGGATTGCGCGACACCAATGAGCGCGCAGAAACCCCCGTCTTGCCCAAAGACTATTCTCAACTCTTTCGAGCTCGCCATCTCTGGGTTACTTTTATCTATGTGTTTTGCACCTATGGATCCATCACCTATTACCTGTTCCGGCTCCCGGTCTGGCTGTCGGACAATGAAGTCAGGACAGCCAGTGTAGGTTTTGCATTGACAGTTATGTGGCTGACGTTTTCCGCTTTGAGTACTTTGTTGCGAAACATGGTGGACGGCCCGCAAATCCGGACAATTATGTTTGCCTCGCCGCTCCTCATCGTCGTTGGGTTTTTTCTCTCATATGACAACGAAAATCTGTTTCTCATCGTATTGTCATGTGTGCTCGTCGGCGCCGGGTTGGCGTGCAGTAACGCGCCGTCTACGCAATTAATCCTGAGATTTGCACCAAAAGGGTTGAGCGCGGCCTCAACCAGTCTGGACATCACTTTCGCACGGCTCGGCGGAATCGCGATGGTCGCACTGCTCGCCGAGGCGGGGTTTCCATATGCGTCCTCTGCTACGGCTGTGTCGTGTTTCGCCGCCGCCGCCTGCGCCCTTATGGCCAGTAAGGGGCTTGGCTTGTCAGCCAGTCATGTTCCCAACCCAACGCCCTGATCCGAAGGTCGGCTTCTGCACGAATGACAAAATCATCCAATTATTTGATGCACGCCACAATTTGCCAAGAACCCGAACGCACAGCGCGCGCGAGAATTAATACTGTACCGTTCGGCCATACTGGGCCATTTGCGACAGAAATGTGCGACAAAAACCAGAGCGCATTTACTGCAAGCAACTTCAAAGAACAGCGCTTAACTTGCGCTGAAAATTACCAACATACGTCCGTCTGAACTTTTTTCCTGCCATTTGAGTCCTGCGTACCGCGTGTCGCGCAGGGTTCTGAATACCTTTCAGAGAAGTTCAATTTCTCCCCTGAAAATCTCATTCAGAAGTCAAAATACTATGCGCATCGCAGCCAACACCAAACAGGCGTCTCATCTAAAAGTAGCGTTACAAACCGACCGAAAGCTCTTTAAAACCTACCTCCAGCAATCCGTGGACATGGGGGAAATAAGACCGCCAGACTTCGAGGCGGAAGGCATCATCCGCGTCCCGGATCAACACGACTTGCGCATAGTCAAAGACCGTGCGCTTCGCACCTCCCACCGCCATACGCGCCAGATCGAGCGGACAAGCAATAGACAACAGTTCAATCGCGGCCGGACCCGTAATCTCTATTGCGATCTCACGATCTGAAATCACAGTCAAGCTAAGTGGCGTCTTTGCTCGGGCTGCATCAAAACCCGCAACAATGGCAGACTGATCTGCCTCTGCGGCATGCAACAGCCATTCATCTGGTCCGATACAATAGGCGGCGCGATCGCCGTTTTGCGCCCCCTGCCCGATCTTACCTGGCAATTCCAGGCCAAAGGTTTTGCTGGCCATGGCCTGATCGGCAGGTGCAACGCGCAGGTTGAAACGCGCTACCGGCGGCAGAACCGCGATCGATACGGCGTCAAAAGAGCTTACGGGAGCATTCATCTTGTTGTCCTCCTCATTCAACCTTCAGGCGGTCGCCCGCGGGGTCATAAAAAACGGTTCCGGTGACTTTCGCAGGTACCGTCCCCCCCTCCTCAGTCGGGATATGCAGCGTCTCGTCCATGCGGTCAAACCCACCTTCAACGACAGCCATCGCAATCGAACGACCCAGCGTTTCAGACCAGTAGGACGAGGTCACATGACCGATCATTTTCATCGGCTTGGGCTGCTTGGGGTTCGCCACGATCTGCGCGCCTTCCACCAGCACGGTTTTGGAATCGTCCGTCAACAAGCCCACCAGCTGTTTGCGCCCTGGCGCCGCGATGTCAGGGCGATCCAGTGATCGCTTCCCGACGAAATCAGGCTTCATCTTGCCGATGGCCCATCCGATACCCGCATCCTGCGGTGTGACCGTGCCATCCGTATCCTGACCGACGATGATAAAGCCCTTTTCAGCGCGCAAAACGTGCATGGTTTCAGTGCCATAGGTGCAGATATCGAATTTCTGCCCCGCCTCATGCAGTTTTTCCCAAAGGGCACGACCATGACGCGCGGGCACGTTGATCTCGAAGCCCAGCTCTCCGGTAAAACTCACCCGGAACAGACGCGCGGGAAAGCCTGCGACCGTGCATTCCACGAGCGCCATATGCGGCATCGCATCGGCGGAGATATCCGCGCCTTCAACGAAGGGCTGCAACAGTTTGCGTGCGTTCGGACCGTTCAGGGCGATGGTGGCCCATTCCTCCGTGGTGGAGGTCAGCCAGACCTTGAGGTCCGGCCATTCCGTCTGGAGGTAATCCTCCATCATATTCAACACGCTGGCGGCACCGCCCGTTGTGGTTGTCACATGGAACAGATCGTCCCGTATCCGCCCGATGACACCATCGTCGCGGATAAAGCCGTCTTCGCCCAGCAGCAGGCCATAGCGACACCGCCCCACACCCAGTTTGGTCCAGGGGTTGGTGTACATCCGGTTCATGAATTCGACCGCATCCGGACCGGACACCTCGATTTTGCCCAAGGTGGAGGCGTCGAACATGCCGACACTTTCCCGGGTCGCCTTGCATTCGCGCAAGACAGCCTTGTGCATGTCTTCACCGTCTTGCGGGAAATACCACGCACGGCGCCAAAGCGCGACCGGCTCGAATGCTGCACCGTTTTCTTCGGCCCAGCTGTCGATAGGTGTCTTGCGTGTCACTTCAAAATGCTTGCCTTTATGATAGCCCGCAAATGCGCCAAATGTCGTTGGGGTGTAGGGCGGGCGGAAGGTCGTCAGACCGACTTGCGGGGCCTCTTTGCCCAAGGCATCGGACGCAATCGTCAGACCGTTCATATTCGACAGTTTGCCCTGATCCGTCGCCATCCCATTTGTCGTGTAGCGTTTGACGTGTTCGATGGATTTCATGCCCTCGCGCACCGCCAGACGGATGTCCTTGGCGGTCACATCGTTCTGGAAATCGACAAAGGCTTTGGCTTTGCCCGCGCTGCGATCACTCGGCAGTTCTTTTTGCGTGATACCGGTGCCGGTGCGGTCATCGGTCACTTGATACGTCACCGTATCCGCCGTCTGCCCCAGCGCCTGCACCGCCTCAACGCCCGCCTTCGCGCCATCCTCAAGCGCAGCGGCGATGCCCCAAAGGCCGCGCCCGGCACCGGCAATGTGGACGTCTTCGGTTTTGTTGCCGGGCAGATAGGCTTTGGCGTCGGCGTCCCAATCCAATGACCCTTTGGTGTGCGAGAACAGATGCAGCGACGGTGTCCACCCACCACAGACCAGCACCGCGTCACAGGACAGCATCCGCGCATAGCTCACGCGGCCCTCCTTGATCGGGTTCACCCGCAGCCCCTTGACCCGCAAACGACCTTTTGTGCCGGTCGCGGTATGTCCAACCAGTGTTTCGATCCCGCGCTTCATCGCCTGCTGCACAAGCGACGGCGCAACCTCAGGTCGGGTGTCGACAATCGCGACGACTTCCGCGCCCGCATCCGCCATGTCAAAGGCGCTGTACCAAGCGCTGTCATGGCTGGTGAGCACCACGGGCCGTCTGCCAACCAGAACGCCAAAACGGTTCAAAAAGGTCTGCGCCGCGCCCGCCATCATCACGCCGGGGCAGTCGTTTCCGTCAAAAACCATGGGCCGCTCGATCGCGCCCTGTGCCAATACGACCTCGTGCGCACGCACCCGCCACATGCGTTCACGTGGCGCGCCATCAGGAATATCGGCCATGTGATCGGTCAGTTTCTGCACCATGCCGATCATGTTCTGGTGATAATACCCCATGGCCGTGGTGCGCGTCATCAGGCGCACGTTGGGTAACTGATCGAGTTCGTTCGTGGCGGCGGCGAGCCAGTCCCACGCGCTTTGCCCCTCAATCGACACCGCAGGTTCAGACAATAATGTGCCGCCCATTTCGGTATTTTCATCGACCAGAACAACCTTGGAACCAGCCCGCCCCGCCGTCAGCGCTGCTGCAATCCCCGACGGGCCCGCGCCCACGATCAGGACATCGCAATGCAGATAGCGACTGGCATAATGGTCGGGGTCGACCTCGGTCGGGGCCTTGCCTAAACCTGCAGCCTTGCGGATCAGTGGCTCATAGACGCTGTCCCAGAAACTGCGAGGCCACATGAAGGTTTTGTAGTAAAACCCGGCGGAAAACAGCATGTAAAGCCGGTCATTGATCGCACCAAGGTCAAACTGCAAGGTCGGCCATTTGTTCTGGCTTTCTGTGTCGAGACCTTCGTAAATTTCCTGGATGGTGGCACGGGTATTTGGCTCAAACCGCCCCTTTCCACGTGTCGTCCCGATCAGCGCGTTCGGCTCTTCGGAGCCTGCGGTCACCACGCCGCGCGGGCGGTGGTATTTGAAACTGCGCCCCATCAGGTGAACGCCATTCGCCAGCAGCGCCGATGCGACGGTGTCACCCTCAAACCCTTTGTAAATTTCGCCGTCGAATGTGAATTTTACCGGCTTGTCCGCGTTGACACGCCCGCGGCCTTCTACTCGAAATTCATTCATTTCACGGCCTCCTCAGCTGTCATATCAGGGCGGGGCTGCCCGGCCTTATACGTTGTGACAAAGCGGTCACTGACCGTGTCGCGCAGGGCATTGAAAAAGCGCCCGCAGCCGTTGATGTGACGCCAGCGTTCGGCGTGCACGCCTTTCACGTTGGTGCGGATGAACAGGAAATCGCGCCATTCCTCATCCGTCAGCTTTGATGGATCGGTGGGGCGGTCGATATGTGCCTCGCCCGCATAAGCGAATTCCAATTCGGGCAGCGTTTCATCGCAATAGGGGCAATGTATCAATAGCATCAGATCTCTCCTTAATGCGCGACGGCGGCGGCGGCGGCTTCGTCAATGAGCCGACCCGTCGTGAAACGCTCTAGCGTGAAGGGCGCGTTGATCGGGTGCGGCTCGTCCTTTGCGACGGTCCATGCCAGCGTGTGCGCAGCCCCCGGCGTGGCCTTGAATCCACCCGTGCCCCAGCCGCAGTTCACATAGAGCCCCTTAACCGGCGTTTTGCCCAGAATGGCAGAGCGGTCCGGAGTCACATCGACGATACCCCCCCATTTGCGTAGCATCCGCATGCGGTTGAAGATCGGGAAAATCTCACAGATCGCCGCGACGGTGTGTTCGATCAAAGGCAAGCCACCGCGCTGCGAATAGCTGGTGTATTGATCGGTTCCGGACCCGATCACCAACTCACCCTTGTCGGACTGGCTGATGTAGGCGTGCACGGTGTTGGACATCACAACGCAAGGGAACACGGGCTTGATCGGTTCTGAGACAAGCGCTTGCAGCGGATAGCTTTCCAAGGGCATACGCACGCCGGCTGTGTCCATAACCACACTGGTGTGACCGGCCGCGGAGACGGCGACCTTTTTGGCCTTGATGAACCCTTTGCCGGTTTCCACGCCCTCGACCGAGCCATCCGCCCCGCGCCGGATCGACAGCACCGGGCAGTTCTGGATGATATCCACGCCGCGCTTTGCCGCTTGCCGCGCATAGCCCCAAGCCACCGCGTCGTGCCGTGCGGTCCCGGCGCGTTGCTGCAAGGCTGCGCCCATAACGGGATAGCGCGCATCAGGCGAGATGTTGAGCGGCGGGCAGAAATCCTGCGCCTCTTTCGGGTTGAGCCAGCGGTTGTCCACACCGTTCAGGCGGTTGGCGTGAATATGCCGCTGGAAGCTTTGGACGTCGTGCACATTGTGCGCGAGCATCATCACGCCGCGCTTTGAATACATCACGTTGTAGTTCAGCTCAGTGCTCAGGTTGTCCCACAGATCAAGGGCATGATCGAACAGCCGCGCGCTTTCGTCATAGAGATAGTTCGACCGGATAATCGTCGTGTTCCGCCCGGTATTGCCACCACCCAGCCAGCCTTTTTCGATAACGGCGACATTCGTGATGCCGTGTTCCTTAGCGAGGTAATAGGCCGCGCCCAATCCGTGGCCGCCCGCACCGACGATGATCACATCGTATTCATCTTTGGGCGGCGAGTCGGGCCATTGTTCGGGCCAGTTCTTATGGCCGGACAGAGCATTCTTAAGGAGCGATATACCGGAGAAATGAGTCATGATGCGGCCTTCCCGAACGGTTAAAATGCAGAGCTATCGCTCGTTAACATATTACCACAAACCGTTGCTGTATAATTACGCCAGATGCGCGTTATTATATCGTCATGAAACACCCCGAATCTGCCACCCCTTCAGACCGCACACGCCTGCGCATTGGATTCATCCTGACGCGGCAATTTACGATCTGCGCTTTCGCCAATTTTGTTGATGTGTTGCGCCTTGCTTCCGACGAAGGTGACCGCTCTCGCGCCATTCTCTGCAACTGGCGTGTGCTCTCAGCGGACATGACCCCGGTCACCTCCTCGAGTGGCGTGACGGTGCAGCCCGAAGAGCGTCTTGGCGACCCCGGACGCTTTGACTATATCGTGGTCATTGGCGGCCTGATGGGCGAGTTGGAGCAGCTCGAACCCGAATACACTGCTTTCCTGCGCCGGGCTGCGGTGGCGCGCGTGCCCTTGATTGGTGTTTGCACCGGCTCTTTCGTTCTTCACGGCGCCGGGCTCATGGATGGATATCGCTGCTGCGTCAGCTGGTTCCACCACAACGATTTTCTTGAGCAATTTGATGGGCTTGAGCCGGTGTCCGATCAGATTTTTGTGGTCGACCGGGACCGGCTGACATGTTCTGGCGGCACAAGTTCCGCGCATCTCGCGGCTTTTCTCGTGGATCGCCACATCAGCAAGGCCGCCGCGCGCAAAAGCCTGTC
Organism: Roseobacter litoralis Och 149; assembly: GCF_000154785.2. Classification (NCBI taxonomy): domain Bacteria; kingdom Pseudomonadati; phylum Pseudomonadota; class Alphaproteobacteria; order Rhodobacterales; family Roseobacteraceae; genus Roseobacter; species Roseobacter litoralis. The sequence goes on from NC_015730.1 coordinate 3,072,358, forward strand.
GATCATGATGATCGACGAGGCGATGGAAGCAGACCGCCCGCAACCGGGGTTGCCGCTGGACCTGACAACCAGCGACCCCATCGTGCGCCGTACCTTGCTGTTGCTGCAACAAGCACTGGACGCGCCGCCGACACTTTCGACCTTGGCCGCGCGCCTGAAAGTCAGCCCCAGAACACTGGAGCGCCGCTTCGACGCCGCGCTGGACATGACGCCTTTCGAGGCGGGCAAGAGAATCCGTCTGGCGCAGGCGGAACGGCTTTTGCAACAGACACAACGGTCTGTCACGCAGATTGCGCAGGACACGGGTTTCTCGGATGTGTCTCATTTCATTCGTGTTTTTAAGGCCACCTATAACACCACCCCCGAAAGCTGGCGGCTCATCCGAGCGTCAACAGCGTCATGACGGCTTGGGGCAAATCAACAGTTTCAAGCGGGCCTGACGTGGGTGCGACTGGCACGTTCCGACCAATTTCCGCGCGGGTTTTGCGACGACGCGTAAACGTTCAGATGCTTTGAAACCGCATCGTCAAGACAGGGCCGGATATCATGCAATTTGTGATGGCCATTTTACCCAACTCCAACGGAGTCTTAACCGATGGGTGCTACACTGATCGCCTGAAGTGCCGGAGATTGCCCGGTCAGAATAGGATGGTCGGGACCATGAGTAAAATGGATAGGCATTCAATTAAATTGAATGAAGCCGCGCAGAATGTTGCCCTTGTGCTGCAACGCGGTGCGCTCGAACCGCTTTGGCTCGCCTGCATCGCCGTCTGCATTGACGTTTTCGTGTTCGCGCTTGCCTTCTGGTTCGCCCTTTACGGGGCCACGGCCACAGAGCAATTCGCGCCCCTTGATGCTGCGGGCTGGGCCATTCTTGGCAGTGGTGTCGTTGTTGCAACCATGGTCGTCCTTGGTGGATATCGCAGTAAGGTCATGGCCAATCGCGTGTCGTTCATCGGGTATAGCTTGTTGTGCGCAATTGCTCCGGTGATTGTGGGCATTGCGCTCGCCCCAGTCGCAAATATGAGCACGGCAATTGCCAGTACAGCGCTAAGTCTGACAGTTGCCATCATCCCGACCCGGCTTGGCGGCAATATGATCATCAGATGGGTGATCGAAACAGGATTGATTGCCCGCCGCGCTGTCATCGCCGGCGGCGGGGAGGAAGCAGCGCGCCTCATCCGGGGACTGAACGCGCGGCCGGGTAACGACATTCGCCTGCATGGCATATTCGACGATCGCGATGATATACGTTCTCCCAAGCAGGTTTTGGGCATACCCAAGATTGGCGGGTATCAGGATCTGATCGCTTTCGTGCGCGCTTCGGACATTGAGTTGGTGATCATTGCATTGCCCTTCGCCGCAGAAAAACGCATCAAATGGTTGTTGGATGAATTCCGCGTCCTTCCGGTCGAAGTCGGGCTGTCTACCTATAGCAAGGACTTTGCCTTTGATCAGCACCGAAGAGTGCCGTCTCTTGAGCGCCTCAAGCGCAGCTATGCGCCCGAGTGTCGTTTGGCCAAACGTCTTTTTGACGTCTTCTTTGCACTGTGTGCGTTGGCAGTTTTTTGGCCTGTGATGGTCCTGGCCGCCCTCGCCATCCGGCTCGAATCTCCGGGTCCTGTGCTGTTTCGCCAACACCGTCACGGCTATAACAATCGGATCATAGAAGTGCTCAAATTTCGATCAATGTATTCGGATATGACCGACCCGTTGGGAAAGAAGGTGGTGACCAAAGGAGATCCTCGCGTGACACGTGTCGGGCGTTTCCTCAGGCGCTCCTCCATCGATGAGCTTCCTCAGCTTTTCAATGTATTACGAGGGGATTTGTCACTCGTTGGACCCCGGCCACATGCGGTCGAAGCGATGTCCAGTCAATATGAGCGATTTACCCAGATCGTTGATGGTTACTCGGCGCGACACCGGTTGCCGCCGGGCATCACAGGCTGGGCACAGATCAACGGCTGGCGGGGCGAGATTGACGACGCGACAAAACTGGAAGCCCGCTTTGAACACGACCTGTTCTATATTGAAAACTGGTCGGTCTGGTTAGATCTCAAAATCCTGTTCCAAACCCCGTTGAGCCTTTTCCGGGAAAAGGGTGCGTATTGAGGCCGTAACAAAATTGCAGACGCACATACCCCAACGAACCCGTGACGCGCGGCCTGGGTGTCATGTCTGAAAGATAAAATGGGAAGGGTCGGGACCAACACAAGGTTTGCGATCTTCAATGCGAGAGCGTGCAGCACTCGTCATGAAAAGCCGCGTTTCATACGCGACATCGCAGCGGTGGATATGCGTGTATGCAGTTGGTTAAACCGTTTCAAAGCGCTCTTCGGTTTACGCAAACTGCACAGACAAGCGCTGTTTAACCCAGCCATATGCATGCAACACACGCCCGGGCAGATTTCATATTGGTCCTACTGCCGCAATCTGCATGCACATGAGCGGTACACATCCCTTCACAATCTGCGTCCAAGAGGACGCTTTTACCCTTGAATGCAGACAAAGCTGTTCGCGAGGGATGCCGCAGAACGCTACAGGTACAAGGCAATCGCTCGTTTCACTCAAGACCCATGCAACTGGCATAGTAACTGATGGTGGCAGGCCAGTCCGAGAAGATTCCCTTGACACCAACGTCCTGCGCAAGAACGTCAATCACCTCGTACATGACGCCATCGGAATTGATGACATCCTTGATGGATTGGTAATACCACCCGCCGCCGTCTTGCAATGGGCCGGACCGTTCCATCGTCCAGGTGATGATGTCAATTCCAGCCGCACGGGCGTCGATTGCGTATCTGGTGGGCACGATCTTGCCGCCATCCAAGGTCATCAACACCCATGTCGGCGGCGCGATATAGTTGACGCCCATGGCCTTGAGGTCATCCATCTGGTGGGTCCAGGTTTCCGGCGCATCCGGGTTCCAACCGTCAATCCTGTAACTTCCGTCCAGATAGACGGCTTGTGCTCCAAACTCTGGCTCGGCCCTGATCCAATAGAGCACGTCATCGAGGTTGAACGACTGCGCCCAGACATCTGATGCAGGAATGTCTGCGGATTTATATTCATCGATCAGCTTCTGCGCATAATCTTCTTGAGTAAAGCCGTCATACGGCATGTCGACAGCCGGGCTTTTCAACTCAGGCGTAAATTTTGCGCCCAGCGATTTGAACAGCGCAATCGACTCCGCGTGGGTCATCAAATCCCCGCCATCCGCTGCATAAAGATCGGTGCGCCAGCCCGCCGTGCCGTCCATGTATTCCTCGACAGTCCGGGCATTTGTGTTGGCCGCATCCATCTTGCCGGTCAGGGTTCGAAACTCCGCCAGTGTGATGTCTGAGGTTCTGCATTCAGCACTCGCCTTCGCATCACCATCCGCCGGGACAAAACCAGCCGTGCAGTTCGCCGCGAGATCGGTGGCGAGGATGTTGGTTGTGGTGTGCAGGTCGTTCTGCGCATGGCGGCAAACCAATTCCTTGTCCGATGTAAAGGTCACGTCACATTCGAGTATACCCGCCCCCATTCGCGCAGCAGCCATGTTACTTTCCACCGTATGCTCGGGGAACTGCAGGGGCGCACCTCGGTGGCCAATAGAAAACAAGGTACGCTGCACCGGATCTCCTGCACACGACAGCAGCTTATCGCGCAATGGGCCGGGTGCCATCTGATCGATCAGATAAAGCGGACGCGGGCCTGTGGTGATCGGATCAGCAAGTGCGGGCGTGCCAAGGACAAAAGCAAGAACGATGGGTCGCAGCATATTGAAGCCTTTCGAGAGAGTTTACCGTGCATTATACCCGAAAAACCCCGCCCGGCCGGACTGCCTGAGGAATCCACCTGACAAGATGGCGATACTTATATCGAGTGAGAGCATGATCTGTCGCATCCCCTGCTTTGACAAGTCCCAGTTATCGCACAGCGTGATGATGCGTCCGATATTCGAGCGTCATCATGAAATCGGAGGGGGTGACTTTTTTCGTTCAGCTACGCTCCAGGCCAAGCAACAGTATTGATGCCATATCAGGCTGCGGCTTTTGGGTGCTTGTCCTGAACATCACAGGCCTCGTCGCGCGTAGAACAGTTTTTTCCACAAGAAATTGGGTGGCGCGACCAAAATTCACCTGCGCACGTGACGAATGGAGACCGATCTCATCGAGAGCTATCGTATCTGCCCGTCACAAAAGCGCACACCCGGTCATTGATCGAAAAAATGAGAAAAACGCCATCAAAACTATAGGTAGTGTCGTCGCCTGCCACTTGTCCGGCCCAAAATCCCAAAACGCGTGTGCGAGGGGTTTGCAAGCACGGTGCCAAGCTGATCACAAAACAGGCCCACGTCGATATCCAATAACGCCCCGGTCACAGAGCCTTGGTTCGCAAGAGAGCGGATTGACACGCTGCGCGCACAGAATTGTTGAGGACTGAAGACGCTCCACGCTACAAGGGGCCCTGCATGGGCCCCCAAGCGACGTGGAAAATTACTCGCTGATCTGTGCCGGCTCGCCAAACTGACCGATCAAGGTCCGCGTGGCAGAATGGCGTTTGGCGCCTGATCACCCCCGTATAAGGCTGGATGCGCTTACACATCCTCCATTTGCTGAGTGCCGCCACCGCAGGCCTTGACCTCTGCGCCATTGGGCATCTTGAACGCCCGGCTTCTCTCTTCTGCGCGCTCTTTACCTTGCTCGCGCAGCGCCTCGCGACGTTCGGCGGCTCTGGCTGCCTTGTCGGCAGAGGCTTCCCAATCGTCCATTTGCGCTTCGGCAATGGTGCGGGTTTCATCGAAATGGAAGTCGAGTTTGTGTTTCGATTGAGGGCCGGTATAGCCCACCTTGCCCAAGTCATAGAACGTGCGCCCCACACCTGCCTTGAGGAAGGCATAAAGACAGCCAAGCAGATACCGGCGGCGGAAGCCGTTGCCGCGCCATGGATAATGGAAAAGCGCCTTGCGCGAATAGAACCGGCGGTAGTTTTTCATCACACCGTCCAGCAATTCGCCCCGCGTCATCTCTTTGGGCTTCATGATCGGGGTCACGAAGTTATAGCGGCTGTAGTCGAAAACCTCGACCTTGTCCTTCAGCTCCTGAAACAGCGGGGTAAAGGGCCAGGGCGTATACATCGACCAATTTGCCAAATCCGGCTGCCAGTCCCAAGCCATCTGAAACGTCTCTTCGAGGGTTTCGGGCGTTTCATTATCAAGGCCCACGATGAACTGAGCTTCGACCAGAATGTCAGCTTCGCGCAGCAGGCGGATCGCTTCTTTATTTTCGTCAACCTTGGTTTCTTTGTTGAAGATGTCGAGCTTCATCTGAGCCGCAGCCTCAGTCCCAAGACTGACGTGCACCAATCCGGCCTCACGGTAGAATTTCAGCAAATCGCGGTCGCGGTAGATATCTGTCACGCGGGTATTGATGCCCCATTTGACGCGATCCGGCAGGCCCCGATCAATCAGTTCCTGACAAAAGGCGATGAATTTCTTCTTGTTGATCGACGGTTCTTCATCCGCGAGAATAAAGAAGCCAACACCGTGATTATCCACCAGATCTTCGATCTCATCGACCACATCCTTGGGGTCACGCACCCGGTAATCGCGCCAGAATTTCCATTGGCTACAGAACGAACAGGTGAAAGGGCACCCGCGCGCAAGGTTCGGGATGGCCACCCGCGTACCAAGCGGGATGTAGATGTATTTTGACCAATCAAGGACCGTCCAGTCCGGTTTGATCTTGCTCAGATCCTTGACCGTGGAAGCTGCAGGCGTGGCAATGATCTGATCGCCGTGCAAAAAGGCGAGACCTTTGATGTCGTGCCGGTTTCCGGGAAAGCTGCCATCCTGAATGGCCAGCATCAGTTCAGAGCAGATCTCTTCGCCCTCACCGCGCACGATCACATCGATCCACGGGGCTTCGGAGAGAACCTGTTTGTACATGAATGTCGCATGGACACCGCCCATCACCCGCACGGCGTTGGGGACCAGTTCCTTTGCAATTTTCAGAACATCTTCAGCGCGATAGATCGACGGTGTGATGGCCGTGACAGCCACGACATCGGGTTGCAGCGCCTCCATCTTCTGTGCCAGATCAGCATCCGTCAGATTGTCGGTCATCGCATCAATAAACTCGATGTCATCAAAGCCCACGCCGCGCAGGTGGCCGCTCAGATAAGCGACCCAGGCCGGGGGCCATGTTCCGGCAATTTCAGCGCCACCGGAACGGTAATTTGGATGTACAAACAGAATTTTCATGATGATTCCTCAATCTGTGTAACGTTAGATTGACAGTCAATGTGTCAATACACCTTGACATAAATCAAAGTCCAATCACCGGCACTGAACAACCGCATCCCAGCGTCAACGCTGAACACTGGGAAGCAGGAAAACGTATGCGGGTCTGCGTCCCGAAATCAGGAACGCAGCTACAGGCAAACGGACAGTGTTTTGATAACAGGCATAGCCCCCGCGCAAACAGACATCGCGCAAGTGGGGCAAGAAGCCTTAGACGGCGACAGCGTGGCGCGCACTCTGGGCTGCGAAATAGGCATCAAAAACTGCTGCAACCACGCGCACAACCGGTGCGCCATGGTCGGTGACCGAAATTTTCCCGCCCTGTCGCGTGATCAAACCGTCTGCCTCCAGTATCGCCAGCTCTGCGTCGTGCATGTGGTACCAGCCCCCCGGCGCACCAGCCTGCAGGGCCGCAGCATCGAGGTCCACTTCCCCATTGCACATCAGCCGTTCGATAACATGCCCGCGCAAATTGTCATCCTTGCTCAAGCCAACACCTTTGGCGACCGGAAGAACACCAGCTTCTATGGCGCGCGCCCAGGCACCGGTTTCGGTGAGGTTCTGAACGTATCCGGAAGGTGTGCGTCCGATAGATGTCGATCCAACCCCGAGCATGGTTTCGGCGCGATCCGTGGTGTAGCCCTGAAAATTACGACGCAGGCTTCCTTCTTTGGCAGCTTTGGCCATCGGGTCTGAGGGGAGCGCGAAATGGTCAAGCCCGATAGCCACATATCCGGCCTCCACCAATGCGACAGCTGCTGCTTGTGATTGCTGCAACCGTGCATCGCCGTCGGGCAAGGCGGCCTCATCAATGAGCCTTTGTTTCTTGGCCATCCACGGCACATGCGCATATCCAAACAGCGCAATCCGATCAGGCTGCATCTCCACGCAAAGACGTATCGTTTCAAGCAGCGTGTCAACGGTCTGGTGGGGCAGACCGTAAATCAAGTCAAAGTTGATACCTGAGACACCCGCCGCACGCAGCCCGTCAACCGAATGGCGCACCATGTCGGGCGGCTGAATCCGGTTGATTGCTTTTTGCACTTTGGGGTCAAATTCCTGAACTCCGAAACTGGCACGGGTGAATCCCAATTGCCCAATCCGCAGGATCATCTCGTCGGTGAGGGTCCGCGGGTCACTCTCAATCGCCAGTTCGGCGTCCGCGGTGAAATCGAAACTGGCGTGCACGGCGTCCATTGCACGCTCCAGATCGTCAGGCACAAGTGCGGTGGGTGTCCCGCCGCCCCAATGCAAATGAGAGATTTTCATACGCTCTGGCAAATGCTGGGCCAAAAGGCTGATCTCGCGGTTGAGCGTCTGCGCATACTGCGCGACGGGTGCATCCTTTTTGGCCAGTTTCATATTGCAGCCGCAATACCAGCATAGCTCACGGCAATAGGGAACGTGTAGATAGAGTGAAACAGGTTTCTCAGGCGGAAGCGCTGACAACCAGCGTGCATATTCCTCTGAACCGATGGCATCGGAAAAGTGCGGCGCCGTTGGATAGCTGGTGTAGCGTGGTACATTGCGGGTCATGTAGGTTTTAAGCGTGTTCGTCATTGTAGTCCCACTCTGTTCTTTCAGCACCTTGGCTGAAGGCTTGGAAAAGGTGGTATCGTACCCACGAAAACCCCGCCCAAACCGCTCCGGTCGTTAGGGCTTTGGATAAAGCCCGGTTTCACTCAGTCTCTTGAAAGCAGTCAGGACTGTCTTTGATCCAGATCATCGATGCAGATTGATTTGAAGTCAGTCGGGTCGCAGGCTCCAGCAAGACACAAAGCAGGGCAGCGGAACCTCAACACTCTTGATTTTCACAGGAGAACAGGGGCACCGATTACGATTGGATGTAAGTACACAAGCACCACATAGACGATCACGCCCGCGCAAAGACGCAGCATTGTGCCGCGTGACGGCACTTGGAAACGGCGCTGACTGCGGGTCTCAGATACGAGCGCGAGCCATGCATCAGCGCCCAGATCACGCTTTTTTCGTGCATCAATGACACGCGGCCCGGCCAGCGCGAAGAGTGCCAAGGTGGCAAACAACAAGACATGCGCAAGATCGCCATTCGCAAACACATGCAAAAGCGCCCACAAGGCAAGAACGTTCAGCAGTGGATGGCGCAAATACCCGATAATACCGGCGTCCAACGGATTGAACGCGTCATTGTTTCGACCTCCAAACGAAAAGGGATTGGGCTGTCCGATCGAAACGGTGAGGATCAGGCAAGCAACGAGCATTCCCAACCATATAACCGGCCGGTGCCACGGTGCCTCAGCCCAAAGCAGCACAAAGGGAGCCTGCTGTGCGGCCCAGATCAACAACGCCAGGATCAACAGCGACAGCGCCGAATAGGCACGGGTAAATCCCTTTGCACCGAGGTGTTTTACGAGGTGCTTCTTGACCGGCGGGCGCACCGGAATGGAATGTGTCGCGAAGAAAAGCACAAACACACCCGCAAATGTCAGCCAGCCGCTCATGAGCGCGCAGGTTTAGATTTCATCAGGGCAGGCCCGTAGATAAAGGTGAAGCCAAGAAACGCACCGATCCACAGCACGCCGGATAACGCGTAAAGCGTCGTGGCTGAACCGACCCAGAACGCCCCGGCAATCCGGGCGAAGACCGAGCCAATCAGCGCGAGATAGATCGCAACGGTGCCCGCTCCTGCCGTCAGTTTTTGCCCGGTATGCCCCAATGTCGCGCGGGTCATCATCGCCAAAGTCATCAATCCAAAGCCCCCTGCCATCCACAGGTGCAGTGCTGCAACGGCCAGCATCGCGTCAGAAAACAGGATTGAGACCCCAGCGATAAACGCGCCAACGGGGACGAAAACATACCCCAAATGCAAAACCAAAAGCAGCGGTTCGCCAAACGTTTGCGCGCCCTGCCAACGCACAAGCCGGACAAAATGCAAAGCGCCCATGAGCAGCAGTGCGCCCCCGGTTACCCTGTGATCTGGTGCCGCAACCCAGCAACAAAGCCCTAGGACCGTGATCAAAAGGACCGCCTTGTCAAAACCTTGCATCGGCGGGGTGGGCAACCGCTCCGCTTTTTGTCGTACAAGCCAATTGCGGGTAAAAGACGGGATAACCCGCCCCCCGATGACGGCAATCATCATGATCACGGACGACACACCAATCCTTGCTCCAACACCCTGAGCGGCGATATCACCCCGCGCAGCTTCGAGATGGAAAAGCAGATTTGCCAATGTGAAGACCACCAGCATTGCAAGCACCACCAGATTGCGCCAGTTCTTGCCCGCGATAATCTCACGCAGAATGACGCCGCAGAGCGCAATGGGAAACAACAGATCAATGAACTCTGCCACGCCCAGCGGCAGCAGAGCCGAAGCCGCCATCACAGCCCGCCCGATGGCCCAAAGACCGAACAATCCCGCCAGAGGCCAGCCGACTATGGGCAAGCGCCCGGTCCAGTTCGGCACAGCCGTCAGCAAGAAGCCTGCGATGATCGCGCCAAGATAGCCAAACAGCAGTTCGTGCGCATGCCAAGAGGGAGGGTCAAGCCGGGTCGGTAACGCAAAATAGCCTGAAAGCATCAAAACCCAAAGCACCATCGCCATAGCCGCCCAAACCGCGCCAAACAGAAAGAACGGGCGAAAGCCGTAGGAAAATACACCGGGTCCCTGCCATTCCCGGCTTAGTTGAGACGTTGTTTGCCCCATGGCAGACCCTTAGAGATTTTTTCGTTGCAATTCAGGAGAGTTTTTCGCCAGAGCCGACGTGCGGGATCTGGCCGTAAAACTGGTTTTTTTCAGGATGACGCCAGACTGATCCACGACAAGTCGGACAGCGCGGTCGCCATAGTGAAAGGTCAGACGTGAGCGTCCTGCATCCTCGCCAATGCCTGTTTCGCTCAGGGATGTGATCTCTCCGATGCGCATCAGTTTTTGCACATCGCCCGGCTCAAGCGCGAAGGCTTCGGCCAGCACCAACGCATCAACTACAAAACCGTCCGCATTGACTTCTACCGGTGTCATGAAATCTCTCGCCAATACCCATTAGCCGCCGCAACGGTTGCGAAATGCGTCGCCACGATCTGACTTGAGCCAATCAGGGCCGCAAAATTCTCGGCATACTCAGGCCGCAATTTCTCGCGGATATCTGCGTCTGGCTGTGTCATCTTGATCGCGACACGGCTGAGTTTGACCGCCAGATCGTATCCCTCTTGCGGTGTGCTGGTTATCAGCGTGGGAAGCCAGGTCGTCATGGGCCTATCCTTTCGAGTACTGCGCATTATCCGTCAGAAAAACGCCGGATTTGTTCCGCCACACGTCATCAAACGTGAAGGCTCAGCGTCAAGCGTTACACCATGATAACCCATACGACGATCAAGCTCAGCACGAGATAAACGAGTGTATTTATCATCCAGCGGATCAGGCCCGCCTCCCCTTCAGGGTCCACGCCCAGACGCTCGCAGACCTTGGTTCCCGGCCACAGAAAAGCTTCAGACAGTGACATCAATTCGCCCCTTTAACAGGTATTTCAGATGAGTATTAACTAACGCTTTTAAATACGCATTGTAAATGCTAAATATCAATTCATGCAACTGGACAAATTTACCGACTATGCGCTTCGCATTCTGATAACCTTGGTTGTGCGTGCGCCTGCCCGCGTGGCCACGTCAGAAATAGCGACGTTGTTCGGGCTGTCGGAAAACCATCTGTCCAAGGTTTCGACACAGCTTGTGCGCGAAGGTTTTGTCCTGTCCGAAAGAGGCCGGAACGGCGGCCTGACCCTTGCGCGCCCACCGGAACGCATTCTTGTCGGCGAGGTCGTGCGCACGATGACGCGCAAGGAGCATGTGGTGGAGTGCTTTGGCACGAACAAATCCTGCCTGATCCTCCCGGCCTGTGGCTTGCGCCAGCCCTTGGCAGAGGCGCAAGAGGCTTTCTTTGCAACGCTGGATCACTATACGCTGGCTGATGTGACACAGTCGCGGCACAGCCTCGGCGCATTGCTGAATTCGCAATTGGCAAAAACACAAGGTTAGCCGTTTTTTGCGGGCAGATATCATGCGTTTTTTGGCACTGAGGTGTGTCCGTTGCTGCAAAAACCGGACGCCCTGAACGAACCTTGAGCCATTTCCTCAAACCGTCGGAAACAGCTGCGCCTTCCGGTTTATTCGGCTTGCATGACCTGCGGTCGTTCTACATGCTTTCTGCAACTCCAAGACGTATCCCGGAAGACACAACAGAAAAGAACGACCGAACAGTATGGTTTTTGAAGTTTTCGCAATTGGCGCTGCATTTGTTTTTGGCCTTGCAGCCAGACCATTGGGCCTGCCGCCGTTGGTCGGCTTTCTTGCGGCCGGTTTCGTGATCAATGCTGCGGGGCCGCATGTCGGCATGCCGGACACGACCGGGCCGATTCTCGAATATATCGCGAACCTTGGCGTTTTGATTCTGCTTTTCACAGTGGGCCTCAAGCTGAAAATCAAACAGATCGGCGAGCCGCATGTGGTCGGTGTATCCCTGCTGCACTTTGCCCTGTCGGTTGCGCTCTTTACCCCGCTGGCGCGCGCATTTTTCACGGATGACTGGACGGTTGCGCTACTGGTCGGCATCGCGCTGGCGTTTTCCTCGACTGTGCTGGCCGCCAAAATGCTGGAATCCAAACGCGAGATGGGCACCTTCCATGGCCGCACAGCCATCGGCATTTTGATCGTTCAGGATATCATCGCGCTTGTCGTGCTGGCGATCTTTTCGGGCAAGGTGCCCGGACCTTGGGCGCTGCTGATCTTTGCCACGCCCTTGTTGCGCCCGTTTTTGCACAAGCTGCTCGACTGGGCGGGCCATGATGAGGTGCTGGTGCTTGCGGGCATGGCGCTCGCGCTTGTCATCGGTGGCTACGGGTTCGAGATCATTGGGCTCAAGGGTGAGATTGGCGCGCTTGTGATGGGCTTGCTGTTATCCAATCACCCGCGCGCAAGCGAATTGTCAGACGCGCTTTGGTCGCTGAAAGAGATATTCCTCGTCGGGTTCTTTCTGTCGATTGGCATGTCAGGCTTGCCGGACTGGGACGCGCTCATCTTTGCCGTCGTGCTGGGGCTGATGTTGCCGCTCAAGGGTATCTTGTTCTTTTTCCTGCTCTTGGCCTTCCGCTTGCGGGCCAGAACCGCCTTTCTGTCGGCGCTCTCGCTTACGGTTTACAGCGAATTTGGCCTGATCGTTGCCACCGGCATACCGGCAGCCGAACCCTTCGTGGTGCCGCTGGCCATCGCCGTGTCGGTATCCTTCCTGATCGCGGCGCCGATCAACCGGCTGGCCCATCCGCTTTACGAACGATTTGAACAGCGCCTGCACCGGTTTGAGCGCGTCACACGTCACCCCGACGAGCAACCCGCAGATCTGGGGGATGCGGATGTGCTGATATTCGGTATGGGGCGGACGGGCTCGGCCACATATGAGGTTCTGATCCAGAACGGGTCGAAACCCATCGGGCTGGACGCAGATACCTATAAGGCCGCAGCCCACGCAAAAGCCGGGCGCAATGTGGTGTTCGCCGATGCCGAAGACAGCAATTTCTGGAGCAGCGTGGAGCTTGGCAAGATAAAGGCGGCTGTTCTTGCCATGGATGATCTGGAGGCAAAGCTGATCGCAACACGCACCTTGCGCGCCAAGGGGTTTACGGGGCCGATCGTGACCCACGCCCTGCACGAGGAACACATTGATCTGATGAAAGAAGCCGGAGCGAACCAGACCTATCTGACAATGCGTGAAGCAGGCCGCAGCCTTGCCCATCACGCCTCCGGCACCACGAGTGTCGATCCTTTGTCGGACAAATAAACGGCGCGTGCTGCGTCAATGCGGCTTGGGGCGACTTTGCTCTTCCCGCTCTGCATCGATTGCTTCTTGCAAGGCGTCCGCATCATCGGGGTTTTCAGAGGCAACAGCATAGCTTCCATTAAACCACCGCGCCAGATCAAGGTCTGCGCATCTCTTTGAGCAAAACGGCCGCGCCGTCTCGATCGGTGGTTTGCCGCAGATCGGGCAGGTCATTTAAGAACCTCGTGCAAGGGCACACGCGCCCGTTTACGCTGCAGCTCATAATGGCCCAAAGGGGTCCAGCCGACCAGAGCGGTTTCCACGGTGCAGGTTTTGAACGCCTGCCGAATGGCCGTTTCAAACCGACGTCGGTCCTTTTTTGGCATCGGTGCCAGATCGAGGACAATCTGCCCCCCCAGCCCTTTGACACGTAACGCACGCGGCAACATGCGCGCACATCCCAAGTTCGCATTCAGCCCCGCCGCCAAAGACGTATCAGGGCCGGTATTCACATCGATTGCGATCAGGGCACGCGTTGGTTCAATGTAGAAACTCGCACCCCCATCAAGCGGTTGCAGGATACCACGGTCGCGATCCAGCGCATCCAGCACACCATGCGTCTCGAACGAGCCGGCCTCCGTCACTACGTCACCGGGTGCCACCCAGTCGCGCCACGCCAACAGATGCGGACCGTCGCCCGTGGCCAACACGGCCATGTCCGTGCCACTGTCTTCCAGCACATCAGTCGCCAGTCCCATCATCGTGTCTATGTCCTGCGCGATGTCCTCTTCCGCTGCGTTCTCGCAGGAAGACCGCAGGATCAAACCATAGCCCGAGCCACCCGCGCCCTCGTGGGCGATCTCAAGCAGGCGATCTCGTTCCGCTTCATCCTTGATCGACCGGCTGATGTTGAGACCGGGCGCATCGGGCGTCACGATCACATAACGGCTCTTGAACAGCAGTTTTTGCGCCACGGGGATGGCCTTGCCCGCTTCGGCGTAGCCGCTGACCTGCACCAGCACCGCTTGCCCCGGTGCCATCCCCTTGACCTGACGCAGAAAAGCAGACCCATCGGGCGTCTTGAGGAACATTCCCCCCTGCCCTTTCACAGGCCGGTCGGCAATCGCGCGGTAAATCGTACCGGGGCGCGGTTGATCCGCATCAACCAGCATATCCTGCAAAGCGCCATCCACCATAAGTGCCGCCGCTTCACGGTTTTCGATATGGTCGAGAATGATCGTCTGACCCTTCATGAGGCCCCCCTGTATCCTGCCGCCTGCAACAGGCCTGCTGTTTCGGCCAGAGGCAAACCAACGATGCCCGTGTAAGAGCCGCTGATCCACGGAATCAATGCAGCGGCCGGGCCCTGAATGCCATATCCGCCCGCCTTGCCACGCCAGTCTTCGCTGTCGATATAGCTTTGGATGTCCGCTTGCGACAGTGATTTCATACGCACAATGCTGAGCACATCTTTTTCCCACACGCGATCAGCAACCCGCACCGCAACCGCCGTAATGACCCGGTGCCGCCGCCCGGACAGCGATTTCAGAAACGCTTCGGCTTCCGCTGCATCCTCGGGTTTACCCAGAATACGGCGGCCCAAGGCGACCGTCGTGTCCGCACATAGCACGATATCTGTCGGCTGCGCATCCACGGCACAGACTTTTTCGCGCGCCATCCTAGCACAATAGGGACGTGGCAATTCACCCTTATGTGGTGTTTCGTCAATATCGGGCGGGCGAATATCGTCAGGCACAACGCCGATTTGCGCCAGCAATTCCTTGCGGCGCGGCGATCCTGACCCCAAAATAAACAAAGTCTATTTGAAGCGGTAGTTGATCCGACCCTTTGTCAGATCATAGGGTGTCATTTCGACTTGAACTTTATCGCCAGCCAGAACCCGGATGCGGTTTTTGCGCATCTTGCCTGCCGTATGTGCGATTATTTCATGGCCGTTTTCAAGCTCGACCCGGAATGTCGCATTCGGCAGGAGTTCCTTCACGACACCGGGGAATTCGAGCGTATCTTCCTTGGCCATGTTTTCTCCTTCAAACGCGTCCACCATTTGTGGACGCCGCCTAAATGAGCGCATTTGCAAGTATTTTCAAGCCTGATTCAGCGTAAATCGACGATTGGCGCGGTGTCATCGCGGCCTGACTGCTCTGACCAGTGCTTTTGGCCCAATACAATCCCGTCTGCACGGACCTTTGCGATGTGGCGCAGATCAACCTCGGCCATGGTCCAACCGGCTGCATTCAGCGCACCAAGGCTCAACACGCCTGTTTCTGGAAAGCCGCGGTCTGGGGGGGCAAAAATACCGCCTGCGCCGACTGAGACATCGACCGCCTCGGACCAATCCGCTGTACCGACCACCGAAGACATGACGGACACGCATTGCATTTCAAGCGCGCGGGCCATCGCCCCAATCCGCACCCGCCAGTACCCGGCCAGCGTTTCCGTACAGGATGGCACCAGCAGTATGTCACAGGCCGCAAGTGCGCGGCCAAGCAAGGGAAATTCGCAATCATAACAGATCAGAATGCCGATCCGGCCGATGGATGTATCAAACACCTGCAAGGGGCCACCACCAATGACGTCCCAAGGGTCACGTTCAAACCGGGTCATGATCTGCTTGTCCTGCACACCGACGCCGCCTTGCGGGGTGAACAGACGGGCGCGGTTGACCGGCCTTGTCGATGTGACCGCCGGGCCGGAAGCCGCGAGGATATGCACACCGTATTCAATCGACAGTTTCTTGTGCAAAGCATCTGCATCGGCCAACCGCTCCGATACCGCATTCAGCGACTGTTCCAGATCTGCAGCCACAGACGCACCAGCGAGGGTTGCAAGTTCCATCGCGCCATATTCCGGGAATACCGCCAGATCAGCGTTTTGTTCAGCAGCCTGCGCCACCCAGCTGGAAATTTTATCTTCGTACTGCGCCCAAGACGACAGCAAATCCAAAGGATAGGCGGAAGTAGCAATTTTCATCACGCGACCCTCAATGAGTATGCGCCGCACCGTTTCGAAAAACCGCCCCCTTCGCAAGAGCAAGGCACGGTAAAACCCGCTGGCTTTGACATGAACCGGCAGACTGGGCACAACGAGCGCACCAATGGGAAAGTCGATATGAAGAAAATTGTAATACTGACGGGTGCTGGAATTTCAGCGGAAAGTGGTCTTGGAACGTTTCGCGCTGAAGGCGGCCTCTGGGCCGAGCACCGGATCGAAGATGTGGCAACGCCCGAAGGGTTTGCGCGTGACCCGCAGCTTGTGGTCGATTTTTACAATGCCCGCCGTGCCCAGGCAGCGGAGGCGGCACCGAATGCCGCTCATCTGGCCCTCGCAAAACTGGAGGCTGGATTTGATGGCGACGTTGTCTTGGTCACACAGAATGTCGACGACCTGCACGAAAAAGCCGGGATGAAACGGGTGATGCATATGCATGGCGCACTCAACGGGGCCTTGTGTGGCGCTTGTGATCACCGCTGGCCCGCCCCGATGGTTATGGCTCCCGGCGATGCATGCCCACACTGCAAGGCCCCTGCGGCACGCCCGGATATCGTTTGGTTCGGGGAAATGCCCTACGACATGGAAGAAATCTATGATCAACTCGCGCAGGCTGACCTCTTCGCAGGCATCGGCACGTCAGGCAATGTCTACCCGGCAGCCGGTTTCGTAGCCGAAGCGCGCCGCCACGGCGCGCAAACGCTTGAGTTCAACCTTGAGCCCTCCGCGGTTGGCAGTCAGTTCGATGATATCCGGATCGGACCTGCAACCCAGACGGTGCCCGAATGGGTCGCAGAAGTTCTGGGGGGATAACTCCAGCCCCGATCAGTTGGTTGCGTCGTGGTTCATATCACCGTGGTTCATCGCGCCGTGCTTTGGCTGGCGTTCATTGTCCACCGGGATCATGACAGTGACGTCACCCGCTTGCTCAAACGTCAGGGTCACGGAGACCTCTCCGCCCTGCTCAAGGCTCTCGGTCAGCCCCATGAACATGACGTGATCGCCACCGCGCGCCATCATGTGCATGCCGCCAGCGGGGATCTCGATACCCTCTTCGATTTCCACCATTTTCATGACGCCATCGCCTTGGTCGATGTGCGTATGCAACTCGACCCGTTTGGCGACATCTGACGTCGCTGAAACCAGACGATCCGCCGTCTCCCCTGTGTTCTTGATCATCATGAACGCAGCACCGGTTGGGGCATTGGGGCGCGACGCACGCGCATAGGGATCGTCAATGACGATATCGGCAAAGGCGAATGTAGGCGGTGTGATCAACGCGGCTGCCAGAACAGCACGCGAGACATGAGAAAGGAACATGAATGTCTCCTCGAAAATTTTAACGTTTAGATTGGGTTATGTGGGTCAGAGCACGGCAGGCGGTGCGCGGCTCAGAAACCCGGTCTCAACGTCGCAGGCGCGCGCAGCATCAGGCCGCAGCATTTTAGCCTGCGTGCCGATGATCTCGGTTTGTGGGGTCAGTGTGGCAGGTGATGCAAGATCGCCGAACACCAAGATACAATCGGGGCAGATATGCGGCGCACCGGTGGGCGCGCCATCGGCATCCGTGTATACGGTGGTGGGGCCTGCACCCGTGCAAATCACCATCTGCCCTGTCGCCGCTGCAGCGCCGCGCGCCATCGCCATGCTGTGACCGGTGGCGATCAACAGCAGGCTTACCAATACGCCAAGAACAGGGGAGGACAAGGGTCGCAACATACAAGCAGTATACGACCCCGGAGGCGCTGGTTTCCAGCCCAAAAGCCAAAGGCTCCGACCTTTTCAGATCGGAGCCTTCGAAAATAATTTCAGGTCGCGCTTAGCTCAGTGCTTCTGCACCGTCGGATGCTTTGCCGATCGCTTTTTTCACTTTCAAGGCGTTGGCAGACAGGTCGCTGTCCTTGGCCTTTTCCATGAATTTATCCAACCCACCGCGGTGGTCCACGGTGCGCAGTGCCGCGGCAGAAATGCGGAACTTGAATGCGCGGCCCAGTGTTTCGGACTGCAGGGTCACATCATTCAGGTTCGGCAAGAAACGCCGACGTGTCTTGTTGTTGGCGTGGCTGACGTTGTTGCCAGTCATCGGGCCTTTTCCGGTCAATTCGCATACGCGCGACATGGGATCATCCTTTTTTTCGGGCCGCACCGGCGGTCCGGTCACGACAAAAGGGGCTGGCGTCACGCCGCGCCCCGGAATTTCGTTTGCTGGCTTTAGTGGGAATCGCACCTCCGGTCAACCCAAGCCGGACGCAAAATCATGACTTTGACCCATCACGACGATCCAGCCCTGCCAAAAAGGACTGCGCCGCCACAGATGGGGGCATCTCACCCGATGCAACCTTGTCGCCAAAGGACTTTAAAGCGGCGCGCGCCTGTGGTGTTTCCAACTGCCCAAGCAAGGCATTGCGCACGTCCTGTCCAAACCAATAGCGGGCCTGATCCGCGCGCGTGCGGTGCCAAAACCCTTGCGCGCGCCGCCAGGCGATCAGCGTTTCGATATCCTGCCAGACATCGGCCAGACCGTTTTCATGCAAAGCGGACACCATCACGGCCTTGGGGAACCCCTCCGGGTCCTGAGGCCGCTTGCGCAACAGCCGCAAAGCGCCCGCATAATCAGCACAGGTGCGCGTCGCCGCAGGCTTCAGATCGCCATCCGCCTTGTTGACCAGAATCATGTCAGCGATCTCCATGATCCCGCGCTTGACGCCCTGCAATTCGTCCCCGCCCGCCGGGGCCAGCAAGAGCAGAAACAGATCAGAGATTTCCGCGACGACGGTCTCGGATTGGCCAACGCCCACGGTTTCAATCAACACCACGTCAAACCCTGCCGCCTCACAAAGCGCCACCGCCTCACGCGAGCGGCGCGCAACACCGCCCAAATGCGTCTGACTGGGTGAGGGGCGGATGAACGCATTGGGCGCACGGGCCAGTCTGTCCATCCGGGTTTTATCGCCGAGAATCGATCCCCCCGAACGCGAGGATGACGGATCGACCGCCAAAACGGCCACCCGAAGGCCCTTTTCGACCAGCATCATGCCAAAGCTTTCGACAAAGGTGGATTTCCCGACGCCCGGCGTGCCCGACAGCCCGATGCGCAGGGCCTGCCGGTCTAAGGGCAGCAGTTGCAGTAATTCACTGGCCTGCACCCGATGATCCTCACGCGCGCTTTCGACCAATGTAATTGCCCGCGCCAAGGCGCGACGTTCGCCCTTGATGACACCTGCCGCAAGCTGCGCCGTCTCCATATGCCCTGCCCCTTTGTTCATTGACGTTTTTCCGGCAGTGCTTGGCAAATGTCCAGTGCTTGGCGCGCCTTCAACCATCGGCTATGAGGCCACATGTCATTTTCTTTGCCAATTGATGCGATTTTACCGGAGGTCATCAACGCCTTGCGCGATGACAAACGTGTGGTTCTGCAAGCCCCCCCCGGCGCGGGTAAAACCACGCGCGTGCCCTTGGCCATCCTGTCAGCGGGTTTGACCGATGGGCGCATTCTGATGCTGGAGCCCCGGCGGCTGGCTGCCCGCGCCGCAGCAGAACGCATGGCGCAAACACTGGGTGAACCCCTGGGGGGTCGTGTCGGGTATCGCATCAAGGGCCAGTCCAAGGTCAGCAAGGACACTAAGATCGAGGTTGTGACCGAAGGAATCCTGACGCGCATGCTTCAGAGCGACCCCGAATTGCCCGGCGTGGGCGCTGTGATATTTGATGAGTTCCACGAACGGTCACTGAACGCGGATCTGGGCCTTGCGTTGTGTCTGGAGGTCGCCGAGGCGCTGCGCGATGACCTGCTGCTGGTTGTGATGTCTGCCACGCTGGATGCAGCCCCGGTGGCGGACCTGATGGGCGCGCCGGTTCTCACATCGCAGGGGCGCAGCTATCCCGTGATTGAACACTGGCTGCCCCGACCGATTGGCAAAACCCAAAGGCTGGAAGCGGCCACTGCCGATCTCATCCTGAACGCACTCAAAACGGAAGAGGGCAGCGTGCTTGCCTTTCTCCCCGGCGAGGGGGAAATCAGGCGCACGCTTGCGTTGCTCAAAAACCAAATCCCGAAAGACACGTCGCTCCAGCCGCTTTTTGGCGCGATGGATTTCAAAGACCAGCGCGCCGCCATCGCGCCTTGCAAAGACGGGCGCAAGGTCGTCCTTGCCACCTCAATCGCCGAAACCTCGCTGACCATCGAAGGGATACGCGTGGTTGTCGATGCGGGCATGTCGCGGCGTGCTGTTTTCGACCCCGCGTCAGGAATGGCCAGACTGGTGACGACAAAAGTATCCAAGGCCGAAGCACACCAACGTGCCGGACGTGCTGGTCGCATGGCCCCCGGTGCCTGCTATAAGCTCTGGACCAAAGGCGAAGATGGCGCATTGGCAGCATTCCCGCCACCAGAAATCGACGTCGGCGATTTGACCGCCTTCGCCCTCGAAGTGGCACTTTGGGGCAGTTCTGCTGACACGCTGCGGTTTGTCTCACCGCCGCATAAGGGGCGGTTGGCCGAAGCCCATGCGGTGTTGGCCATGTTGAACGCATTGGATGACAGGGAGCGGATCACAGCGCACGGTCGCGCTCTGGCGCAAGTGCCGCTGCATCCCCGGCTGGCCCATATGGTGGCCTTGGGGGGACAAAACGCCCCACTGCTGGCGGCCTTATTGGCAGAGCGTGACGTTTTGCGCGGCGCGTCCTGCGATCTCACTTTGCGGTTTGACGCTGTGCGCGACCCTGCCGCCTTTCAACGTGCACATGCCTTTGAACCGCACCGCCCGACCGTTCAGCGCATCCAGCAGGAAGCCAAAAGGCTCGCCCGAAACACACGCGGCACAGGCCCGGAAAACATCGCCCTGCTGGCGGCACTGGCCTATCCGGATCGCATCGGTTTGCGCCGGGCGGGAGATGCTCCGCGATATATCCTCGCTGGCGGCAAAGGCGCGCGCCTGCCCGATGCAGACCCCATGGCGCAGGCGCGACTGATTATTGCAACCGATCTGGACGGTGACCCACGCGAGGCGCGCATCAGGCAGGCCGCCACCCTGTCCGAGCAAAACCTGCGCGAGGTCTTTACAGATCAGATTGCATGGCATGACGTTTGTCAGTGGTCACGCCGCGAGAACCGTGTTGAAGCACGTCAGCAGGAAAGGTTCGGCGCACTTGTGCTGGACAACCGGGTATGGCGCGACGCACCTGCGCAGGACATCGCAATTGCAATGCTGGAGGGGGTTCGCCAATTGGGCCTACTGCCCACCAAAGCCGCAGAACGGCTCATGGCACGCGCCGCGCTGATGCGCCGTGCGCATGCAGATTTTCCGGACCTGAGCGAAACGCAACTGATGGATACCCTTGAAACATGGCTGCTGCCGCATCTGACGGGCGTCAAAACGGCCAGCGACTGGCGCCGCTTTGACATCACCTCAGCGCTGCAGGCACATCTGGGCTGGGACCGGATGCAAGCATTGGATCGCGCCGTACCTGCCCATTTCCTCACGCCGCTTGGCCGCAAAATTGCGATCGACTACGACGGACACCAGCCTTGCATCGCGGTCCGGCTACAGGAACTCTTTGGCGTCACACAACACCCCACGGTCGCCGGAACACCGGTTCAGATCACGCTGCTTTCGCCCGCCCAACGCCCCGTACAGGTCACCGAAGACCTGCCGGGCTTTTGGGCCTCGTCCTACGCGGACGTGCGCAAAGACATGCGGGGCCAGTACCCCAAACATCCCTGGCCCGAAGACCCAACGGCGGCGGACCCGACACTCCGGGCCAAACCGCGCCGCCGGTGAAACACTAGACAGCCAGACACCAGCGCATGATGGCTTTTTGCGCGTGCAACCTGTTTTCAGCTTCATCAAAGATCACGGACTGCGGCCCGTCCATCACCTCTGATGTGGCCTCATCGTCGCGATGCGCAGGCAGGCAATGCATGAAAAGCGCTTCCGGCTTGGCGTGCGACATCAATGCCGCATCCACCCGATAGGGCCGCAACTGGTTGTGGCGACGTTCGCGCGCCGATTGCGCGTCATGCATGGAGACCCACGTGTCCGTGACCACCAGATCGGCCCCCTCGACCGCCTTGGCCGGGTCACGCTCCACAGCAACATTCACCCCTTTGGAACGAGCCAGATCGATAAACTCTGGCTCCGGGTCCAGCGTTGGCGGGCCGGTAAAGGTCAGATCAAAGCCGAACTGCCCAGCCGCGTGCAAAAACGACGAGCAAACGTTGTTGCCATCCCCCGACCAGACCACCTTTTTTCCAGCGATCGGGCCGCGATGCTCTTCAAACGTCAGGATATCGGCCATGATCTGACAAGGATGCGTGCGGTCAGTCAGACCGTTGATCACCGGGACGGTCGCAAACTCTGCCATCTCGGTCAGCACCGCCTCATCAAAGGTGCGGATCATGATGAGGTCAACATAGCGGCTCAGCACGCGGGCAGTATCGGCGATGGTCTCACCATGGCCCAGTTGCATGTCAGAGCCGGACAAGACCATTGTCTGCCCCCCCATCTGCCGCACCCCAACATCAAAGGACACACGCGTTCGGGTCGACGGCTTTTCGAAGATCAGCGCCACCATATGATCTTTCAGCGGTTGCGTGTCATCCGGCGCGCCACGGGGGCGTCCAAGCCGCGCGTTTTTCATGGTTGCTGCCTGATCAATGATCCCACGCAAATCGGCAGGGTCGGTCAGGTGAATATCTAGAAAATGGTTCATTGTATCTTACTCTGTTCAAGGACGGCGATCTTCGCGCCGCCCAAACTATGGGTTACGTACTCAGGCTGCTTGAATACTGCGCGCCGCAGCGCCAAGCCGCGCGACGGCATCCGAGATCTCATCGTCTGAAATCGTGAGCGGTGGCAGCAAGCGCACCACATTGTCAGCCGCCGGAACGGTCAGGATCAATTCGTTATAGCCCGCCGCGACAACGTCCGTGTTTGCCGCACGGCATTTGATACCCAGCATCAAGCCAGAGCCACGCACGCTTTCAAAGACCTCGGGATGCTCTGCAACAAGACCCTCAAGCCGCTGGCGCATCAAGGCCCCCTTGCGGGCCACATCCGCGAGAAACGCAGGATCAGCAACGTGATCCAGAACCGCGCAGCCAACCGCGCAACCGAGCGGATTGCCGCCATAGGTCGATCCATGCGTGCCCAGCGTCATGCCGCAGGCGGCCTCTTCGGTGGCCAGCACGGCCCCGATGGGAAACCCGCCCCCGATGCCTTTGGCAACCATCATGATGTCCGGTGTCACCCCAGCCCATTCATGCGCAAAAAGCCTGCCCGTGCGCGCCACGCCGCATTGTACTTCGTCAAAGATCAGCAGCACGCCATGCGTATCACACAGATCGCGCAAGCCCTTTAGGCATTGATCCGGCACCGGGCGAATGCCGCCCTCCCCCTGAATGGGTTCGATGATTACGGCCGCTGTGGTGTCGTCAAAAGCCGCCGTCAGCGCGTCGTGATCGCCGAACTCCAAATGCGTGAACCCGGGCAAAAGTGGGCCAAACCCTTTGGTCATTTTCTCAGACCCCGCCGCCGCGATACCAGCCGCAGAGCGCCCGTGAAATGACCCCGAAAACGCCAGTATCTGCGATTTTTCCGGCTTGCCTTTGTCGTTCCAGTATTTGCGCGCCATCTTGACGGCCAACTCGCAGGCTTCGGTGCCCGAGTTGGTGAAAAAGACCGTATCGGCAAAGGTCAGATCGGTAAGCTTGTCGGCGAGGTTTTGCTGCTGCGGGATCTGATAGAGGTTCGAGGTATGCCATAGCGCCTCTGCCTGATCCGTCAGAGCCTTAACCAGCTTTGGATGCGCATGCCCCAGAGCCGTGACCGCAATCCCCGCCGCCAGATCAAGAAAGCGTCGCCCATCTGCCTCAATCAACCAGGAGCCTTCACCTTTTACAAAGCTCAGGGGGGCACGGGCATAGGTCGGCAGTATAGTGGGGATCATCGGATCATCCTCAGGTAGGGGTCGCAGGCCAGAACGCAGAACGTGCATGAGCCGGAGACACAGGTCAATAATGTTTACAGATTTTCAGTTGGTTCAGTGACCGCAAAGACATGCGGTCTTTCGGGTTTCGGCTTCAGCCGGTGCGTCGAGCCTGTCGTCGCATGAGGGGTTTTCTGGACATCAACATGCACCCGGTTTAGGACAAGGCTGCCGATTTGCAAAGCAGAATTTATCCGCCGGTGGCGATTCCTACCGATAATAAAGCGGTTTAAGCTTGCTCAAAGGGCGTTCGCGGCTTGTATCTCCGCGTCTAGTCTTTAGAATAAGAAGCTACGCTGACATAGTGGCGGTCCTGATCAACGGGCCGCCTTTTGAATTGAGGAATGCTGATGTCCTGGACAGACGAACGGGTTGAACTGCTCAAAAAGATGTGGGGCGAAGGCCAATCCGCAAGTCAGATCGCCAAGGAGCTCGGCGGTGTGACCCGTAATGCCGTCATTGGCAAGGTGCACCGGCTGGGCCTGTCGAACCGTGCCACGACCAGCACAAAGACCGAGACCAAGGCCAAAGCGGCACCGAAAGCGGACACCAAGCCCAAACCGACCCCCAAGCCGGCGGAGCCCGCTGCGAAAGCGGCCCCCGAACCCGCAGCACCCAAACCATTGCCTGCGCGCAAACAGATTATCCCGGCCGGGCAGCCTCTGCCGCCGCAGCCATCCGCAAATGAGATCAGCCCGGAAGCCCTCGCCAAGGTCTCGGCCATCGAGAAAAAAGCCAAACGGCTGACGCTGATGGAACTGACCGAACGGACCTGCAAATGGCCCGTGGGCGACCCTGCGACGGACGACTTCTGGTTTTGCGGTCTGACGGTGCAACAGGGCAAACCCTATTGCGAGGCACATGTCGGCGTTGCGTTTCAGCCTATGTCATCCCGCCGGGACCGCCGCCGCTGATCCTTGCCTGACCGGTTCGCCATCGCGGCCCTTTTGAAATATCACAAACACAAAGGTGAGTTGCGCGTGGCTTTGGGTCAGGTATGACCCTGTCGTACTCAAAAAGCGAAAAGACTGCCATGGTGACCACCAAAACCCAAATTCGCGCTGCCGATGCGGTCGCACAACGCCTTTACCGGGCAGGCTGCCGTTATGCATTTGGCATGCCCGGCGGGGAAGTCCTGACGCTGGTTGACGCTTTGGAGACGGCGGGCATCACCTTTATCCTCGCCAAGCATGAAAATGCAGCCGCCTTCATGGCCGAAGGCGCATATCACCAGACCGGCGCACCAGGTATTTTGGTGGCAACGGTTGGTCCCGGTGCTTTGAACGGTGTGAACGCGGTTGCGAATGCACATCAGGACCGCGTGCCGCTGATCGTTCTGGCGGGCGCCGTGGACGCAGACGAGGCGCAGAGCTACACGCATCAGGTTCTGGATCAGCAGGCTGTCTTTCGCCCGATCACCAAAGCCAGCTTTACGCTTGTGCAAGGTGCGGCGCACATCATCGCCGACAAGGCTGTAGCCATCGCAACAGAGGGTCGCCCCGGACCGGTGCATATTGATGTGCCGATTTCTGTCGCCGACAGCCTTGTGCCCGCCAAAGCGCCACCAGACCGGCAGCCTGCCGCGTCAACGGCCCCTGCGGGGAGCGACCTGACACAGGCGCGCGATTGGCTGACGTCCGCCCGACGCCCGATCATTGTCGCAGGTGTTGATGCGATGAATGAGGGCTGCGGCGCTGCGCTCGTGCAATTTGCTGAAACCTTCGGTGTCCCGGTGATCACAACGTATAAGGCAAAAGGGATCATCCCCGAAGATCACCCGCTGGCGCTTGGCGGCGCAGGCCTGTCACCGCTTGCGGATACGCACCTTTTGCCTCTGCTGAACGCCGCAGACCTGATCCTATGCCTGGGCTATGACCCGATCGAAATGCGCACCGGCTGGCGTGACGTCTGGACACCACAGACGCAGAACATCATCGACATCACCGCCGCGCCAAACCATCACTACATGCATCAGGCCAGCCTGAACATCATCGCAGATTGCGGGGCAACCCTTGAGGCCCTTTCAGACGGGATCACGTCGGCAAACACATGGCCAGATCACGCCCCTGAGGCTACAAAAACAGCGTTGGCAGCGGCTTTCCCGACGGGTGATGACTGGGGCCCGGCCGCCGTCATTGACACCTGTCGCGCCATCTTGCCCCGGAACACCATTGCCACGGCGGACAGCGGTGCGCATCGCATCCTGCTCAGCCAGATGTGGCAGTGCTACACGCCGCGCGGCCTGATCCAATCCTCGGCACTGTGCACAATGGGATGTGCGGTGCCGCTGGCCATGGGGGCATCACTGGCCACACAGGACACGCCTGTTGTCTCCTTTTCTGGAGATGCCGGATTCCTGATGGTCGCCGGGGAATTGTCGACCGCAGCGGAACTCGGTCTGCGCACAATCTTTGTGGTTTTCGTAGACGCCTCCCTCGCGCTGATCGAACTCAAGCAACGCGCCCGCCAACTGACAAACCACGGTGTGGACTTCGCAGAGCACGATTTCGCCGCCATCGGACGTGCCTTTGGGGGCGTCGGGGTCACAGTGCACAACCGTACAGAAATGCGCGACGCACTGGAAACAGCACTGGCGGCGGACAAGTTTACCGTGATCGCTGCAAAAATCGAACGGGGGTCTTATGACGGACGAATCTAAGACGAAAGGCGCACTGGATGGTCTTGTCGTACTTGACCTGAGCCGAATCCTCGCGGGGCCGACGGCCACACAGCTGCTGGGTGATCTGGGCGCCACGGTCCTGAAAGTCGAAAACCCGAAAACGGGCGGCGACGACACAAGGGGGTGGGGGCCGAACTATGCGCTCAATAATGACGGGTCACGCACCGATCTTTCTGCCTACTTCATGGCCGCCAACCGCAACAAACAGTCGGTCAGCATCGATCTGTCGACCGAGGATGGACAGAAAACCGTTCAAAAGCTGGCGGCGCGCGCGGATGTCGTCATCGAGAATTACAAACCCGGCGGGTTGGAAAAATACGGCTTGGATCACGCCGCACTCTGTGCCGCGCATCCGGCGTTGGTCTATTGCTCAATCTCGGGCTTCGGGCACACGGGACCCAACAGGGATCAACCGGGTTACGACCTCATGGCACAGGGCTATGGCGGCATAATGTCATTGACCGGTGAGCCAGAGGGGCAGCCGATGAAAGTTGGCGTTGGGATCGCGGATGTCATGTGCGGCATGTACGCCACCATCGGCATATTGGCAGCATTGCGCCACCGCGATGCCACCGGCGAGGGGCAGCACATTGATCTGTCGCTTGTAGATGCGCAGATGGCGTGGCTTATCAATGAGGGCACCAATTACCTCACTTCAGGCAAACTGCCCGTGCGGCGCGGCAATGCACACCCCAACATTGTGCCCTATGAGGCTTTTGGTTGTTCAGACGGGCATGTTTTGGTCGCAGTGGGAAATGACGCGCAGTTTGCACGTTTTTGCGATGTGCTGGGGTGCCCGGAGATGGCCGCCGATACGCGCTTTACCACGAACCTCGCGCGGATTGAGAACCGCGACGTGCTGATCCCGCTGATTGCCGAACGGCTTTCTGGCATCACCAAAGCCGACGTGATCGCGCGCCTGCACGCGGTCAAAGTGCCCGTGGGTCCGATCAACACAGTGGCTGAGGCGCTTCATTCTGATCAGGCGAAAGCGCGCGGTGTTGTACAGGAAATGGCAGCACCGGGGGTGCAAGGTGGCACTGTCCAGCTATTGGGTAATCCACTGAAACTATCCCGCACGCCGGTGCGATATGACCGCCCGCCCCCCCGCTTTGGTCAGGACACCGAAACAGTGCTGCGTGATTTCGGTCTGTCCGATGACAAGAGCTGATTAATTCAATCATCCTATGCGCAGTTTTCCGCTGAAATCACGTTACTTTCTGAGGATAACTGTGAAACATTCATCGTTTTTCCACACAGTCCTTCACGTTGACGTGTAACTTCTGCACGAGCGCTTCGCACACTGTCGTTTTTCGATAAACAGAAAACAACAGGTGTAAAAAGGTGTGTTTTCAATGAATTTCGATATTTGTCAAAGTCCGGTGTCCTTATCAACGGCAAAAGCGGTGGAGGACTGGAACGGCATGATCCGAGCTTTTCTGGCGCATGGGACAGCAACGCCTCAGTGTTTGGGCGCGGTCCTGACGGCAGAACCGAATTTTGCGATGGGCCACGCCGCCCGGGGGCTTTTTTCGCTGATGATGGGGCGGCGCGAACTGGTTCAGACCGCTAAGGAGGCTCTGCTTGCCGCTCGTGCATCTGATGCTGCAAATCCGCGAGAGCGTGCATGGATTGACGCGCTGGACGCGTGGCTGGCGGATAGACCGTCCGACGCGGTTGCTGCGATGGAACGCACATTGCAGGCCTATCCTGCAGACACGCTGTCGGCGAAGGTCAGCCATGGGATCAGGTTCATTCTGGGGGATGCGCAGGGCATGCGACGCTCCATTGAGCGGGTGTTGCCAGCACATGACAAAGATCACCCGCTGCGGGGCTTTGCATTGGGCTGTCATGCCTTCACGCTGGAAGAAACCGGCGAATATGACAACGCCGAGCAAGCGGGTCGCTCGGGGCTTGAACTGACGCCCGATGACGCTTGGGGCTTACATGCGGTTGCACATGTTTTTGACATGACCGCGCGCCCGGATCTCGGCATCGACTTGATCGAAAACAACACCGCTGCTTGGGATCACTGTAACAATTTCAGATATCACGTGTGGTGGCACAAGGCGCTGTTGCATATGGATCGTGGTGAACTTGACGTCGCATTGGGCCTATATGATGCGCAGATCAGGTCGGATAAAACCGATGATTACCGCGACATATCGAATGCAACCTCGCTGTTGTTGCGCCTTGAGCTGGAAGGCATGGAAGTTGGGCCGCGGTGGGCCGAACTGGCCGATATCGCAGAACGGCGCACCGACGACGGCTGTGTCGTCTTTGCCGATCTGCACTATATGCTGGCCTTGGCAGGGGCTTCGCGACCGGATGCTCAGCGCGCGATGACAGCGCGTTTTGCACGTGACGCCAAATCTAGCGGCGAGATGCCCGCGCGCTATGCCGACCCCGGCGTTGCCGCCGCCTCAGGGCTGAATGCTTTCGCCGAAGGGCGCTATGATGCTGCTTTCAGCGATCTGGCCTCTGCGCGTCCAAACATGCAGTCCATTGGCGGCAGCCATGCACAACGCGATGTTTTCGAGCGCTTGACCATTGATGCAGGGCTGCGTGCCGGACGTTATGAGCAAACTGAAGACATCTTGCATGCCCGCCTCAAGCAGCGGGCCGGGCAAGCCGACAGGTTTACCAAGACGCGTATGGCATCCATCGCCGAAGCCCGGCGGATCCCTGCCCAATAGCAGCGGCACCCTGATGACAAATCTCAACCGACGACATAAAGACCCGCCATGACACTTGCCGATCCCTCACGACTCCCTCTGACGCGTGGCGAGACGCCTGCGCAGAAAACCGCGCAGGCCGGTCAGCGCATCCGTGACCCACGCCTCGACTTCTTTCGCGGCATAGTCATGTTCATCATTCTGATTGCGCATACCCCCGGAAACTGGCTGACCTTGTGGATTCCCGCGCGCTTTGGTTTTTCCGATGCCACTGAAGTCTTTGTCTTTTGTTCGGGAATGGCCTCTGCCATCGCATTTGGTGCCGTGTTTCGCGATCAGGGGCTGTTGATGGGGGCTGCGCGTGTCGCGTTCCGATGCTGGCAAGTCTATTGGGCACATATCGCGCTGTTTTTCGCCATCGCGGGCACGATGGTATTTTTGAACAGCACGGAACTTTTTCAGCGCGACTATGTTGGGCAACTGAACCTCTACCCGTTTTTCAATCGGCCGGAGGAAAATTTGCTGGGGCTTTTGACGCTGACCTATGTGCCGAATTACTTTGATATCCTGCCAATGTATCTCGTGGTGCTTGCGATGATGCCGCTGGTCGTTGCTTGCCACCGCGCGCATCCCGCTCTGGCGGCCGCGCTGATTGTCGGTGTTTGGCTCGGGGCGCAGATTGATGTTCTCGCCCTCCCGGCTGAGCCATGGTCAGAGCGGCACTGGTTCTTTAATCCCTTCGGATGGCAGTTGGTGTTTTTCACCGGCTTTGCCTTCATGGCAGGCTGGATACCACCGCCCCCGCGCCACAAACTGTTGGTGATCGTGGCCGGGGTGATTGTTCTCGTGATCATTCCGCTGGCCTATTTCCGCATTACCCGGCAACTGCCCGAAGTGCGCGAGTGGCGCAAGGAATACAACGTCCTGATCAACAAATCGGACTTCGGTGTTCTGCGCTACGTGCATTTTCTGGCCCTTGCCTATCTGTGCTGGATCGCCGTGGGCGAAGCAGGTCGTCGCATTCTGCCCCCCCAGACCGGCGGCTTGCTGGCCGAAGGGTGGCGCCGCATCCTTGCCGTCATCATGAAAGTGGGGCAGCAGTCACTGGCCGTTTTCATCACCTCCATGTTCACCGCGCGGCTGCTTGGCGTGGCGCTGGACACGTTGGGGCGCAACTCTCTGTTTAATCAGATCATTGTCAATCTGGCGGGTTTTACCGTCCTGATTGGCGTCGCCTATGGGGTTGGATGGTTTAAATCGCAACCCTGGCGAAAAAAGGCGGTGCGGTAATGTTACGTCGTGAACTTCTCAAATCTCTGGTGGCTGTGGCTGCCCTGCGCCCGACCGTTCTGGCAGCGCAGGAACCCGGGCTGCAATCGGGCGCACCAACGGCCTTCGATGCGCAAAAGGTCAGAATGCGCGCCAAGGCGCTGGCGGAAAAACCCTATGCGCCGCGCCCGCTGATCCCGGAAAGCTGGCGCAACCTGAGCTATGATCAATACCGTAAAATCTGGTTTGACGGGCGCAATGCGCTTTGGGAAAACACAGACGGCCCGCAGCGCGTAGATGTGTTTCCACCCGGTCTCTATTTTCCGCAGCCGGTTGAGATCAACGTCGTCGAGAATGGCAGCGCGCGACCGCTGAAATTTGACATGGGTGTGTTTGACAGCACGGATAAATTTCCTGATGTCGAGATAGATGAAACCTTGGGGTATTCCGGCCTGCGACTGCGCGCGGAACTCGAAGAGCCCGGTATTTTTCAGGAATACGCGGTTTTTCAGGGTGCCAGCTATTTTCGCGGCATCGGTACGGGCGAGACATACGGTCTCTCCGCGCGGGGGCTGGCGTTGAAAACCGCCGATCCTGAGGGCGAAGAATTTCCCGATTTCACCGCCTTTTGGCTCGAAACGCCGCAGCCCGGTGCGCCTGATGTGGTGTTGCACGCGCTGCTCGATGGTCCCAGCTGCACCGGGGCTTACCGGTTCGTCATCACCCATGGCAAGACGCTGACCATGCAGGTCGAGGCCGAGATTTTCGCCCGCGAGACGCTGACCCACATTGGTATCGCGCCTCTGACATCCATGTTTTTGTTTGATGCCACGATGCGCGAGCGGTTTTCCGACTTTCGCCCGGCCGTGCATGACAGCGATGGTTTGATGATCCATAATGGTGCAGGCGAAACCATCTGGCGCCCGCTTGCCAATCCCAAGAACCTGCAGATCAGTGCTTTTACCGACGATGACCCCCGTGGCTTTGGCCTGATGCAACGGGCGCGGGCCTTCCGCGACTTTGCCGATCTCGAAGCGCTTTACCACAACCGCCCCGCCCTTTGGGTCACACCGGGCGAGGGATGGGGACCGGGGGCGGTCACGCTTGTTGAAATCCCCGCTGATCTGGAAATCTACGACAACATCGTGTCTTATTGGCGCCCCGCAACCCCTGTGCCTGCGGGCGAAAGCCACCAGATGTCCTATCGTCTGGACTGGGCCGACGATCCTGCCCCCCGGACAGGCATGCCGCTGCGCGTCAGCGACACGGCGATGGGCGCGCGCCCGGAGGGCGGAATTGTCGTCGCTATTGATTTCGAAGGCCGCGAAGATGTGCCCGACGACCTGAGCCAGCTTGATATTGTCTTGCGCAGCAGCACCGGTGAGCTGTCACAAGGGCTTGTGCAACGCAATCCGGAGACCGGCGGACCCCGCCTTGCCTTCACCTTCCACCCGCAAGAGGCGGATTTGGTCGAGTTCCGCGCCCAGTTGCGCTTGCAGGATGCGCCCCTCTCCGAAATCTGGCTTTACCGCTGGACGCGCGCATGAGCGAAAACGCCAAATCAGCGTTTATGGCGATGCCCCGGCGCGCGCCGCTGGAGATGCTTGCGCAGGACTTTGACCAGCACCCGGTCAACAGTGCGCCCAAGCAGGATCGCCCTGAGACATCCCTTTACTGGCGTCTTGCGCTTTTCGTGCCCGCATTGGTCGGGACCGTGCTCTTGATGCGCGGCATCTACGGGTGGTTTTCGGAAACGGGCATGGCGGGCCTTGAGTGGTTTCTGCTCAGCCTGATCGGTCTCACCTTTATCTGGGTCAGCCTCTCGGTCAGCACAATCGGCATCGCCCTTGCCGGCCTGTTGGCGCGGGCCACTGATGCGCAATGCGCCAAAGGGCACGCAGCGCCAATGGATGTCGCCTTGCTGATGCCGATCTACAACGAAGCGACCAGCGATGTTTTCGGCAACGCGGCGGCCATGCTCGATGATCTGGCCCGCCAGAAAGCCCACCACCGGTACACGTTATTCATCCTGTCCGACACGCGCGATGCGGCAACCGCTGCACGAGAAGAGCGCGCCTACAGCTTGCTGCAAGTCTCCGCCCCTGCGGGCATGGGTGTCTTTTACCGCCGCCGGGCCGAAAACACCGATAAGAAAGTCGGCAATCTGGTGGATTGGATCACCGGTTGGGGTGCGGCGCATGACGCCATGGTTGTGTTGGACGCGGATAGTCTGATGACGGGGCAGGCCATCGACCGCCTCGCCTATGAACTCAGCGCAGACCCGCAGGCCGCGCTGATCCAGACATGCCCGGTTCTGATCGGGGCGGAGACGCTGTTTGCGCGCCTCCAGCAGTTTTCAAACATCGCCTATGGATGGCTCATGTCCGAAGGGCTGGCAAACTGGGCCAGAGGCGAAGGCAATTACTGGGGTCACAACGCGATCATTCGCACCCGGGCTTTTGCGGCATGCGCCGGGTTGCCGAGGCTCTCTCGCAGAGGGGGGCGATCAGATCTGATCTTCAGTCATGACTTTGTCGAAGCGGGCCTTTTGCGGCGCGCAGGCTGGCGCGTACGTTTCATGCCACGCCTGACCGGCAGCTTCGAAGAAACACCAGGCACGCTGATCGATTATGTACTGCGCGATCAACGCTGGTGTCGGGGCAACCTGCAACACCTGCGTCTACTGGGTACTGCCGGGCTGCATCCTGTCTCGCGGTTTCACCTGCTGCATGGTGCGGTCAGCTATTTGCTGTCGCCCGCGTGGTTCGTGTTGCTCATCGTTTGGTCTTTGCTGGGCAAGGACCGCGATACCAATGTGATCAGCTATTTCAATGAGGCCAATCCGCTGTTTCCCGACTGGCCACCCGCCATGAGCCACATCGATTCTGCGGTCTTTCTTATGATCATGTATGCCATGCTGCTGATGCCCAAATTGGTCGGCGCGGGCATTATCGCCGCACATCCCAAAGCCACGCGTCTTTATGGCGGGCGCCGTGCCTTTTTGTCCGCCTTTGGGGTCGAAGTGTTCTTGTCCATTGCCTATGCCCCGATCCTGATGATCCAGCAAACGCGCGCTGTCGTGCGGACGGCCATTGGCCGCGAGATGACATGGGCAGCACAGAACCGCACGGCGGTGGCCTATCCTCTTAAGGACCTGTTGCGCTTTCACTGGGTGGAAACCGGCGTTGGTATTGTTCTGACAATGGGTCTTGTGTCGGGTCTGGTGTCGTTGTGGCTGATCCCGATTGCAGCCAGCCTGCTGTTGGCCGTGCCACTGTCTGCTGCCAGTGCCTTGCCCGTTGCACGCTATCTGCCAGGGCCCTTGCGCATGCAAAGCCCGCTGACGCTGCGCGAACCGGGTATCGTACAGAATGCCCGGCGCAAAAGGCGACAGCTCTTGACCATTCTTGACCGACCACATCAAGCGGCCGAATAGCGTTATCGGAAGGCGACGACCGGCAAGCCACGGTTCAGCCAGCCCGGACCCGCACCTGATCCCAGCATCCCCTCTGGCACATCAATGATGCGCGTAAAGCCTGCGGCGGCGAGTTGTTTGGACATATGGCGCGATCTGACACCGCGTGCGCAGATCAATGCGACAGGACGCGATTTGTCCCCTTGTGTCGCAACAAGCAGCGCTTCTACAAAATCCGGACGGCGCATATCTATGGGAACCGCGCCTTCACCGATACCGGTATGCGCCCATTCTTCGGGTCGCCTGATATCAATGAGCACGACGTCCCCGCTGCGTGCTGCCTCATGAACATCCGGAGGGCTTAGCGCGGCTTCGCCGTTTTCAGCGAGGATGTTGAACCACTGCGCAGCAACGGCTCCGCCCGTGGCCACCCCCGCGACGGCAACAACGAGCAATCCCCGCCGCGACATGCGCAACGGGGATTTTTGGCTTTGTTCGATCGGATCAGGTTGCCGCATCAGTTCACGGGAGCGGCACTGCTGAACTGCGGGATCACTCGGTCGGAGGCGGCCGCCGGCTCAAGGCTCACCCAGTTGTTTTCGGACAGGGTCAGGTTACCGGGAATATCCTCTTCCCAGAAGCCCACAACGTTTTCCGTGATGTTGAGATACAATTTACCATCAAGAATGCGCCACAATTCCGGGTTTCCGGGGACTTTGCCGCCCTTGGCAACACCATAGGCGCAATGCCCGTCATATTGCGGCGCAAAGGCTGCGGGGTCCGCGTCAAAGCGCGCTTTGTTCGCCTCGCTGGAAAACGCGAATGTCGCACCGTTATAGGTCGATGTGATGTTTTTGTTCCCCGGCACAGCGGCGGGTTGATCCTGACCAACAGGCGCCTGATCAAGGTCGAAATAGGCAACAACATCATATCCGGAAACGGCAAAGCCTGTCGGGTCGACATATTGATCGCCCGCAAAAGCGGATGTGGCAAGGGTTATGGCAGTTGCCGCAACGGCGATCATCTTAAGTGGGAAACGCATCGGAATACTCCAGTCTGGCATTTTTCATCAACGGGCGCTTTTGCACCGCTGTCAACTGGTTTAGCTGCTTGCACCGCACAGGTGCACCCCTTTGGCCCTCGCCTCTCAGGCTTGTGAAAAATGGCCGGTTCGCGTGATCGTTTCGTGAGAATTCGCGCCCTGCAGGGGTGAATTATTTCAATTTGGGTGGGTTTTCAGGATCCGAACCGGGCGGTGGGCGCATTTGTGTTACGGAGTGTTGCAACTGAGGCAGATCAAACCGCAGGCCGACACGCTCCATTCTGGCGGCCACGGGATCAGAGCTCAGGAAAAAGGCGACATCCATCGCCCCTGCTTCGATGCCCGAAAAGGTCAACGCTTCGGCGGCTGCACTGGCAAGCGCCCCTTCAGCCTGCGGCAGCGCATCGACAAACCCCAGCATATGACTATTCCGCCCGCCCGCAAAACGGACACCGACAAGATAGGCGCAAGACGCAAGCCCCATGGCGGTGGCCAGTTTTGTATCCAGCGCCTTGATCAACGTCTCCGGCAGGCCTTTGGGGGGCGAAAGCTCTGCGACCTTTTCCTCAACCTCATCCGGTGCGTTCCCCAGTGTCTGGTGCAACCAGTCCACCGCCGCATCCGCCAATAGAATTGACGACGGGGCCACGTCCAGATTGACACCCAGCCCAATCCCCTGCCCCGCCAGCATCCCGGCAATGGTCCGACCGGACACCGCAATATAGGGGGTCACCTGCCCGGCAAAACTGGCCAGACGCTCTTCGCGGTCGAACACCAGCACATATTTCACGCCCTCCAGTTCAAATATTTCCGGCGAGACCGCGTCATCTGCGGCGTTGAGGTCTTCGGCCAGCATCAGGAACAGCTCACTCTCTGCCAGTCTTTCGTAGAACCCCAAGCGCGCCTGATCGTTTTCCTCATCCGCAATCATCAGGGCATGGGCCTTATCCAGAGGGGTCAGATCTGTCATGCAGAACATCCTTTAAACGCGATCGCAGACGAGGCTGCACCTCTTCTTCGAACCATGGGTTTTTCTTGAGCCATCCCGTATTGCGCCAGCTTGGGTGCGGCAAGACAAAGATGTCCTCATCTCGATCTTTCCAGCTGTGCACGGCCTGCGTGAGCGACGACTTAAGGCCCAGATGGTATTTCATTGCATAGCTGCCAACAATCAGAGTGAGCCCTATGTGCGGCAGGGCAGCAGTCACTTTGTCATGCCATGTCTGCGCGCAAATCGGGGGCGGCGGCAGATCACTGCCGGACGCCGAATAGCCCGGAAAACAGAACGCCATCGGCACGATAGCCACCTGCGCACGGTCATAAAATACCTGCTCTGACACACCCATCCAGCTGCGCAACCGCTCCCCTGAAGGGTCAGAAAAAGGTTTACCGGACTTATGAACCCGCATCCCCGGCGCCTGCCCTGCAATCAGCACCCGCGCCTGCGGCTCAAACCATGCAACGGGGCGCGGTTCATGTGCCGTCGCGGTGGCCGCGAAGCGCTCAGCGCACAAACGGCAGTCTCTGATCTGATCCTGAAGCATCACCACTTGCGTACTTTATCGGCGCGCAGGGTGAAGGCAACCCGGTGCAACCGGAGCTGTCCAACACACCGTATCGCAATCCGCGCACGGTCGTCTCAAATTGGCGTTTAATCTTGCGTTTTGGGGGTAACAGACCGCGATCACCCCCTGATCGGACAAGAACAGTGGCCCCAAGGCAGGACCGCTGAACATGCCGGGGTGAGGATGCTGGCGTTCAACGACATACCAGAATCTTTTTGGACGGGCACACAACGCAAGGTATAGACACGCGCGCAGGTCGGCGCGGCTTTGAAAACACGGAACACGCCTTCTTGATCTTTACCGGAAACTACTTGATGGTCTGTCTCACAGCTTGAATTCTCAGAGAACAGGTAACTTCTTGACATGACACATGTTCCCGTCGGCGATCTTGTGATCGGTAACGACCGCCCCCTGACCGTGATTGCAGGCCCCTGCCAATTGGAAAGCCAAGACCACGCCCAAATGATCGCGGGCCGGATGAAAGAAGCCTGCGACAAGGCAGGTGCGCAGTATGTGTTCAAAGCCTCATTCGACAAGGCAAACCGGACATCCTTGGCAGGCGTACGCGGCCCCGGCATTGATGAGGGCCTCAAGATTTTGCAGTCGGTGGGACAGGCGATTGGTGTGCCGGTCCTGACCGATGTGCATAACGAGGGGCAATGCGCGCCCGCCGCCCAAGCAGTTGATATTCTGCAAATCCCCGCATTTCTGTGCCGTCAGACGGATATGCTGCTCGCTGCGGGTGAAACCGGCGCGGCGGTCAACGTCAAAAAGGGGCAGTTCCTGGCGCCATGGGAGATGTCGAACATCACGACCAAGATTGAAAGCACGGGCAACAGGAAAATTCTTCTGACCGAGCGTGGCACGTCTTTTGGTTACAATACACTTGTCGCGGACATGCGCGCCCTGCCACAGATGGCGCAAACCGGCTATCCGGTTGTGATGGATGCCACACATTCGGTTCAGCAACCGGGTGGAAAGGGTGGATCATCGGGCGGTCAGCGCGAATTTGCACCCGTGATGGCGCGCGCGGCGGTCGCCATCGGTGTCGCTGCGGTATTTATTGAAACCCATGAAAACCCGGACGCGTCGCCCTCGGATGGGCCCAATATGATATACCTCGACCAAATGCCGGACCTGATCGACACGCTGATGCAATTCGACGCTCTGGCAAAGGCAAACCCGCTGAGGATCTAGTCGAACAGCTTGCGCAGCAACTCGTCTTTGACTTTGTCCTTTATCGCATCTTCCGTGGATTTTCCGTCCTCATCTTTAATACCAAGTCGCTCTGAAACCTCGCTTTTTGCGCGATCCTCGAGCTCTCTGCGCTCTTTATCGAGGTTAAGGTCAAGCGCGGCTTCAAGGTCCGGTTTGATCGAGACATCTGACCACGGCCCTTGGAACCGCACCGGAATGGCCAGCCCATTCCCGGAATTGGCACGCAAGGCAACCGGGGTCACCTTATAGTTGAGATCGCGTTTACCCAACCCCACCTGTCCTTCACCCGAAGCGCTGTAGTTTTTTAACTGCAACAAGAGGTCACGATTGCGCAGAACCCCTTCTGAGATGTTCCATGTGGCCGAGAGATCGTCAAAAATCGTGGTGCCACTGGACGCGCCACCGCGCAGCAGTTGATCAAGGTTGATCCCTTCGATCGTGCCGCGCGCGATGTTCAGACTGCCGTCACCCGACAGCGAATTCATAATGCTGTGAACAGATGGACCCGTTCCCAGAAAGGAAACTTGCAAATCGCCCTGCCCGGTCAGGCGGTCGAATTCAACCGCATCGCTCAACAGCGGCTGCATCTGAATACCGGCCACATTCATCCTGCCACCCACAGACAAACCACTTCGATTATTGACGACAAGTTCACCGGTGATTTGTCCGCCGTAGGCTTTAACCTGACGCAACTCAAACACCATCCGCGACGTATCATTTCGTAAAACGGTTTGCGTCGCCCCAAGTTTGAACTGCCCCAAGTCGATACTGTCCGCGCTCAAAGCGACGTCCCCGTTGAAGGAGGCCAGCGCCGAGGCATCAATCGGTGATTTTGACCACCCTTCGGACGTGGTTTCTGCGCCACCCTGCCCGCCTGAGGATCCTGACGTGCGCGGCGCAGACTGCGCAGGCGTCAAATCCAGATCACCTGCCGCCAGCTGCACATTTACAGTCGGGATGCCGTTCAATGAGATATCGGCCGCGCCGCTCAGCCGATTGCCATGCAGATCAAGCGCCAGACCACGCAGCGCCAACTGCCGGTCCGGGGTCAATGTGATATCAGCAGCCACGTCGATCTGCTGGCCGAGCTTGGGGGGCAATGCGACGCCAGGCAACCCAAGTGCAGCTAAAAACGCCTCGGTATTGTCCGTCTTGAACGCAAATGCGCCCGCAACGGCCCCGGCTGTGCTGGCACGCCCATTCAATGACATTTGCCCCGCAGGCGCTGCCACCGTAACCTTAACCCCGCGCGTCTCGCCCGTGATGAAGTCGCCAAAGCCCTCAATTTCTGCATCAATACTGACCGGCACGTTTGCCGGACGGACCGTTGCGGAGATTTCGGCGGGGCCCGCCGGGTCCGGCCAGTCGAGCGCCAGATCAACACCGGCCAAAGTCACGAGATCGCTGCCCTCGGCATCATAGATCAAGGTCGCGTCCGTGACACTCAGGCGTTCAATACTGATCGAGCGGCTTTCCGCCGCCACAGTCTCAGATTGGTCCGTTTTGGCCTCTGTCGTTGTTTTGATCTGCGCGCTGTCTTCGGCATTGGTGAATTCCCAGCTTGCGCGTCCGTCAAGGCGCTGCTCAAGTCGGATTGTGGGGCTATGCGCTTCGACGTTGGTTATTCTGATGTCACCGCGCAGCAGCGCCATGACGTCAATACCAATCGCTGCATTCGCCGCCTGAAGCATTGGCCCTTGATCGGCCCAGCCTGCGTTGCTGACCTCAAGATCATCGGCACTGACGCCAAGCACCGGCCAGAAGGTCAGCGCCACATCACCATTTATTGCGACATCCCGGCCTGTGGCCACGGACAGCTGCTCCGTCGCGATGCGCGCCAGACGATCCGCCGGCAAAAAAAACACCGTCACGACCAGCAAAACGACAAGGGCAAAAATCAGCCCGAAAAAACGAAAAACCCATTTCATCACGCACACTCCCGCGCCAACGCAAGGCCTTTCAAGCCTCTTGCAACTACAGTATAGCGCAGATCATGAGCACCAACCCACCAAATCTGCGCCCTGATCTTGCGCCCAAAGCCCGGCTGACGCAACCGGACCGTCCCGGCCAGCCGACAATCGGCATGGTCAGCCTCGGCTGCCCCAAAGCACTTGTTGACAGTGAACGTATTTTGACGCGATTGCGCGCAGAAGGCTATGGCATATCACCGGATTATGATGGGGCGGATGCGGTCATCGTGAATACCTGCGGATTTCTGGACAGCGCCAAGGCAGAATCGCTCTCGGCCATCGGGGAAGCGCTGAACGAGAACGGCCGCGTGATCGTGACGGGCTGTCTGGGCGCTGAACCCGAATACATCACCGGGGCGCACCCAAAGGTGCTGGCAGTGACCGGCCCGCAACAGTACGAACAGGTGCTGGATGCGGTGCACGCCGCCGTGCCGCCCAGTCCCGATCCCTTTGTCGATCTGTTGCCTGCGTCGGCGGTCAGCCTGACACCGCGGCATTTCAGCTATCTGAAGATTTCCGAGGGCTGCAATCACAAGTGCAAATTCTGCATCATCCCCGA
Source organism: Roseobacter litoralis Och 149 (assembly GCF_000154785.2). Taxonomy (NCBI): domain Bacteria; kingdom Pseudomonadati; phylum Pseudomonadota; class Alphaproteobacteria; order Rhodobacterales; family Roseobacteraceae; genus Roseobacter; species Roseobacter litoralis. The sequence goes on from NC_015730.1 coordinate 3,112,816, forward strand.
CATGCGCGGGCGTCTGGCCAGCCGTCCGGCCCATGCGGTGATGCGGGAAGCGGAAAAGCTGGTCGAAAGCGGCGTCAAGGAACTGCTGGTCATCAGTCAGGACACATCGGCCTATGGCGTGGACATCAAACACGCCGAGGAGCGCGGGCATCGCGCTCATATCACGGATCTTGCACGCGACCTTGGATCACTGGGGGCATGGGTTCGGCTGCACTACGTCTACCCCTACCCGCATGTGCGCCAGTTGATCCCACTGATGGCGCAGGGCTTGGTGCTGCCCTATCTGGACATCCCCTTTCAGCACGCCCATCCGGATGTGTTGCGCCGCATGGCACGCCCTGCCGCTGCTGCAAAAACGCTGGATGAAATCGCGGCATGGCGTTCGATCTGTCCGGACCTGACGCTGCGCTCGACCTTTATTGTCGGCTATCCCGGCGAAACGGAGGAAGAGTTTCAGACCCTTCTGGACTGGCTGGACGAAGCGCAGCTCGACCGCGTCGGCTGCTTTCAATACGAAAACGTTGCCGGGGCAAGGTCCAACGCCTTGCCTGATCATGTGCCCGAGGACGTCAAGCAGGACCGCTGGAACCGCTTCATGGCCAAGTCGCAGGACATCTCCGAAGCGAAGCTCGCCGCAAAGGTCGCTCAGCGCTTGGAGGTGATTGTGGACGAGGTGGACACTGATGCTGCGACCTGCCGCACCAAGGCGGATGCGCCGGAAATTGACGGCAACCTGTTCATTGATGACGGCCATGATGGGTTGAAACCGGGCGATATCGTCACGGTTGAGGTCGATGAGGCGGGAGAATACGATCTTTGGGGCCGCATTGTACCGCCGACCTGAGTTGGTGCTTTGCCTTTGACAAGCGGGCGCTACCTTTTGAGCGCACAGCAAGGAGAACCCAAGCCATGTCCGACACCCCCAAAATCGCCCAGACGGCCCCCTACCCAGTCGAAGTCACCGCCGGTAAATCATATTTCTGGTGCACCTGTGGCCAGTCGTCCAAACAGCCATTTTGTGACGGCTCGCACAAAGACACGAGCTTTGCGCCGATGAAATACGAGGCGGAAGAGGATCGTAAGGTGTTCTTTTGCGGCTGCAAAGCCACGCGCAACGCCCCAATGTGTGATGGTTCGCACAGCAAGCTGTGATTGCTCTTACTGCCCCGATCAAAGTAACCTGCGGTGAATTGTCCGCCGCTTTGGTCAAACCAGCTAACGCGACTATATCTGGATCATGACCGAGAATAACGACACCAAAACGGCCGTTCTTTATAATGCGTCCTGCCCCGTGTGCAGCTATGAAATCAACCACTATGCGCAGTATAGCCAGAACAAGGCGTTACCGATTGCCTTCGATGACCTCAATGACAGCGACAAGCTGGCCGCGTGGGACATTGATCCGGATACCGCCGCCCGCAAGCTTCACGTGATGAAAGACGGTGAGGTTTTCGCGGGCATCCCTGCGTTCATCGTTCTGTGGCAGGACATGCCACGATACCGCTGGCTGGCGCGGCTGGTTGGGCTGCCCGGCGTGCATTGGCTGGCCTGTGTTGTTTATGACTATGTGCTCGCCCCGCTGATTTACCGCTGGTACATGCGGCGGCTCAGGCGCGGGACGGCATGATCACAGACCGGCAGCGACCCGACGGACAGTTTCAATCCGCTGCCCATTGGGCGGATGCGTGCCGAGAAACTTGTCGCCCGGATCGGGTATGCGCGTGAAAAACTCAGCACCCCGCACCGGATCGTATCCTGCGCGTGAGGCAATGATGGTGCCCAAAGCGTCGGCCTCCAACTCAAAATCCTTTGAATAGGTGCGTGCGCCCACTTGTGCCCCGCGTTGCTGTGCAACTTCCACGGCGGTGGCATCCCCACCTCGCAAGATAGTCAGGGCGCCTGCGATCACCGCACGTGCCACGGCATTTCGCTGCTGCCGTCCAAGATGGTCCGCAATATGGTGGGCCGCTTCATGGCCCATAATAAAGGCTAGTTCATCCTGATTGCGCGCATCGGCAATCAACTGAAGCGTAAATGCGATGATCGGGCGACCTGATTGATCAATGGTCTGAAAGGCATTGGGCGGTTGATCTGGTCGTTCGTCGACAAGTATTTTGAAATTACAGTTCACCCGCGACGTCCGGGCCCGGCACTCGCGCTCGGCAATAGGTTCAAGAGTTTCGACGACACTGCTGAAATTACGTTTCATTTCGAGTGTCGGAAAGGGCGATATGTTGCTTAGCACCTCTGTGGACAGCGCAGAAGGGATGGGCTGGGTTGACACGGAACAACCCGCCAAAACCACGGCCATGACGGCGAAAACACCAGATTTGCGCATAGGATTGAAACCCTTTTTCACGGCACCAAACCGTATTGGGACAGTAGCATTGTCCACGTTGACGACCAGCCCCCTTACACAGACTTGTGAGACTTGCAAAACCTGCATCAACACGTAGTCTGATCTCATGTTTACCATTGAGCATGAATTTGATGCGACCGTCGTGACGCTTGTTGATGAAGGAACCGCCCCCTTGCAGGAAGACGTCACTGTCCACGCGACAGAAAGCGTCATCCTCCTCAACCAATATGATGCGCGCACCGATCAAATCGTGTCGGTCCGCTTGTCGCCAGAACAATGGCGGGATCTGACGGCAGCGCTTAATCTTCCCGAAGGTGTCTACAAAGCTACCTGAATCGTGACATGCCGTTGACCCCGCGTTGGAAAACAGCGACGTTGCCGTGATCCATGAAAGAGGTGCGGCGGATGGCGACCGGAACGAATATTTCAACTTGGTTTGACGGGCGCTGGCACCGCGAAGATGTGATGATCATGCGCGCCGCAGACCACGGCAGTTGGCTGGGCAGCAGCGTGTTTGATGGCGCGCGTTATTTCAACGGGAACACCCCGGATCTGCTGGCCCATTGCGAAAGGGTGAACCGCTCAGCCCGCGCCTTGATGTTGAACCCGACGGTCACGGCAGAAACCATGGTCGAGATCATACGCGAGGGTCTCAAAGCCTATGGCCCGCAGGATGCGGTCTACATACGGCCCATGTATTGGGGGCTAGAGGGGGATATGACGGCGATTGTGCCTGATCCCGAACAGGTCGGATTTGCCATCTCGCTTGAGGAAATTCCGATGGCCCCCGCGGATACCGCCGTGAGCCTAGGGCGCACCAGTTTCAGGCGACCCGTGCTGGAGAGCAGTGTCGTCAACGCGAAAGCAGGGTGCCTTTATCCAAACAATGCGCGCATGCTCAACGAAGTGCGTCGCCGGGGCTTTGGCAATGCACTCGTCGCCGATGCCATGGGCAATGTCGCGGAATCGGCGACCGCCAATGTCTTTATGGTCAAGGATGGCGAGGTGTTCACGCCGATCCCGAACGGGACGTTTCTGGCCGGTATCACGCGCGCGCGGCATATGTCCAACATGCAACGCGATGGAATTACCGTGCATGAAAAGGTGCTCAGCTTTGCTGATTTCGAACAAGCGGACGAGGTTTTTCTGACCGGCAATATGTCAAAGATAACTGCCGTCAGGGCGTTTGAAGACACATCCTATCAGATGGGCCCGGTGACCCGGCGTCTACGTGAAATGTATTGGGACTGGGCAGCGTCTGAACCTTTATGACGCTTCGGAAGAGCGTATGAAAACAGCCCTGACCTGATCAGCGGAGACGGTCTGCAGGATGCCATCGTGTATTTCATCCGGCGACCAAAGCCATGAATTGGCCGGATCATGTTTCATTTCCCATTCGGGGAACAGACGATCCTCTACCTGTTCACGCACCAGAACGACGACTTCAAGGTGGCGATCGTCTCTGCTTATTTTATCAAACACCGTTTCAATTTTTTCTGCAGGCCCCTCAATAAGTTGCAGATAAATATCCGCCCGGCAGATCAGCGCCCCGGTGATGTCGTTTTGCTTGTTCTTGACTCGTGCTTGCGACAGGATGCCCGCCAGAACGGATGAATCATACCCGAATGGCCGCGACGCGTAGATGAGCTGTTGCATCGCCATAGTTGTCCGCCTTGTCCAAACCATCGCCAATGTGATCCTGTTTTGCAAACCTGTCCAGAGACATTCGTGTCCAAATTGCGATTGCGTAAGTTTCTATCTGCGGTCATGATCTGGCCAACAAGGGGGCGTCCGATCATGCGCAAGTTTTTGGTGGTGCTGGATGACAGTCGTGAATGTCTCAATGCGATGCGTTTTGCTGCCATGCGCGCCGCACGGACAGGCGGTGGGGTTGAAATTCTAGCAGTAATCCCACCCGATGATTTCAACCATTGGATTGGTGTCGGCGAAGTAATGCGCGAAGAAGCGCGCGAGCGGATTCAGGTGCATTTCGAGGTGTTTGCAAAGTGGATGAGAGACCGTCAGGGTATCGATCCTGAACTGGTTATCCGCGAGGGACAGGCCGTCGATGAAATCGTGGCACAGATTGCGGAGGACACTGAAATCGGCGTTCTTGTTCTTGGGGCGGGCACAGACAAAAAAGGCCCCGGCCCTTTGGTAACACAGTTGACCAAAAACGCCGGTGGATTGCCCATTCCGATCACCATCGTGCCGGGCGATCTGAGTAAAGAAAAACTCGAAGCAATTACCTGATCAGATGGGGCGCACTTTCCGCAATCGGGAGTGTTGTGCGGAAAAAACCCCTGCTGGAGCGATTTAGAACGGTTCTAAACCTTGACTTGCGCAGGCGTGATCCGCATATCTAAAGCAACCTCAGGAGAATGCCGATGTTTATCCAGACCGAATCCACGCCGAACCCAGCCACGCTGAAGTTTTTGCCGGGTCAGACCGTCCTTGAAATGGGAACCGCAGATTTCCCGAGCGCGGAGACTGCGGACAAATCCCCTTTGGCGGAACGCATCTTTGCCATCGAGGGCGTCACGGGCGTATTTTTTGGAACCGACTTTGTGACGGTGACAAAAGCGGACAGCGTGGACTGGGACCATATCAAACCCGGCCTTCTGGGCGCGATCATGGAGCATTTTCAATCTGGTCAACCCGTCATGGCGGGCGATCACACGCCCACCTCCGGCCACGCTGAGCATACCGGCGAAGATGGTGTGATTGTCAATCAGATCAAAGAGTTGCTGGATACCCGCGTTCGGCCCGCCGTGGCGCAAGACGGTGGTGATATCACGTTCCACGGGTTTGAGCGCGGTGTGGTCTATTTGCACATGCAGGGCGCCTGCGCCGGTTGTCCTTCATCCACTCTGACGCTGAAGATGGGGATCGAAAACCTGCTGCGCCACTATATCCCCGAAGTGACCGAAGTGCGTCCGGTCGCAACCTGACACCTGACGCGCCAAACCGTTTCAGAAACACCTGAAAGCACAAGACAGTGACCAGCGCGCCCATTGTCCTCGCCTTTGATACCGCGTCGGCGCGGTGTGCGGTAGCTGTCACGCGCGGCGATGATGTTCTTGCGTGGCGTGTCGAAGAGATGGCCAAAGGGCAAGCAGAGCGCCTGCTGGTCATTTGCTCGGAAGTGCTGGACGAGGCTGGCATTACCTTGGCGGACATTGATGTGATCGGCGTGGGAATCGGACCCGGGAATTTTACGGGCATACGCATATCAGTTTCGGCAGCGCGGGGATTGGCGCTGGGCCTCAACATACCGGCTGTGGGTGTCACGGCATTTGACGCCTTGGGGTACGGCCAAACAGCGCCCTTTGCCTGCGCAGTCGATGCCCGGCGGGACCACATCTATTTCCAGATCACCGCCGAAGACGGCAGCACAAGTGATGCTGCGATAATCCGCCTTGAAGACTGTCCGCCCCATGAAGGGCCGTTGATCGGCGCGGGCGGCCGTCAGGCAACACTGCCAATCGCAGTAGCCATCGCACATCTTGCGGGCGCGCGCCGCAATGACACGCCCCAACGACCAGCGCCATTCTACCTCAGGCCCGCCGATGCGGCACCGGCAAAAGACGCGCCACCCAAGATCCTGACATGACACCAGTGACTTTGGCGCAGCTTCACCAAGCAGCATTCGCGCCGGAACGCGGGTGGGCTCCCGATGAGTTCAAAACCCTTTGCGGATCGCCGCACGTCAGCCTTTTTGAACGTCAGAACGGCTTCGCGTTGGCGCGCACCCTTGCGGGGGAAACGGAACTTCTGACGCTCGCCGTCGACCCCAGATACCGTCGTCGCGGCATTGCAGATGCTCTTTTGAAGACATGGTTACAGTCAGCTCAAGCCGAAATGGCCTTTCTCGAAGTCGCCGCAGACAATGAAGGCGCGCGCGCCCTCTACGCCAAACATGGATTCGTCATTTCCGGGCGGCGCAAAGGGTATTACAAGCGCCCCGGTGCCACCAATGTAGACGCGCTGCTCATGCAATCCGAATTGACCCACGGTCAGCGCGTGGAATCCCCAGCTTGACGCGTAAAAACCGGTTGACCCGGCCAAAGCCTTAGGCCCTAATTTGAACAGGATCAGAATTCATCTGCTCAAGAAGAGCGATGGCATGGTGAAACCCGTGAACATCGCTCCAAAATCAAAACTGGGAGACCCTAAATGACCCTTATGCACAAATTTCTCGGCGCCACTGCGGCTATGGCCCTGTCGGCGGGTGCCGCATTGGCTGAGCCTGCGCTGATTTTCGATCTCGGCGGAAAATTCGACAAATCCTTCAATGAAGCAGCCTTCGGTGGCGCAACCCGCTGGGCGGAAGAAACCGGGCAGACGTTCCGTGAAATCGAACTGCAATCCGAAGCACAGCGTGAACAGGCCCTGCGCCGTTTTGCCGAAGCGGGCTCAAACCCGATCGTGATGGCCGGTTTTGCCTTTGGGGATGCATTGGGACAGGTCGCCTCGGACTACCCTGACACCAGCTTTGTGATCATCGATATGGTCGTGGATGCGCCAAACGTCCGCTCCGTTGTGTTCAACGAACACGAAGGGTCCTATCTGGTCGGCATGATGGCCGCTCAGGCATCGCAATCGGGCACCGTGGGCTTTATCGGTGGCATGGACATTCCCTTGATCCGCAAATTTGCCTGTGGCTACGCCCAAGGCGTAATGGCTGTGAACCCGGATGCGACCGTCATTGCCAATATGACGGGCACGACGCCTGCCGCGTGGAATGACCCCGTGAAGGGATCAGAATTGACCAAGGCGCAAATCAATCAGGGCGCTGATGTCGTATATGCAGCCGCAGGCGGTACAGGCGTTGGCGTTCTGCAAACCGCCGCTGACGAAGGCATTCTGTCCATTGGTGTGGACAGCAACCAAAACCACCTGCATCCGGGTAAGGTCCTCACATCCATGATGAAACGCGTGGATAATGCCGTGTTTGAGGCCTTCACGGATGGTCCGGGCCTGGAGACAGGTTTTCAAGTCATGGGGTTGGCCAACGGTGGCGTTGGCTATGCGATGGACGAAAACAACGCCTCATTGGTCTCTGATGAGATGCAGGCGAGCGTTGACGCGGCCTCAGCTCAAATCGCGGCCGGTGAAGTGACGGTCCATGATTACATGTCCGACGACAGCTGCCCGGTACTGAGCTTCTGAGCGTGAATTCTGACAGCACTTTGGGGCGGCAGACCACTGCCGCCCCAGCCATCGAACTGAAGGGCATTTCAAAAGCCTTTGGTCCGGTTCAGGCAAACAAAGACATTTCCATCCGCGTCATGCCCGGCACGATCCATGGGATTATTGGCGAGAATGGCGCAGGCAAATCGACGCTGATGTCGATCCTCTATGGATTCTACAAAGCCGACAAAGGCGAGATTTTCATCGCAGGCAAAAAAACCGATATTCCCGACAGTCAGGCGGCCATCGCTGCAGGCATCGGCATGGTTTTTCAGCATTTCAAGCTGGTTGAGAACTTTACCGTTCTCGAAAACATCATTCTGGGTGCCGAGGATGGTCGGCTGCTGCGCCCCTCTTTGGCCAAAGCCCGCCGCACGCTTGTCGAACTGGCAGAGGAATACGGGCTGAACGTGGACCCGGATGCGCTGATCGAAGAGATCGGCGTGGGCATGCAGCAACGTGTCGAAATTCTCAAGGCGCTCTACCGTCGCGCCGACATTTTGATCCTTGATGAACCGACGGGCGTATTGACCCCAGCCGAGGCGGATCAGCTGTTTCGAATTCTCAACCGCCTGCGCGAAGAGGGCAAAACCATCATCCTGATCACGCATAAACTGCGCGAGATCATGGAAGCGACAGATACGGTCAGCGTCATGCGCCGGGGAGAAATGACTGCGACTGTCAAAACATCCGGCACGTCACCCGCAGCCCTCGCAGAACTGATGGTGGGTCGTAAGGTCTTGCTACGGGTAGATAAAAAACCTGCCACACCCGGTAAGGTCATTCTGGATGTAAAAAACCTGCGCGTTGTGGACGAGCAAAAGGTCGAGCGGCTCAAAGGGGTGAACATTCAGGTCCGCGCGGGCGAGATCCTCGGGATCGCCGGGGTCGCGGGCAACGGGCAATCTGAATTGCTCGAAGTGCTGGGCGGATATGCGAAAGGCACAGGCGACATCACACTGAATGGCACAACGCTGGACCTGACAGGACGCGATTCCGACGGCCGTTCGCGGCGCAATCACGGGATCGGTCACGTCCCAGAAGACCGCCAGCGCGAAGGTCTGATCATGGATTTTGCCGCCTGGGAAAACACCGCCTTTGGCTATCACCGTTCCGAAGGGTATCAATCCGGTCTGTTCCTGAACAACACGGCAATCCGCGCGGACACCGAGGAAAAGATGGGGCGTTTCGATGTGCGACCGCCTAACCCGGCCCTCGCCGCCAAGAGCTTTTCGGGCGGGAACCAGCAGAAAATTGTGCTGGCGCGTGAGATTGAACGCAATCCGGATTTGTTGCTGGTCGGCCAACCCACGCGCGGCGTGGATATCGGCGCCATCGAATTCATCCACCAACAGATTGTCGCACTGCGCGATCAGGGCAAAGCGATCCTGCTGGTCTCGGTCGAGCTCGAAGAAATTTTGGCGCTGGCCGACCGGGTTGCAGTCATGTTCGATGGTCACATCATGGGCGAGCGTATGTCGGCTGACACGGACGAAAAAGAACTGGGCCTGCTGATGGCCGGAGTGGGGAGCTAACGCGATGGACGTCGTGCCAAAATGGGCTGAAGTCACCCTCGTGCCACTGATTTCGCTGATGCTGGCAGCCATCCTGTCAGCGCTGGTCATTCTGGCGATTGGCGAAGACCCGGTCGCAGCCGTGAAACTAATGGTCAACGGGGCCTTGGGCAGCACCTATGGCTGGGGTTATACCCTTTACTACGCAACCAACTTCCTGTTCACCGGCCTTGCCGTTTCAGTCGCATTTCATGCCGGTCTGTTCAACATCGGTGGCGAGGGGCAGGCGATGCTGGGCGGGCTTGGCGTCGCGCTGGCTTGCCTGCTGATCCCCTGGCCGCATTGGACGGTTGCGCTTGTCGCGGCCACGGTGGCAGCGGGGCTCTTTGGCGCGGCCTGGGCCGCGATCCCTGCGTTTTTGCAAGCCAAGCGCGGCAGCCATATCGTGATCACCACGATCATGTTCAACTTTATCGCAGCAGCCGTGCTGAACTATGTGCTGGTCAATCTGCTGCGTCCTGCGGGCAGCATGGACCCCGCCACCGCGCGCTTTCCCGAGGCGGTTCATCTGCCGACGCTACATGACATCTTTGCCACGGTCGGGATCAACTTTTCCAAGGCCGCCCCCGCCAATGTGACCTTCCTGATTGCGATTGTCGCTTGCGTGCTGGTCTGGCTGCTGCTGTGGCGCACATGGCTTGGATATGAAATCCGCAGCTACGGCAAATCGGAGCCCGCCGCGCGCTATGCAGGCATTTCGCCGGTGGCGATTACGATGATCGCCATGCTGATTTCCGGCGCACTGGCCGGCATGATGGCCATCAACAACGTCATGGGCGAGGCCGAGCGGCTGGTTCTGAACGCGGTTGAAGGGGCAGGCTTTATCGGCATCGCCGTGGCCCTGATGGGGCGCAGCCACCCGTTTGGCGTCTTTCTGGCTGCGATCCTCTTTGGTTTTCTCTATCAGGGTGGCGCTGAACTTGCGCTTTGGACGTCGATACCGCGCGAATTGATCGTCGTCATTCAGGCGCTTGTCATCCTGTTTACCGGCGCGCTCGATAACATGGTGCGCATGCCGTTGGAGCGTATTTTCCTGATGCTGCGGCGGGGGAAAGCGTGATGGATTTCCTCACCCTCATTCAATTGCTCGACAGCACCGTGCGCCTTGCAACGCCGCTGCTTCTGGCCTGCCTTGCGGGGCTGTTTTCGGAACGCGCTGGCATTTTTGATATCGGGCTTGAGGGTAAAATGCTGGCCGCTGCCTTCTTCTCAGCCGCCATCGCGGCGATCACCGGTTCTGTCTGGCTCGGATTGATGGCGGGTATTGCCGCCTCAATGTCGCTCAGCCTGCTGCACGGCGTTGCCTCCATCACTTTTCGCGGCAACCAGTTGATCTCCGGTGTCGCGATCAACTTCCTTGCTGCCGGGCTGACGGTCTTGATTGCGCAGGACTGGTTTCAGCAAGGGGGGCGAACGCCATCGCTCATGGGCGGCGCGCGGTTTGAGCCGATCACCCTGCCCTTTGCCGATGCGCTGGCCAATGTGCCAATCCTTGGCCCGATTTACGCCGAGTTGATCTCGGGTCATTCCATTTTGGTCTATCTCGCCTTTGCAACGGTGCCCTTGACGTGGTGGATCCTCTACCGCACGCGTTTCGGGCTGCGCTTGCGCGCAGTGGGCGAAAATCCTGCAGCGGTAGATACCGCAGGCGTTTCCGTTGTCGGCCTGCGCTACGCCGCCGTGCTGATTTGCGGTGTCCTGTGCGGCATTGCGGGGGCGTACCTCTCGACCGCGCTGCAAGCTGGCTTTGTCAAAGACATGTCTGCCGGGCGCGGTTTCATTGCTTTGGCCGCGCTGATCTTTGCCAAATGGCGACCGTGGTATGCGCTTTATGCGACGCTGCTCTTTGGGCTTTTCGGCGCATTGGAAACGCGGCCAGACGTCATTCAGGCGGTGATCGGCATTAAGGTACAGGGACAGATTCTCGGGGCGCTGCCCTATATCATGACGGTCATTATTCTGGCAGGTTTCGTCGGCAAGGCGATCCCCCCACGCGCAGGCGGCCAACCCTATGTAAAGGAACGCTAGCCGCATAAGGCCAGTTTTCAAAATTACATCAGTCCTGATGCGCACACAGGTCCGCTAAGCATTGATTTTGCATGGCTCTACGCCTAAACGAGGTCATGCAAATCTACCTCCCCATTGCCGAAGTTTCGGTCAACGCCTTCCTGTTGCTCGGGCTGGGCGGAATTGTGGGCGTTTTATCCGGTATGTTTGGCGTTGGCGGCGGCTTTCTGATGACACCGCTGCTGTTCTTCATCGGCATCCCCCCCGCCGTCGCCGTGGCGACCGAGGCGAACCAGATTGTGGCCTCGTCGTTCTCTGGTGTGCTGGCGCATCTCAAACGTAAAACCGTGGACCTCAAGATGGGAACGGTGCTGTTGGTCGGTGGCCTTGTCGGGGCCGCAGTCGGGGTGGTGATTTTCAACTACCTCAAGGCGCAGGGCCAGGTCGATCTGCTGGTCAAGCTGTGTTACGTTGTTTTCCTTGGCGTTATCGGCGGGCTGATGTTTATCGAAAGCCTCAATGCGATCCGGAACACCAAGAAAGGTAAGCCGCCCGCGCGTAAAAAACACAATTGGATCCACGGGTTACCATTCAAGATGCGGTTTCGTGTATCGGGTTTGTACATCTCGGTGATCCCGCCGCTGATTGTGGGCGTTTGTGTCGGGATACTGGCGGCCATTATGGGTGTGGGCGGTGGTTTCATCATGGTGCCCGCGATGATCTATCTGCTCGGGATGCCAACCAAGGTTGTTGTCGGCACGTCTCTGTTCCAGATTATCTTTGTGACTGCCTTCACCACGCTGCTGCATGCGACGACCAACTTTACTGTCGATATCGTGCTGGCCGTTTTACTGCTGGTGGGTGGCGTGATCGGGGCGCAGGTAGGCACCCGTATTGGTGTAAAGCTCAAGGCGGAGCAACTGCGTATCCTGCTCGCCATCATGGTTCTGGTTGTCTGTGGAAAACTGGCGCTTGACCTATTGATCATGCCTTCGGAGCTTTACTCCATCGGCGCAAGCACAGGGCATTAGAGATGGTGGTACGCCTCCTGTCTCTGATCGCCTTCGTTGCATTGGCAATCACGGCCTCAGTCAGCACTGCAGAAGAAGTCGTTCTGGGCCTCAGCAAAGACAAGATTTCCATTAATACCAATTTTGACGGCTCTGAAATCCTGATTTTCGGGGCCATCAAGCGCGAAGAGCTGATCCCGGATGGCCCCCCCGTGCAGGTGATCGTCACCATCGCCGGGCCGTCCCTGCCCATCACCGTCCGGCGCAAAGAGAAAAAGCTGGGCATCTGGGTCAATACCGATGCGGTCGACGTGGATGAAGCGCCAAGCTTCTACGCAGTCTTATCCAGCGGGCCCCTGCGCGACGTTCTCAAAGAAGTCGAAGATTTACGCTACAGGGTTTCTGTGCCGCGTGCGATCCGGTCCGTGGGCGCACCTCAAAACATAGATAATTCGGCGGTCTTTACAGAGGCGCTGATCCGCATTCGCGAAAACAGCGAAATCTATCAATTGCGTGAGGGCAGTGTCGTAATCGAGGAACAGACGCTTTTTCGCACATCGGTGCGGCTGCCCGCCGCTTTGACCGAAGGGGATTACGCGACCCGTATTTTCCTGACACGCGGCGGTGATGTCGTATCCAGCTATGCAACCACAATCGACGTCCAGAAGGTCGGTATGGAACGTTGGCTGTTCGAACTGTCACGCCAGCAGCCCCTTTTGTACGGGTTGATGTCTTTGGCCATCGCCATTGCGGCAGGCTGGGGTGCGGCCGCGGTCTTCAAGCTTTTTCGCGCCTAGAGCGTCTGACGAAATACCTGAAACATCAAGAATCACGTAACGCGTTGAAATCTTTGATTTCAGGCAGCGTTATGTGATTGAGGTTTTTCGCATGACGCTTTAGCTTTACCCAACCGGCACGTTCAATTCACCTCGTCAGGTTCTGCCAAACTGAGGGGGGCGGCTGGCAAGGCGCGCAGGTCATCGACGCGTAGCCCACCCGTGGGCTTGGCAAGACGATTGCGCACCACCCACACCAACCTGTTCTGCGCGCGTGTGATGGCCACATAGGCCAGACGTTTCCACAACGGCTGCCCCGCCTCTGTTCGCCCCATGCGCGCAGCCGCATACAAATCGGGCGCAAAAACCTGCACAGTATCCCACTGGCTGCCTTGTGCCTTATGGATCGTCACAGCCGCCCCATGCAGAAACGTCGCGCCCATGCGTGCGGCAAAAGGGATAAACGGTTCTTCTTCGTCAGGTTTTTCAATCTTTACGATCGACGCGGCAGAGACCTGCGGGTCTTCGGCCCCCATCACATGCAACCTGCTGAACCCCGGCTTGCGCCCTTCGCCCAGATAGATCACCTGCGCGCCTTTGATCAGCCCGCGCGCCTCCAGATCGAGCCGTTTCTTGCGGTGTTTCAAAGGCAGCTCCAACCCGTCGCAGATCAGCGGTTCGCCTTCCAGCAGCGCATCTTCGGGCGCGCCATGAACCTGACGAAACGCGTTGATCAAGCGGATCCGGGTCGCGTTGCGCCAAACCAGCACCGGGCTGCGCGCCATCAGGTCTACTTCAACCCGCTGACCCCAGACGACACGTTCGTCGCGACCTGCCGCATCTTCGATCATGCGTTCGAAGGCCTCAAACCCAATATCCGGGTCAGACAGCGCATGGGCCAGATCAAGAATCGGATTGTCTGCTTCCTGTCGATGCACACGGCTCAATGTCAGAATGCGGGGGGCCGGGAGTTTGTCGAACACCATGGCGCCAGACTGATTAACCGGCGCCAACTGGGCCGGATCACCAAACAGCAAAAGCGTGGGGAAAATCTCACGAAGGTCTTCGAACTGCTTATCATCCAGCATGGAGGATTCGTCCACAAACCCGATGTCCAGCGGCTCTTCGCGACGCTTCCATCCCGTGATGAAATCGGACCCCCGTAATCCTGCGGCCGCCAAAGCGCCGGGAATGGATTTATTTTTGGCGTAAAACGTTTCGGCGCGGCTCAGAGCCTCTTCGCTCAACGCTTCTGTTTCGGGTTTGTCGCCGGTGCCTGCCAACCATTCCGCAATCCGCTCATATTCGGGGTCATAGACAGGCGTGTATAAAATACGGTGTATCGTCGTCGCCGGAACCCCCCGCAGGCGCAGTACAGAGGCGGCCTTGTTTGTAGGGGCAAGGATGGCCAGCGTGCGCCTGTCGCGTTTTTTGCGCGGCTCATAGTCCCCTGAGACCACATCGACGCCTGCATCCTGAATGGCCTTGTAAAGCTCTGCAAGAAGTAGGGTTTTTCCGGAACCTGCCTTGCCGATGATCGCCATGACCGCTGCCTTGGAACTGCGCGGTGGCATCAGGAGTTGATCTTCGAGGTTTATGCCTGCTTCACTGAGCAAAGCCGTGACCGCGTCAAAAGCGACGGCTTGGTCATCAGAGTATTTCACAACAGAGGCTTCCATGGCGTGACCCTACAGGCAGGCCACGCCAGGAACCAGTGAGGAACGGTCTGTTTTAGCCTGCCTGTGCGAGTGGTTGTTCGGATGTGGTCCCAAAAGCCCGATTGAACCAAAGGCGGGACAATTCAAGCGACAGCCCGGCCTTGGCTGCCACTTTGGCCTGTGCATCCGGGGTGAATTCCCAAAGGCCGACGCTGATCTTGTCACGCCCATTGCCTGTGCTGCCCAGAACTTCTGGCGAAGAGCCGATCAGCCGATAAATGCGCACCATCCGTGCGTCGAAAACACCGGCAAAATGCGCGACGTCAAAGTTCTGCATGATCTCACCACCGGCCAGCATCAGGGCTGCAGCCACCTTGCTTTGTGCACCCCGGCTGAGGCAAAAGCGCGTGCATTCCCAGATCAGCGGGCTGGTAATCGTGCCGCCCCCCAGAATGTCCGTGAAATGTTCGTTGATCATCGTGCGCCCTGTCGTCGGCAGAAAGCGCATTGAACCACCATGAGAGCCATCCGCGTTTTCCCAGATCACATAAAGGGGGTTCAGCGCATCATATTGATCCCGTTCAAAGCCATCTTCGTCGATGTCGACGTCCCATCCTAACCTTGTCTTGAACTGATCGGCGCGGTCCCGGAACATGGAATCGCGCAGTGTCGGGTGTTGGTCCAGTTGGTCAGCGTATAGGTAACGGATCATTTGTTTTTTCCTCTGGTCGGTTCGTTTGACGACCAAAGGAATAGCTTGAGGATGCTTAACAGCCGCCAACCCGCACGCGCGTGTTGGTAACCTTTGGCCCTCAAAACGCCAAAGACTCAGACCACAATCAGGCCTCTGCTGAGGGCCCGGGCGACCGCATGTGTGGTATTGGCGGCGCCTAGTTTGAACCGCGCACTTTCGATGTAAACGCGCAGTGTATGTTCAGAAATAGAAAGAGTTTCAGCGACTTGCGCCCTGCTGTATCCGATGGCAAGCAGCGTCATCGCATCAACCTCGCGCGGCGAGAGGGATTGTGATTGCTCCGGTGTTTTGTTCGGCTCGAACTCCAGCGCCTTTTGGTTAAAATAGTGAGCGATCAGGATCAGCTCTCTCCGGTTGCTCTCCGTGAATTCTTCCCATTCCTCATCGTCGCAACTGGTGTTTACCGTAAAGAGCGCGAACTGGCCGTTAGGTCCTCTGATGGGAATCGAATAGCCCTGATTCCCTAACCCAAATGTTGCAGCTTCTGCGCGAAACGCTCTTGCAGCTTTGCTCGACCAGTCCAATCGCTTCCAGTCCACAGGGTGGAATCTCTGGTAACAACCGATCACGACCGGATCTATACGAATGTAGTTCTGTTCTTGGTACCGCGCCGCTCACTCAAGGGGGTATGTTCCGTAGCCGTATTGATCACCAGCGCTGTCGACCCAATGATAGACCATATTCTCGACGCCGTAATGACCCCGAAGCGCGAATACCGCCTCATTGATTCCTTCAAGCGTGTCCGCTTGCTCCAGCGCCGCTAATACCTCCTCCACTACTTTGTTCGTCGCCATGAGCGTTGTTCTGCGTCCTTTCATGAAGCGAGGCAATCTCTGCCAATGCAACAATTGCAGTATCGTCCAACTGTTCTGCAAGTACAGGCAGGTCGTTGGCCGTGGCAAAAGTTTTTAGGTCCGTTAGAACGTCCAGTATCCAGTCGCTTCGCATGGTAGACTCGCCTCTCAAAGGTTAACGAATGATTAAGAATACTCTACCATTTAGTAACCACGTTTAAAATTCGCGGATATATACTCCCCAGAAATAGGGAAGCGCGATTTTCTAACCTGTTGATCCTAAAGAGCGTCAGTTTTTTCAAACAAAAAACCCGCGACTCACTGGGGTGATTCGCGGGCTTTCGAAGGTAAAACGACTCGGTAGGCGGTTAACCGCGCGTCTCCAAAGCATCCTCGAGTGTACGCAGTCCTGTTGTCGGAGCCTGCACCAGCACCGACATGTTGCCGGGCTTATGCTGATTGCGCAGCATCTTCATATGCGCTTGCGGTAGATCTGCCCAGCTAAAGACTTCGGACATGCAAGGATCCAGTCGACGCTCCAGCATCAGCTTGTTGGCGGCACTCGCCTGTTTGAGATGGGCAAAGTGACTACCCTGCAAACGCTTCTGATGCATCCACATGTAGCGCACGTCAAACGTCAGATTAAAGCCCGTGGTCCCCGCACAGATGACCACCATGCCGCCTTTTTTCGCCACGAAGGTAGAAACCGGGAACGTGCTTTCGCCGGGGTGTTCGAACACCATGTCGACATTCACGCCCTTACCGGTGATGTCCCAGATAGCCTTGCCGAACTTGCGCGCCTCTGTAAACCATGTGGCATATTCCGGCGTATTCACTGTCGGCAACTGGCCCCAACAGTTAAAATCCTTGCGGTTAAGGACACCTTTCGCGCCGAGGTCCATCACGAACTGGCGTTTGCTTTCATCCGAAATCACGCCGATTGCATTGGCACCTGCGGTGTTGATCAGCTGGATCGCATATGACCCCAGTCCACCCGATGCGCCCCAGACCAGCACGTTCTGTCCCGGCTTGAGGTCATGCGGCTCGTGACCAAACAGCATCCGGTACGCCGTTGCCAGTGTCAGCGTGTAGCACGCAGACTCTTCCCAGGTCAGATGTTTGGGGCGGGGCATAAGCTGTTGGCTTTGAACGCGTGTGAATTGCGCGAACGACCCATCCGCGGTTTCATAACCCCAAATACGCTGCGATGGCGAATACATCGGATCGCCCCCGTTACATTCCTCGTCATCGCCGTCGTCCTGGTTGCAATGCACGACCACTTCATCGCCCACTTTCCAGCGCGTCACACGATCTCCGACCGCCCAAACGATCCCGGCCGCATCCGACCCGCATATCTGATAAGGTTCATCGTGACTGTCAAAAAAGCTGATTGGCTTACCCAAGGCGGCCCAGACACCGTTGTAATTTACCCCGGCCGCCATCACCAATATCAGCACGTCCTGGCTGTCAAGCTCGGGCACATCCACGACTTCCTGAAGCATCGCCTTGTCGGGTTCACCATGCCGTTCGCGGCGAATGGCCCAAGCATACATTTGCTTTGGCACATAGCCCATCGGTGGCATCTCACCGACCTCATAGAGATCTTTTTCGGGTGCTTCGTAATGGGCGACGGTCGTATCCAGTGCCATTGCAGTCTCCAGCCTGTTTCAGTCATGCCGCGTCGCAGAATCGCGTCGCTCTGCGCCCTGAATAAGTTCTCACGCGCAACATTGCAACATATGAGACCTCATTTTTGTAACTTTATGACCGAGCAGGTGCAGAAATTATGACGCACGCACCTGATCACCCGGAAACCTGTGGGCAATGGAATTCGCGTAAAAATCTATGACCGCCCGTTCGGATTCAATCATCTGCCACTGGTTGTCATGCTGATCGAGCAGGTTGTTGCGCCGCATGCGAACCAGACCTTTGCCAACGGCCTTTGCCAGATCAGGCTGCGACATATGGGGCATATGATCGCCGAGCCTCGCTGCATCCCGGGACAGTTCATAAACCAATTGGTCCTTTGACAGTGGCCCCGCCTGTTTTTGAAACTGGCGGGCCAGCAAAGGCACAATCAGCACCGGCATGGCGTCTTCAATGCGCCGCATCAATTCAGCCGCCAGTTCGTCCACTGAATTTTCAGTGCAGTATCCGCGTATGGATAAAGGTTCGCCGAAGACAACTGCCGCCGTGCCAAATCGTACGTAACGACCCCGCAGGGCCTGCCAGAATTTGCGCAGGATAAACCGCACGGCCACCGATATCCGGGCACCAAAGCGACGATCACCCCGCTGGCCCGCCGCGATCAGCACCCGGTCTTCGAGAACCCGATCATAGTTGATTGCCACTGGCACAAAGACCACGTCCCGTTCCGGACCGTCCGGACCCTGCGCGAGATAAGACAAAAGACCCATCTTGGGCGGCATCAAGCGACCTGTCAGGCTGAGCCCGCCTTCGGGAAAGATTCCCTGCGCCACGCCCCCTTCGGTGGCCATCTGCACGTATCTCTCCAGCACCTTGCGATAAAGCGCACCGCGCGAGCGACGCCGGATAAAATAGGCCCCCATCATCCGGATCAACCGGCTCAACGGCCAGACACGCGCCCATTCCCCCACCGCATAGGACAAAGCAGATGTTTGCGCGGCCAGATATGTCACCAACACGTAATCCATGTTGGAGCGGTGGTTCATGATAAAGACAATCGTGGCGTCTTTTGAAATGGATTTGATGATCGCGTCGTTCTTTGGGCCAGTCCATACTTCGTAAATCGAATTGACGAGCATGCGCGCCAGACGGATGCCCAGTCCGAAATAGGTCACTGCACTAAAGCTGGGGACGATTTCGCGGGCATAACTGCGGGCTTTTTCAAAGGCGACATTTTCAGGCACGCCATGGCTCTTAGCATAGTTCACGATTTCGCGTGTCACTTCAGGGTCGTAGATCAGACGCTGGATCATGTCATAGCGGCGCGCCAGCTTGAAAGGTTCGATCGGTCGCGTCAGACGTTCGTTCAATTGTGCAACGGCCCGTTCAAGACGACGCCGGAAAAACCACCTGACGGAAGGAAACAGAAAGTGGGACGCGAAAGTCACTGCCGCGAACAGCAGGATGAGCACAAAAAACCAAACCGGCAATTCCACTGTCGAAGTCATGCTGGCTTGTTTCAAGAATTGCGCGATGGGTAAACCTTTTTCGTGCCCAAACAGCAGCGTTCTGCGTGCGACCATCGTTTTCCTGCATCACTCGCGCGGGGCTGTCTTTGCCAAGGGTCGGCACATGGCGTAAAGCAGGATAAAGCACAGCCGAGTTGCTGCAGCGCGGCAAATTTGCATTGATATAAAATTCCGCATATGGCAGCTTGCACGTAAGAAAATTACTCAAGCTGATTCAGGATGACGCATATGACGCACCCGCAGAAAGACCGACCCTGGCTGATCCGGACCTATGCCGGCCATTCCACCGCGAAAGCGTCAAACGAACTTTATCGCTCAAACCTTGCCAAAGGGCAGACCGGCCTGTCCGTGGCCTTCGATCTGCCGACCCAGACCGGCTATGACAGCGACCATATCCTGAGCCGGGGCGAGGTCGGAAAAGTCGGTGTGCCGGTTGGCCATCTGGGCGATATGCGCGCCTTGTTTGACCAGATCCCGCTGGATCAGATGAACACCTCGATGACGATCAACGCGACAGCACCATGGCTGTTGTCACTCTATATTGCCGTGGCCGAGGAACAGGGCGCGGACATCTCAAAGCTGCAAGGCACGGTGCAGAATGACCTGATCAAGGAATATCTGAGCCGCGGCACCTATATTTGCCCGCCCGCGCCCAGCCTCAAGATGATCGCGGATGTGGCCGAATACTGCTATACGCATGTGCCGAAATGGAACCCGATGAATGTCTGCTCCTACCACTTGCAGGAGGCGGGTGCGACGCCGGAACAGGAACTCGCCTTTGCGCTGGCGACCGCGACCGCCGTGCTAGATGCGCTGAAACCCCGCGTCCCGGAGGAGGATTTCCCCGCACTTGTGGGCCGTATTTCGTTTTTCGTGAACGCGGGCATCCGCTTTGTGACCGAGATGTGCAAGATGCGTGCCTTTGTCGATCTGTGGGATGAGATTTGCCGGGACCGCTATGGCGTGGAAGACCAGAAATATCGCCGTTTCCGCTATGGTGTGCAGGTCAACTCTCTTGGCTTGACCGAGCAGCAACCCGAAAACAACGTCTACCGCATCCTGATCGAAATGCTGGCGGTCACCCTGTCCAAAAAGGCACGCGCGCGCGCCGTCCAGCTGCCTGCGTGGAACGAAGCACTTGGCCTGCCCCGTCCGTGGGATCAGCAGTGGTCGATGCGCATGCAGCAGATCATGGCCTATGAAACGGACCTTCTGGAATTTGACGATCTGTTTGACGGCAATCCGGCGGTCGATGCGAAGGTCGAAGCACTCAAGGACGGTGCGCGTCAGGAACTCGCGAACCTCGACAGTATGGGCGGCGCGATTGAGGCCATCGACTATATGAAAGCGCGCCTCGTGGACAGCAATGCCGATCGTCTGGGCCGTATTGAGGCGGGTGAAACGATCGTTGTCGGTGTCAACAAATGGCAGCAGGGGGAACCCTCGCCGCTGATGACGGGCGATGGTGGCATCATGGTCGTCGACCCGGCCGTCGAAGCAGAGCAGATATCGCGCCTTGATGAATGGCGCGCCGCGCGGGACCCAGAGGCCGTCAAACAAGCGCTTGGCGATCTGCGCGCAGCGGCAAAAGAGGGGCGCAATGTCATGCCCGCCTCTATTGCAGCGGCCAAGGCGGGTGTAACCACGGGCGAATGGGCCGCACAGATGCGCGCCGTGCATGGTGAATACCGCGGACCTACCGGCGTGTCCGGTGCGCGTTCCAACAGGACCGAAGGTCTGGATGATCTGCGCGATGCGGTGGATGTGGTCAGTGACAAACTGGGCCGCCGCCTGAAGTTCCTTGTGGGCAAACCCGGGCTGGACGGTCACTCCAACGGGGCCGAACAAATCGCCGTGCGCGCCCGTGATTGCGGCATGGAAATCGCCTATGAAGGCATCCGCCTGACCCCGGCGGAGATCGTAAACGCCGCGCTGGAGGACGAGGCGCATGTGGTCGGCCTGTCGATCCTGTCCGGCAGCCACATTCCGCTGGTCGAAGACCTGATGACACAGATGCGCGAGGCCGGGCTGTCCCATGTGCCTGTGATCGTCGGCGGCATCATCCCGGATGATGACGCCGAACGCCTGCGCGCAATGGGGGTTGCGCGGGTCTACACGCCCAAGGACTTTGAACTCAACATGATCATGATGGATATCGTCACGCTGGCGGACCCTCAGGCGGTGGCAGCACAGTAGCTGATGGCTTGCAGAGGGTAGTGAGGTGCCGTTAACTGCACCGAACTGCCAAAGGAGTCCTGCATGACCATCCATATCGGTGCCCGCCCCGACCAGATTGCCGAAACCGTGCTGATGCCGGGCGATCCCTACCGCGCCAGATGGGCGGCGGAGACCTTTCTGCAGGGGGCCGAACTGGTCAACGAAGTGCGCGGCATGCTGGGGTTCACCGGCACCTACAAAGGCAACCGCGTGACAATCCAGGGCTCCGGCATGGGCATGCCCTCGCTGTCGATCTACGCCAATGAACTGATTTCAACCTATAACGCGCAAACCCTGATCCGCATTGGGTCCTGCGGCGGCATGCAACCGCATGTGGCCGTGCGTGATGTGATCATTGCCATGTCCGCCACCACGATCACCTCGCCGTCGTCGGGGATTTTCCGTGAGGTGAATTTTGCGCCCACCGCGCATTACGACCTTTTGGCCGCTGCTGTCACCGCCGCCAAGGCCAAAGGCACGCGCACCCATGTGGGCGGTATCTACTCATCGGATGTTTTTTACGCCGAACGCCCCGATCTGGATGAACAGATGGTGCGGCACGGTATCCTCGGCGTCGAGATGGAAGCCGCCGAACTTTACACGCTGGCCGCGCGCCACAAAAGGCGTGCGCTGGCGATACTCACCGTCAGCGATCATCTGCAAACCGGCGAGGCGCTCCCGGCTGAGGATCGCGAACAGACCTTTGGCGATATGGTCGAAATCGCGCTGGACGCCGCCTTCGCCTGAGACGATCGCTTTTCGAGTTTAACTTGAGGCATTGCATATCACTCTTCGCGTTGGACCGCAGAGAGGGGCCGCGAACAAGTGATTCAGGATTTACGCGCAACGCTTCAGGGACCGTGGGTTCCGTCATAGCTGTTCGCCGCCGGTGGGTTCCAACCTGCCAGAGCGTCCGGCGCAGGTTTGAACACCTCCACCAGCAATGGGTGGCAGGACGCAGCATCGCTTGAATGCTCGGAGGAGCAATCCCCACCGGGGCAGGCCGACAGATTGCCCAAAAGGTCGATCTCGGCGAAAAGCTCGATGAAATCACCCGGCCGCACCGGGCTGGCCTTCATGAAATACTGGCCTGTGTCGCGGGTAAACCCTGTGCACATAAATACGTTGAGCACATCATGCACCAAAGGTTCCGCCTCAGCGCGCGACACCCCGAGGTGATCGGAGAGGGCGCGCGTCAGGTTCGAATGGCAGCAATGGTGATACTGTCCCCCGTCGGACAACAGCGCATGCGTATAGGGGTCGCAGCGGGTACCGATCACATCGTGCACCGACCCGCCAAAAGGATCGATGCCGTACCAACCCAACGTATCCTGCGTGATCGTCGCCATCGGGCGCAGGTGCGGGAAACTGGACCACATGCGCTGACCTGTCGTCAGATGCGTGCCATGCAGGGCGCGTGTCTTCCCGGAGTAAAACCGCTCGGACACATCCTGCGCGTTGTGCAGGTTGAGATCGCCAACCTGCGCCCCCTCCACCGAGGTGATACGAAAGAAGTGGCCACGCGGAACCGAAAAACACCGCGCATCACGCGCGGGAACGAGCACCTCATCGACTTTGCTCAGACTGTCGCGCGCGCGCGCGTACATCGCCATATCGGGTGCGGGCAATGTTTCAACCGGGTAACAGATCACCGGCTTGACCGCGCGGCGGGCATCAGCATCTTTTGGTTCGCTCATGTGTGTCTATCCTCCGGATTTGGATCGTCGCATGGTCGCTATGGGTCAGATGGCGGCATCACATCTGGTCTGAAAGGCAGATGTTTGGGGGGTCTTTCGTCCCGGTATAGGTTACCGCCCCGCAGGCGGCGCATTTGTATTTAAACAAGGCATCATGGTCACCCGTATGGTCGGAGCGCCAGCGACACAGACGCGTCGCACGGTTCTTGCGCGCGTAGAGCATCACAAGAACAAAAGCGATCAAAAGACCAATGACGATATGCATCAGATGAACAAATCCCCCGCCAGACCAAGCCCGAACCCAAGAACGCCACAAAGCGGGGGAAGCATGGCGTTATCCAACCGGACCTGTGGCGCAATATCTTGCAGCATGAGGTAGAGTATACCCCCCGAAGCCAACATCATAACCGCCCCGATCAACGCGTCCTGTTCCGCCGGCAAGGTCACACCGATGAATGCCGCCAGCGGCCCAAGGGGAACCATCACAAAGAAGATCCAGAGCGGCACCGGCCTGTCCTGCGACATCTCGCGCATGGCATTGAACCCTTCCGGCAGGTTCTGCAACGCAATCAGCCCCGCCACCAGAAGGGCCGCGCCGGGATCCCCCACAATCAACGCACCAAGGGCAAGCGCCTCGGGCAGATAGTCCATCATCATGGCCAGAAACTGCGAGAGCCGCCCACCGGTTTTGCTGAGCACCCTGTCGATGAGCGCAAAACCCACACCGCCGGCAAAAAACCAAAGCAAAGCGGGAAAGGGGTCCAACCTTTCACTGCCTTCGGGGATCAGGACCAAGGCAACCGCCGCCAGCAAGGCCCCGGCCCCGAAAGCGACCACGCCGTGGCGGGCCTCGTCTTCCAGCCAATCCGGCATGATATGGCGGTGAAAGGTGCCCAGCCAGGCCCCTAAAGGGATGGACGCGCCCGCAAGTGTCGCAAGGACAAGCGCGCCCCAGATGCTATCGACCGCACTTTCCATAGCGCAGGGTTAAACGCGCCGTTCCACCATCATCTTTTTGATGTTCGCGATCGCTTCGGCAGGGTTGAGGCCCTTCGGGCAGGTCTTGGCGCAGTTCATGATGGTGTGGCAGCGATACAGTTTGAACGGGTCTTCCAAGTCATCGAGCCGTTCACCGGTCGCCTCATCCCGGCTGTCAATGATCCAGCGATAGGCATGCAGCAATGCCGCTGGCCCAAGGTAACGGTCCCCATTCCACCAGTAAGACGGGCATGACGTCGAACAGCAGGCACACATCACGCATTCATAGAGACCGTCCAGTTTTTTGCGGTCGTCAATGGATTGCTTCCACTCTTTTGCCGGGCGGTTCGTCTTGGTTTCAAGCCATGGCATGGTCGATGCGTGTTGGGCATAAAAATGCGTCAGGTCCGGGATCAGGTCTTTGACCACGGGCATGTGGGGCAGCGGGTAGATCCTGACATCGCCTTTTACCTCATCCATTCCGTAGATACAGGCCAGCGTGTTGATGCCATCGATGTTCATGGCGCAAGATCCGCAAATCCCTTCGCGGCAAGAGCGCCGGAAGGTCAGCGTGGGGTCAATCTCGTTCTTGATCTTGATCAGCGCGTCCAAAATCATCGGACCACATGTGTCCATATCGACAAAATATGTATCCAGGCGTGGGTTTTGACCGTCATCAGGATTCCAGCGATAAATGCTGAATTTACGCAGGTCGGTCGCGCCTTCGGGTTTCGGCCAGGTTTTACCCTTGGTCATGCGGGAGTTTTTAGGGAGTGATAATTGAACCATGTGACTGAATTCCTCTTTGAGCGTGATACTATCCGCATGACGCTTAAATTTCCATGCACCTCATCGGCATGCAGGTGCAACCGAATGCCGCAGTTCTGCCCCGCTTCTATGGCATGGGCGCCTTTCCTGGCACGCTTGCCGATGCACGGCGCGTCAGGTGTTGGACAGGCCGGGTATCGGCAAATCCATCGTTGTGGCGCGTGCGCTCAGGCAGGACTGCGTTTCGGGGCGTGCCAATACCGCGCGCACTGTATCCGCAGTGCCTTGATCCACGCCAACAACCGCGTCTGCAGCGAGGGCCTGAACCTCACTTGCATTTGCATTATCGACCACGCAATCCGTAAAGGGTTCGAACAACTGTTTTGGCACCTGTGGGAAATAAACCGCAAGTGCTTCTGGAAGTACCGTTTTCGCGGCATCCCGGCCCGCCTTATCGGTCGCCTGCTGGATCCCGCTACACGCGCCCAAACAGAGCACCGCCGCCACTAAACTCAATTTCTGCATCATTTCTGCCTTTCCAAACGCGCTGGTTCTGCCGCAGCGCTTATCGGTTTATGCGTTGTTTTTTGCACGATCCGGACGCTGATTAAAGCATTTTGCGTTTGATTTCGATCACACGTCATTGCCTCTTCTTTCGGTGGAGCGCGTCTTGCGATGCGAGTGCCTCAGATAAACGCAAAATGCTGTACATAAAAACGCCCCCGTCTGGGGCGCTTTGTCAGGTATCGCAGTCTGATCTCAGAACGTCCGTTTTTTGGGCGCGATCTTTTTGGGATCAATGCCGCCATCGTTGTGGCTGGTAAGCGCTTGTTCATGCACGCCGCGATAGCCGAGGCTCGCCTTGTTGCCCTTGAACCAGATCAGCGAATGCTTGCGCCAGTTCTCATCATCACGCTCCGGGAAATCTTCATGCGCATGCGCACCACGACTTTCCTTGCGCGCCTCAGCACCGGTGATCGTGGCCACGGCATTGGGGATCAGGTTGGAGAGTTCCAGCGTTTCCATCAGATCGGAATTCCAGACCAAACTGCGGTCGGTGACGCCGACATCCGCCCACTTGTCCGCAACCTCTTCCATCGCCGTCTTGCCTTCGGCAAGGGTTTCGTTGGCGCGGAACACCGCTGCATCTTTTTGCATGGTCTGCTGCATTTCAAGGCGCAGTTCTGCGGTTGGCATATGCCCTTTGGCGTAGCGTGCATTGTCAAACCGATCCAGTGCCGCCTCAACGGATTTCTGGTTCGGGCTTGGCACAGGGCTGTCGGGATCGACAATCTTGCCCGCCCGGATCGCTGCCGCACGGCCAAACACCACAAGGTCGATCAGAGAATTCGACCCCAGCCGGTTCGCCCCATGCACCGAAGCACAGCCCGCTTCGCCCACGGCCATCAAACCGGGCGAGATACGATCGGGTTCATTCGGCGTCGGCGCAAGCACTTCACCCCAATAATTCGTCGGAATGCCGCCCATGTTGTAATGCACGGTCGGCAAAACGGGGATCGGTTCTTTGTTGAGGTTCACGCCCGCAAAGACGCGCGCACTTTCCGAAATACCCGGCAGGCGCAGCTTTAGCGTTTCCGGCGGCAGATGGTTGAGGTTGAGGTGAATGTGATCGCCGTTCGCGCCGACCCCGCGCCCCTCGCGGATTTCCATCGTCATGCAGCGGCTGACATAATCGCGCGGCGCAAGATCCTTGTACTGCGGTGCGTAGCGTTCCATGAAACGCTCGCCTTCGGAGTTGGTCAGATAGCCGCCTTCGCCCCTTGCTCCTTCGGTGATGAGGCACCCGGCCCCATAAATACCCGTCGGGTGGAACTGAACAAACTCCATATCCTGCAACGGCAGACCCGCACGCGCGGTCATCCCGCCGCCATCCCCGGTACAGGTATGCGCCGACGTGGCGGAGAAATAGGCCCGGCCATAGCCGCCCGTCGCCAGAACGACCATTTTCGAGCTGAACAGGTGCAGCGTCCCGTCATCCAGCTTCCAGCACATCACACCCTGACAGACCCCATCATCCGACATGATCAGATCAATCGCGAAATACTCGATATAGAATTCCGCGTTGTTTTTCAGCGACTGACCATAGAGCGTGTGCAAAATGGCGTGGCCCGTCCGGTCGGCGGCGGCACAGGTCCGTTGCACGGCGGGGCCTTCGCCAAATTCGGTTGTATGTCCGCCAAAGGGACGCTGGTAAATCTTGCCCTCTTCTGTCCGGCTGAACGGGACACCGTAGTGTTCCAGCTCATAAACCGCCTTGGGCGCTTCGCGGGCGAGGTATTCCATCGCATCCGTATCACCGAGCCAGTCGGAGCCTTTGACCGTGTCGTACATATGCCACTGCCAGTTATCCGGGCCCATATTGGCCAGCGAAGCGGCGATCCCGCCCTGCGCGGCAACCGTATGAGAGCGGGTCGGGAACACTTTGGTGACGCAGGCGGTGCGAAGCCCCTGCTCGGCCATGCCGAGAGTCGCACGCAGGCCAGCACCGCCTGCTCCTACGACGACAACGTCGTATTCATGTGTTTCATATTCGTATTCAGCCATCGAGTAACTCCCGGAAGTCTAGCTGGCACACAGGCGCGCGCCGGAATGATTTTTACAGTGCGAGGCGAACAATCGCATAGAGGCCAAAACCCATGGCCGCATAGCTGACGCATGTCATCGCCACGATCGCCACTTTTTGCGCCACACCGTGCACGTAGTCCTCAAGTAGCGCCTGAACGCCCCCCGCAAAGTGCTTAAACGTTACAATGATCGTCAAACCGGCAATTACCGCCGGGAACGGGCGGGCGAAATAGGCCGTAACCTCTTCGTATGACGCGCCCAGCATCGGGCCAAAGGTAAAGACGAACAGCGGGATCAGAATAAGCAGCGCACCAGAACTGACCGTCATCGACCAGTGGTGTTCCGTCCCGGACTTGGCAGATCCAAGGCCCACAGCGCGCTTTCGGTCGGTTAGATAGCTCATCACAGGCCCCTTAGATCAAGATGATGGTCAAAAGTGTCAGCACAAAAGATCCGCCGATCACCGCATAGCCCATTTTATACGCGGTTTCGATGTCAAGGCCGATGCCTTGGTCCCAGATCAGATGCCGCACACCGGCAAGCGTATGATACCATAGCCCCCAGAGCGACAAGGTCATGACCACATCACCGAACCAGCTGGTCAGCACGCCATTGGCAACCGCGAAGGATTCAGGCGACGTTGCCGCCGCGAGAAACCACCACACAACCAGCAGGGAGGAAATCAGCAGAGCGTTTCCCGTGATCCGCGTCAAGATAGAGGTTATTGACGTGAGCTGCGGGCGGTAGATTCTCAGATGCGGTGACAAGGGACGGTTGCCCCGATTCACATCAGCCATGATATGTTCCTTTTATTCGCTGATATTCTTTTACTCCTATTATTGCACTTGTCACCTGCGGCATCGGCCAAAAAGCGCGTTAAATTGGCGCGATCTGAACAAAATTCTCCCTTTTGCGCGTTTTGTGATCACACCTAACAAAACCGTGATCACATTAATCATTTCGACTGAGCTGTCGCGTCGTTTCACGCTGGAGTTTGCGCTTTATCTGCGCCGGATAATCCTCAAAGCTGTCTGCGGTCATGACAAAGGCACCCTCACCGTGGATGAGGTTCTCGTAAAACCAGCCCGTCAGATCGTCCTCATCGGTTTCAATGGCCAGCGCGTTTACCGTCACCCCCAACGCGGTCAGTGCCGCTCTGCGACTGTCCGGCGCTGCACCTTCATTTGATATTCCATCACCGGACACATCAATGACCTTGCGTGCGCAATGCGGCACGGATTTTAACGCCTGTTCCGCCGCGATCAGGGCCTCGCCGACGGCCGTTGAATAGTTGCGCCAAACCCGTTCATCCGCCGCTATTCGGTCTGCAAGGCGCGCTACGTCTTCGGCCGCGCGGATCGCTGTCCAGGGTATGGTCTGCCGCTGGCGGCTTGACCCCGTCCATTGGATCAGCGTCACCATCGCCTCTTGCTCCAGCAGCGCATCCACGACGATGCCGTCCCTCAAACCCGCAGCAAGCCCGTCCATCTGAATGCGATATTCGTGTTTGTCTACAGACCCGGAAATATCGACGGCCAACACAAGCGCCAACTGGCAGGCCAGCGCAGCCTGCACGGACCCAAACAGATAAATGACGCCAACCCATATAAATCTCATAAGCCGAGGTTATGCCACTATCGGGACATGCCCAGCATTTTCAGCAAAACAGCGATCAAAAATTCGACAGGTCGCGCAAATATCCGTCCAGTTCAGAACACAGAATGATCTCGCGTGATTCCGGGTCATAAAACCCATTTGCTTCGTCGCAGTCCTGCACTGACAGATAAACGCTGTCGGGCAGGGCAAAATCGGCGTTCAGCGCGGCAACCTCCTCGGCCAGCACACCACCAAGCAAACCGGTTACGTCGCCCTTAAAAACAAGGCTCTTACCCGGAGCCTCCTCAGCAATCTCATCCAGCACAGGCCCCCAGCTTGCCTCGGCCAGTTCAAATTCATCGGAACAGGTGTCACGTCGTTCTTCCGGCAGATCAAGCTCCTCTGCGAGGTCATGGCGACCATCGGGATCAGCGCCATAAAACAGACAAATCATCGTGTAATAGCGCTGCAGGTCCGGACCATGTACGCCCCAGAGCGCAGGTTCATATTCTTCTGCCTCCCGCAGGAAACCGAAAGCCGCATCATAGATGATGTCGCTCGCATCGCCGTCATCGTAAAGCTGATGGATCAGCAACACGCTCAACACGTCCGCTGCGTCTTCTTCCTGACCGAAGACGGGCAAGTCCAGAATATCAATCAACGCGTGACCCAACTCGTGATAGAGAATGGCCAGCGTATTTGCGGTTACGAAATCATCCGTCCGGTCATTCGATTTCGCGGTCGCCGGCAAAACCAGCATGGCCGCGAATAGCATCGCAATGAACGCTTTACGCATGCTTGGCCTTTCCATCTATGCGCGCCGATGCCCTGCAAGGAAGCGCAGCGCGCAGGCGGCAACAATCATGTAGGACACGGGTAAGATGCGCGCAGATTAGGCGGCGTACGCAACGAAGTCACGCTGTTACACGGGCATCAAGGCCCAGTAATCGAGGTCCAGCAGCACGTTGGGCAGGTATTTCCCATCCTCACCGCGCAGATCAAAGGGGGCGCCGCCCTTGGTCGCCACCAGACGCAAACGGATCGCGCCAACGCCCGGCGCAGATGTTTCGGCCTTGTCCAGCACTTCGGACCAGGCGCGCACGGTATCGCCACTGACACAGGGGTTCGCATGCGCGCCGCCATTCAGCCCCACGATCATCTGCGCATTCGCCAGCCCGTTAAAACTGAGCGTGCGCGCCATCGAGATCACATGCCCCCCGTAAATCAATCGCGAGCCATCCGGGCGCGCCGAGGTGTCAAAGTGAACCTTGGCGGTGTTCTGCCACAGCCGGGTCGCCATCATGTGTTCTGCTTCTTCTATGGTGACGCCGTCCACATGATCAATCGTCTCACCCACCTCGTAATCACCCCAGCGATGCGGCTCACCGGCGAGGGTGAAATCATAGTTCGTGAAATCCAGACCGCGCGGGATCACCAGCGTGTCCGGCGCGACCACTTTGGCAAGGTCCGGCACCACCGGTTCGGGCGCATCCGCCTCCGGGTCCCGTTTGCGCACCATCACCCAGCGCACATAGTCCATGACCGTTTCATCGTTCTGGTTCAGGCCGGTGGTACGCACCCAGACCACGCCGCTTTTCCCGTTGGAATTCTGCTTGACCCCAATGACCTCGGATCGTGAGCGCAGCGTGTCCCCGGGCCAGACCGGCAGATGCCAGCGCCCTTCGGCATAGCCGAGATTGGCAATCGCGTTCAGCGACACATCTGGCACGGTTTTGCCAAAGACCACATGAAAGGCGATCATGTCATCCAGCGGGCTGAATGGCATCCCACAGGTTTGCGCAAACTGGTCCGATGAATAAAGCGCATGCCGCGCCGGATAGAGCATATGATAAAGCGCGCGTTCGCCCATTTTGACCGTGCGGGGCACTGCATGATTGATCACCTGCCCGACCGCATAGTCTTCGAAAAAGCGGCCGTCATTGGTCTTGGTGCGCATCAGTGCTCTCCGAGTTTGGTGTCAGCGGTATAGGTGCCGAGCGCCTCTTTGGTGACCGCTTGCCCGCAGCGCATGACACCCGCACGATGGTCCCACGTCTGCGTCGGACTACCGTGCAAGGACCAGCCTTTGTTCAACGCATCCGTGACTTTATGGCAAAAGGCGGAAGTATCCTCCGCTGAGAGGAAGCGATAAAGTATCATGCGCAATGCTCCGGAGTTAAGTCGGGAATGGCCAGACGCCCGCCCATATGTGAACAGCTGAAATGAGCCCGTAGAGAACCAGCGTGATCACTGCCAGACGCACGCGCGTCGCCATGCCCGCCCGCTCAGGTGCGGTCCACTCAGGTTCTGCCTTGTTGATCAGGATCACCGACCCCACGGCCCAGGCAAGCAGCCCGCCGAACAGAATAATCGACGCGAGATCGCCATTGACCAGCAAATGCGCCAGCGCCCAGATCTTGAACCCTACCAGCTGCGGGTGACGCAGCTTGTATGCAGGCCACGCCTTGGCGCCCTTCGCAGCGCTCGATCCATAGACCCAGAGCGCAAAGAGCATCAGCGTGTTGTTGACGTGCATCATAAAGGCAGGCGGTTGCCAGACGGGGATAAAGTCTGCAGCCCGGTACCCCATCACCATCAAAACAAGAGATGCGACAATCGCAACGGCGGCGACACCCTTGCCCGCGTTTCCCATCGCCGCGCGCTGTTGTGGCATCAGGCGTTTGAAATAATGTGCTGCGATCCAAAGGATCAGGCCGGCGATCAGGAGTAACATTTTGCTACCTCGCGTTCAGGGTTGCTATTGCGTCCCTTTTTGCCAATGTTTCGCGCGCAGTTGCAACATGCAGATTTTCAACGATCCGGCTGTCGACCACGGCAACCGCCTGACCTTCGGCCAATGCAGCCTCATAAGCGTCAATCTGACGCTTGGCGAGTTCGACTTCTTCTTCCGTTGGCGCAAAGGCTGCATTCGCGATTGCGATCTGTGCGGGATGGATCAGCGTTTTTCCGTCAAAACCCATGTCGCGGCCCTGATCACATTCGGCCTTCAGCCCCTCATCATCTTTAAAGGCATTATAGACACCGTCCACAATCGCAACACCATGCGCCTTGGCGGCCAACAGGCACAGGCCCAGCCCGGCCATCATCGGCAAACGATCCGAGCGGAACCGCGTGCCCATGTCTTTGGCGAGATCGTTGGTACCCATAACCAGCCCTGCGCAGCGCTCGTGGCTGGCAATTGCGGCGGCATTCAACATGCCAAGTGGCGTTTCCATCATCGCCCACAGCGGCAAATCACCGGTGAGCGCCGCGAGCGCCTCAAGGTGCTCCGGTCCATCCACTTTTGGCAGCAACACCGCATCCGCGCCCATGTCAGTCGCCGCCTTTGAATCCGCGACACCCCAGGGCGTGTCGAGCGCGTTGACCCGCACAATTTTCAGGCGCGCGCCATAGCCGCCCTCAGACAGCGCCTGTGCGAGCGTATCGCGTGCGCCTGCTTTTTCATCAGGCGCCACCGCGTCTTCGAGATCAAAAATGATCGCATCCACGTCCAGACTGCGTGCCTTGACCAAAGCGCGCGGGTTGGACGCAGGCAAGTACAGGACGGACCGCAGGGGTCGGTTGGAATGTGACATGAAACAACTCCGATCGTGACCGCGACGCCGGAAGCCTGTGCCAAAAGACCGAGGCATCAGCGCGCCTTATAAACTTGCGCGAATTCGTATTATTTTTAGAATTGAACATCAAGCATTTTCTCGCTGCAGTGCAGAAAGCCTCAAATTGAAACTGTTTGCGCGCGTGGTCTTTACGATTAGTTCAACTCTGTAACGGATGCTTCAGGGGTCGCTCAACAGACCTGTGCCCAGTGCAGAAAAAACTGCCGCCTGAAAATGGCCGGACACACCCGCAGCGACTGCATACCAACCGGATTAATCCGGTCACTGCCGGAAAACCGGTCTGACCAGAAGGTCAAATTTCAACTTACTCTTGAGGCAGATAGACATGAAACGCACTGTAAAAGTACTGCATCTTGGCGCGCTCACCGCAGCCGCTGCTCTTTACATCGTATCCAGCCATAGCGCGGCTGCCGAAAACCCGCGCAATTGTGGCCCGCGCGAGGCGGTTGTAGACAGGCTTGCCGAAGGATACGGCGAAACCCGCCATTCCATGGGCCTTGGCGCTAACAACTCTGTTGTTGAGGTCTTCGCATCAGAGCGCACCGGCACTTGGACGATCACCGTCACAACGCCCAATGGGCTGACGTGTCTGGTGGCATCAGGGCAGTCATTTGAACAACTTGACGAAGTCCTACCAGTCAAAGGCGAAGACGTGTAACCGCGTCACTCTAATACGGCGCTTCAGTCTTGCATGGCGCAGCCGGATAAGGCTCCCATCAGTGCCGGCGTCGCCTTGGCTCAGGTCAGCCCGTCCCAAATCAGCTTGGTGCCCGTGACGGTCAGCAAAACATACGTCAGCGCAAAAAACGCGCGTTCGGGCACCACA
This sequence comes from Roseobacter litoralis Och 149, assembly GCF_000154785.2. Taxonomy (NCBI): domain Bacteria; kingdom Pseudomonadati; phylum Pseudomonadota; class Alphaproteobacteria; order Rhodobacterales; family Roseobacteraceae; genus Roseobacter; species Roseobacter litoralis. The sequence continues at coordinate 3,146,423 of NC_015730.1, forward strand.
GCATGTGCTTTGACACCAAGCGAGGCCCCCAGAAATGCGAAGGGGGCCAGCACCAGATTGGCGGTCGCCGTCTGCAAGGTAAACATGCCAAGAAACGCATAGGGAATGAATTTCGCAATATTCACGGCCCAGAACACCAGCACCGTGGTTGCCTGATATTCCGTTTTGCCTAGTTTCTTTGACAGCAGGTAAATCGCGGCGGGCGGCCCCCCCGCGTGGCTCACGAAGCTTGTGAATCCTGCAACCGCACCCGCGAAAACGCCCGCCGCGGGGGACAGCATCTTGGTTGCAACTTTAATGAAACCATTCGCGGTGGCGATCTGCCAGATCACAAACCCAACCGAGATCACGCCAATAAGCACGCGGAAAACATCCGGTTCTGTCAGTTTGTACAAAGCTGCCCCAAGTGCCACGCCAGGCAGTGCGCCCAGAATCAGCAAAATCGCTGCCTGCATATCCCACTTGCGCCAATACGGCCGCAGCGTACTGGCGTCGATCAGCATCAACAGAGGCAGCATCACCCCCAGAGCGAGGCCGGGCTCCACGACCAGCGCCAGAATGCTCGCCGAGGCAAAGGCGGCGCCTGATCCAAATCCCCCCTTGGAAATCCCCGCGAATATAACGGCCGGTCCTGCGATCAGGAAAAATGTCAGGTCGAGTGTCAGCATCCCTGCCTTTAAGACCCATACACAGAGCATTGTCCAATGCTATCAGCGGGGGCCAATGATTGGTTCGATCCTCTAAGTAAACTTGCGCAAGCCGCGTTCATTCGCTAGCAGGGCTACGAAATCAACCGAACGCGGAGCATCTTCAAAATGGCAAGACCCAAAATCGCACTGATCGGCGCAGGCCAGATCGGCGGCACGCTCGCCCACCTCGCAGCCCTCAAGGAATTGGGCGACGTCGTCCTCTTCGACATCGCCGAAGGCGTCCCGGAAGGCAAAGCGCTGGATATCGCCGAAAGCGGCCCATCCGCAAAATTCGATGCCAGAATGTCGGGTACACAATCCTATGCCGATATCGCAGGCGCGGATGTTTGCATCGTGACCGCTGGTGTTGCACGCAAACCCGGCATGAGCCGCGATGACCTTCTGGGGATCAACCTCAAGGTGATGAAATCTGTCGGCGAAGGGATTGCCGCACATGCACCCGATGCATTCGTGATCTGCATCACCAACCCGCTCGATGCGATGGTCTGGGCCCTGCGCGAATTCTCGGGCCTGCCGCATGAAAAAGTATGCGGTATGGCGGGTGTCCTTGATTCGGCACGCTTCCGGCATTTCCTCGCGGATGAATTCGATGTGTCCATGAAAGACGTCACCGCCTTTGTTCTGGGCGGTCATGGTGACACGATGGTCCCTTTGGTGCGTTATTCCACCGTTGCGGGCATCCCGCTGCCGGATCTGGTCAAGATGGGATGGACCACACAAGATAAACTGGATGCCATCGTGCAACGCACCCGCGACGGCGGTGCCGAAATCGTCGGCTTGCTGAAAACCGGCTCTGCGTTTTATGCGCCTGCCACATCCGCGATCGAAATGGCCGAAAGCTACCTCAAGGACCAGAAACGCGTGCTGCCCTGCGCGGCCTATGTTGATGGTGCTTATGGCCTGAAGGGCTTTTATGTCGGCGTGCCCACGGTGATCGGCGCGGGCGGCATCGAGCGCGTGGTCGAAATCTCGATGAACAAGGATGAGCAGGCCATGTTCGACAGCTCTGTCAAGGCGGTCAAAGGGCTGGTCACAGCCTGCAAGGGCATCGACGACAGCTTGTCCTGAACCGAAATAGCTGACACAAAAGAAAACGCCCCGGAAATCTCCGGGGCGTTTTTTGTTTGTCTATGGACTGGTTCAAGCCGCTTTACGCTTGCGCCGTGCCATGAAGCCAAAGCCGCCGATGCCAGCCAATAGCAATGGCAGCGCCGCAGGTACTGGAACGGGCGCGACAGAAACAGCGTTTATGTAAAAGTTGTGGCCATCAGCCACTTTACCAAACACCCAAGTATCAGACGCCCCGAGCGAAGTGTAATCATTTACGCCCATTGTGATTGCTAGGTCGGTCATAACTTCGCTGCCGTCTTGATTGTATCCGACCTTGCCATCCGTAATGAGAAAGTGACCATCATTATAGAACGTGACGCCTTGCATGAATACCGACTCTGTGAACGTCAAAATGAGATACTCGAATATATCGCCACCGTTGTTACCGAGTACGCCCGTGTTGTCATCGCTTCCGGGGTCTGCTTGATCATCGCCGGTCAAAGACGATGTCTGAGCCACACCAAGTCCCGCCGGTCTACCGTCGGAGTCTTTGTCCAAATACGCGCTTGCACCGCCCAAAGCACCTGTGGTTGTGCCTGTGCTGTCATATGATCCGGCTGTAGCTACGACGCCTATGCCGCCCACGGTGAAAGTATCCGACGCATCGACAAACATGCCACCAGCTGCCGTCGTATCAACGCGGCTTTCCCAACTGCCCTCGTAAAAAAGAGGACCGCTGCCTGAATTCGCTAGAGCAGCAAAATCAAACGTGGTCGCAGAAGCGCCACTTGCCATCGTGACCGCGACACCCGCTGCCAACGTGGCCGTTAAAAACTTATTCATTTAATCTCTCCTACCAGATAATCACGCTGCCGGTTTTTCGGACAAAGCGCAGAAGTTAATGAGGCAAAGAAATGAAATCTCGATCGGAATATACATCTTTAACCTGTGGCGTCATTTAAGCACGTTAACCAAGCTATTAATATAAAATTAACGCGTTTTGCCCAAGCTTCATCCACAGGTAGTATTCGGCACATAGCTTTTCGGTAAATTTCTATTTTTAGTAGAAATAGAGATACAGCACATACTTCGTCGACACAGATTGAAGTTCTTTAAGTATCGAATCCCATCGCAACTGATTCGAAAAACTGGCTGGTTTGATTTTGTGATCACACGATTTAATGCTGTGATCACAAAATTAAAAGAATACCCGGTTTAGTCCTTTTTTATCCATAATGCGGTTCACTTGACTTCAGCTTTCGCTCTAGCATGCATCCAATCGCAATCTGACAGGACGCTGACATGAATATCCACGAATACCAAGCCAAAGCCCTCCTTCGCAGCTATGGCGCACCGGTCTCAGACGGCCGCGTTGTGCTCAAGGCCGAAGATGCCAAGACCGCCGCAGGCGAACTGGACGGGCCATTGTGGGTTGTAAAGGCGCAGATACACGCAGGCGGGCGCGGCAAGGGATCGTTCAAAGAGGTCGACGCGGGCGAAAAAGGCGGTGTGCGCCTGACAAAATCCGTCGCCGAAGCTGCAGAAGAGGCGAAAAAGATGCTGGGCCGCACGCTCGTGACGCATCAGACAGGCCCCGCAGGCAAACAGGTGAACCGCATCTACATCGAGGATGGGGCCGGGATTGAAACCGAACTTTACCTCGCGCTTTTAGTGGACCGCCAAACCAGCCGCGTCAGCTTTGTCTGCTCAACCGAGGGCGGCATGGACATCGAAGAGGTCGCCGCCTCCACGCCGGAAAAAATCCTGTCTTTCTCCGTTGATCCCGCGTCCGGCTATCAGGCTTTTCATGGGCGCCGCATCGCATTCTCGCTGGGCCTGGAAGGCAAGCAGGTCAAGCAATGCGTGGGCCTGATGGGCCTGCTCTACAATGCGTTCATGGAAAAAGACATGGAAATGCTGGAGATCAACCCGCTGATCGTCACCGATAGCGGCGATCTCAAGGTCCTTGATGCCAAGGTGGCCTTTGACGGTAACGCGATGTACCGCCATGCGGATATTTCCGAATTGCGCGATGTCACCGAGGAAGACAGCAAGGAACTGGAAGCCTCCAAATACGATCTCAACTATATTGCTCTGGACGGTGAAATCGGCTGCATGGTGAACGGCGCGGGGCTGGCGATGGCGACAATGGACATCATCAAGCTCTATGGCGCGGAACCTGCGAACTTCCTCGATGTGGGCGGTGGTGCAACCAAGGAAAAGGTCACCGAAGCGTTCAAGATCATCACCTCCGACCCGCAGGTCAAAGGCATTCTGGTGAACATCTTCGGCGGTATCATGCGCTGCGATGTGATCGCCGAAGGCGTCGTCGCCGCGGTAAAAGAAGTCGGCCTCAAAGTACCGCTGGTTGTCCGCCTCGAAGGGACGAATGTGCAGCAGGGCAAGGATATCATCAACAACTCCGGCCTTGATGTGATCGCCGCCGACAACCTCAAGGACGGCGCGCAGAAAATCGTGAAGGCTGTGAAGGGCTGAAAAGTGTCAGGGCGACTAGGCAAATCGACCGTCAGCTTAGCGGCATGCATCTGCATGTCGCTGTCTGGGTTTTCGTTCGCTCAGGTCGCCCGTTCAGACCAACAATTCATTGTTGGCGCTTGGGCAGCATTTATTGAAAGGTGCACCCCTTTCATCGAAAACCCAGCGGCGGCACGAAATGCGCTTCCGCGTCAAGGCGTTGGGCTTTTTATAGCAGGAACGGAAGATGACGCGTTTCTAGACTATGTCCAAGAAGCTAATGCCCAAAATTTTGGCTTCGGCGTAGTGATGGAAGAGACGCGCAGTTATTTTCACTTCACGTGCTTCACAAGTTCTTATCGAGATTTTCCCGCAGAGGACCTTGCTGGATCAGCAGCACTTTTTCGGACATTGGTTGCCCAAACTGGTTCAATTGAGATGGTCGGCGGGCCTGTGCGGGTAAAAATGCAAAATGGTGCTCCTGTTACCGACAAAAGCCCATTGGGTTATACCTTTGTTCTGAATGGCGTTTTCGAAGGACGCGAAACGCATCTAGTAGTAGCGTTTGACGTTGACTCGTTGGCTCTCGAAGTTGACGTCCGCATCGACAAACCGGACATCAGCAAATGATCCGCGCCCTCACCATATCCCTCTGCCTTGCAGGTCCTGCCGCAGCGCAGGCGCCCAGCGCGATCCTGACGGATCTTTGGAACGACTTTTCCAGCACGTGCGCGCCGTTTCTTGCAAATCCTGTGACTGCCATGGCCCAATCTCCGGCAAACCTGCAGTATCTCAGGCATGAGCAATCCGCAGATGGTCGCCTGTTTCGGCGTCATCAGGGGCGCTGGGGTCTCGGCCAGTATCGCCTCGTTGAAGTCGCCGTTGGCACGCAAGCGGCGCATGTCTATTGCCAGATCGCCCGGACCAGTCCCGATCACAACTTCAACTCTAATGCCATGGAAGCCACCCTGCGCCAGATCCTGCCTGCTGACGGTAGCATGCGGCTTGCAGGTGGTCCCACGCGCATAACATTGATGGACCCAAACGACGATGCCGAAGGGGACGTGGATGGCATCTCACAAACCTACAGGAAATTCCTTCTCGAAGGGGCACTTGGCCCGCGCTCTGATCTTATTCTGATCGAAATGAGTTCCCCGCAGGTGCTGTTCACCGTGTCCGCAACCGTCCCGCTGGAGGACGTGCAATGATCCGGCGCGCCGCCCTGTTCATACTCACTTGCGTAACGCTGATGCCCTTGCAAGTCGCGGCACAGGGCAGCTTGAAAGTTGCGACCCAGAACATGCGGCTCGCCTTTGAATTGTGCCTGCGCAACTACCGCACGCCGCAGGACATGCCCTTTGCGTTTTCCAGCACCGGCTTCACGCTGGGCAAGGGCCTCGATGAGGGCGTTACCGAATTCACCGCTCCCGGTGTTTCCGGCGTTTTCAAGGCCGGGTATTGCATGATGCAAACAACTGATGTCCCGCTGGCGATCGCCGAAGAGATGGGCCAGCGCACTGCTGAAACGCTCTTTCCGGGCAAGGTCACGCTGGGCAATCCCGAACGCAACATAAACCAACCCGTCGCCCCCTGTGACGGGCTGTCGATCTTTGCGACGCAAATGCTCATCCGCGTCACCTATTCTGCCGCTGGCAACAGTGGCGATTGTCTCAATGATGGCACCAGTGCCATCGCCATTAAAATGTAAGTCAAAGGAAACAAAATGGCCGTACTTATCGACGAAAACACCAAGGTGATCTGTCAGGGTCTGACCGGATCACAGGGCACATTCCATTCCGAACAGGCTATTGCATACGGAACAAAAATGGTGGGCGGCGTGACCCCCGGCAAGGGCGGGCAAACGCATCTGGACCTGCCAGTGTTCAACTCCGTGCATGAGGCGAAACACGCGACCGAAGCCAACGCCTCCGTGATCTATGTGCCGCCCCCCTTTGCCGCCGACAGTATCCTGGAAGCGATCGATGCCGAGATGGAATTGATCGTCTGCATCACCGAAGGCATCCCGGTGCTGGACATGATGAAAGTTCAGCGCGCGCTTGAGGGGTCCAAATCCCGACTGATCGGCCCGAATTGTCCCGGGGTTATCACGCCGGATGCGTGCAAAATCGGCATTATGCCCGGACATATCCACAAACGCGGATCTTGCGGGGTCGTTTCCCGTTCCGGAACGCTGACCTATGAGGCGGTCAAGCAGACCACCGATCTGGGGCTGGGCCAGTCTACCGCCGTGGGCATCGGTGGCGATCCGATCAAAGGCACCGAACACATTGACGTTTTGGAAATGTTTTTGGCCGATCCAGAGACCCAGAGCATTATCATGATCGGTGAAATCGGCGGCTCCGCCGAGGAAGACGCGGCACAGTTCTTGGCAGATGAAAAGAAAAAGGGCCGCTGGAAGCCGACTGCCGGCTTCATCGCGGGCCGTACGGCCCCTCCCGGCCGCCGCATGGGTCACGCGGGCGCAATCGTCGCCGGTGGCAAAGGCGGTGCCGAGGATAAAATCGACGCCATGCGCGCTGCAGGCATCGTGGTCGCCGACAGCCCCGCGACACTGGGCGAAGCGGTTCAGGAAGCGATTGCGAAGGGGTGAGCCGCGATCCGAGCATAAGCGAGGCGAAAGCGCCAATGGCGCTTTCGAGCGGCGAACGGGCGGAGCCCCGGCCAGCACTCAAGCGTTGGACTTGCGCACAGAGGGCAGTGTCCGAACCGAGGGGTGGGAAGCGAAGCGCCCGCCCCGTGGGGGCGGTTCGGGCGCTGCCCGGCGGTACCCGCCAGGCGGAAGGGTGCGCTCAATGACCTTCACCCAATCCATCAAAACCTGCTTTCGAAAATACTTCACGTTCTCCGGCCGTGCATCGCGATCAGAATACTGGTGGTTTTTCCTGTTCACTATATTGGGCGGTTTGTTTTTCGGTTTTATTGAGGGGGTCATCAACGGAGCATCGGGCACCCCCGGCGGCCCGACCCTGCTCTCCGGAGCCTTCAACCTGGCTACTTTTATTCCAACTCTCGCCGTTGGCTGGCGTCGCATGCACGACAGCGGGCGGTCGGGTGTCTATCTGTTTTATCCGTTGATCGCGATTGTTGGACTATCCATTTTCATCGGTCTTTTTGGAGGCACTGAGCTTCTGACCAGCTCCGACCCTGCATCTTTATTTGAGGGTGCCTTCGGGATCATCGTGATCATTTCGCTGATCATCGTAGCACTTTCGCCATTCATCGTAGTCTTCTGGCTCACTCGCCCGTCTCAACCCGGCCCCAACACCTACGGTCCCAACCCACATGAGGTATCCCAATGACCGACCATCCCGCCAACGACCAGTTCCACGCCTCCAGCTTCATGCAGGGGCACAACGCGGAATATCTCGAACAGATGTATGCGCGCTATGCCAATGACCCATCGGCCGTCGATGAGGCGTGGCAGGCGTTTTTCAAGGCCATGGGCGATGATGAGGTCTCGGTCAAACGCGAGGCGTCGGGGCCATCCTGGGCGCGCAGCGACTGGCCGCCGCAACCCGCCGATGATCTGACCGCGGCACTCACTGGCGAATGGGCGCCGGAGCCCGAGGTCAAAGCGGCCGCTGGCAAAATTCAGGCCAAAGCCGCCGAGCAGGGTGTCGCAGTAACCGATGAGCAGATCAAACGTGCGGTGCTGGATTCCATCCGCGCGCTGATGCTGATCCGCGCCTATCGTATCCGGGGCCACCTTGTGGCCGATCTGGACCCGCTGGGCATGCGCGAGCAGACCCCCCACCCCGAGCTTGACCCCAAATCCTACGGGTTTACTGAATCGGACATGGATCGCCCGATCTTCATCGACAAGGTGCTTGGCCTTGAAATGGCGTCGATGCGCGAAATCCTGTCGATCGTGAAACGGACCTACTGCGGGACCTTTGCGCTGCAATATATGCACATCTCAAACCCCGAAGAAGCCGGCTGGCTCAAGGAGCGGATCGAGGGGTTCGGCAAGGAAGTCGCCTTTACCCGTGAAGGGCGCAAGGCGATCCTATCCAAACTGGTCGAGGCCGAAGGCTTCGAAAAATTTCTCCACGTCAAATACATGGGCACCAAACGGTTCGGCCTTGTTGGCGGCGAAAGCCTCGTGCCCGCGATGGAACAGATCATCAAACGCGGCGGCGCGCTGGGTGTGCGCGACATCGTGATAGGCATGCCCCACCGGGGGCGGCTGTCGGTGCTGGCCAATGTGATGGCCAAACCCTACCGCGCCATTTTCAACGAATTTCAGGGCGGCAGCTATAAACCTGAGGATGTCGACGGCTCCGGCGATGTGAAATACCATCTTGGTGCCTCATCTGATCGGGAATTTGACGGCAACTCCGTGCACCTCAGCCTGACCGCCAATCCCAGCCACCTTGAGGCGGTCAACCCGGTGGTTCTGGGCAAATGTCGCGCCAAGCAGGATCAAAACAACGATCCTGACCGCACAAGCGTCATGCCGATCCTGCTGCACGGCGATGCAGCCTTTGCCGGACAAGGCGTCGTGGCGGAATGTTTCGCGCTCTCGGGTCTGCGCGGGCACCGGACGGGCGGCACCATGCACATCGTGGTGAACAACCAGATCGGCTTTACCACGGCCCCGCATTTCTCGCGCTCCTCGCCTTATCCGACCGATAATGCGCTGGTGGTGGAATCGCCCATTTTCCACGTGAACGGCGATGACCCCGAGGCGGTCGTGCATGCGGCCAAGGTCGCAACCGAATTCCGCCAGAAATTCCACAAGGACGTGGTGCTCGACATCTTCTGCTACCGCCGGTTTGGCCATAACGAAGGTGATGAGCCGATGTTCACCAACCCGATGATGTACAAGAAGATCAAGGGCCACAAAACCACGCTCAGCCTTTACACCGAACGGCTGGTCAAGGACGGGCTGATCCCCGAAGGCGAGATCGAAGACATGAAGGCGGCGTTTCAGGCCTATATGAACGAAGAGTTCGAGGCCGGGAAAGAATACCGCCCGAACAAGGCGGACTGGCTCGACGGGAAATGGTCGCATCTGGACAAGCAGAAAAACCAGTATCAGCGCGGCAAAACCGCGATCTCCAAGGCAACGATGGCCGAGGTGGGCAAGGCGCTCTACACAGCACCGGACGACTATCCGATCCATAAAACGGTCGGGCGCCTGCTGGATGGCAAAAAGCAGATGTTCGACAACGGCGAAGGCTTTGACTGGGCGACCGCTGAATCACTGGCCTTCGGCTCGTTGCTGACTGAGGGCTATCCCGTGCGTCTTTCGGGTCAAGACAGCACACGCGGCACCTTTTCGCAGCGCCACTCCGGTCTGGTGAACCAGAACACCGAAGAACGCTACTATCCGCTGAACAACATCAAATCCGGACAGGCCCAATATGAGGTCATCGACTCGATGCTCTCGGAATATGCGGTGCTTGGGTTTGAATATGGATACTCCATGGCCGAGCCCAACGCGCTGACCCTCTGGGAAGCACAGTTCGGTGATTTTGCCAACGGCGCGCAGATCATGTTCGATCAGTTCATCAGTTCCGGCGAAAGCAAATGGTTGCGCATGTCGGGCCTTGTCTGCCTGCTGCCCCACGGGTTCGAGGGGCAAGGGCCGGAGCACTCCTCCGCCCGGCTGGAACGGTTCCTGCAAATGTGCGGGCAGGACAACTGGATCGTCGCCAATTGCACGACACCGGCCAACTATTTCCATATTCTGCGGCGTCAGATTCACCGCTCGTTCCGCAAGCCGCTGATCCTGATGACCCCGAAATCGCTACTGCGCCACAAGCTCGCGGTCAGCACAGCCGAGGAATTCACCACCGGCTCCAGCTTCCACCGCCTGATGTGGGACGATGCGCAGCAGGGCAACTCCAAAACCAAACTGGTGCCGGACAAAAAGATCAAACGCGTCGTGATGTGTTCGGGCAAGGTCTACTATGACCTGCTTGAGGAACGCGACGAGCGCGGGATCGACGACATCTACATCCTGCGTGTTGAGCAGTTCTATCCCTTCCCCGCCCAATCTGCGGTCAAGGAGCTTGAACGCTTCAAACAGGCCGAGGTTGTCTGGTGTCAGGAAGAACCCAAGAACCAGGGCGCATGGACGTTTATCGAACCCAATATCGAATGGGTTCTGGGCCGCATCAAAGCCAAACACGCGCGGCCCATCTATGTTGGCCGCGCCACCTCCGCCTCGCCCGCGACCGGACTGGCGTCTCAGCACAAAGCACAGCAAGCAGCTCTCGTGAACGAAGCGCTGACGATTGAAGGAAACTAAGAAATGACCACTGAAGTACGCGTACCGACATTGGGCGAATCCGTGACCGAGGCCACCGTGGCCACCTGGTTCAAGAAACCCGGTGAGGCTGTGGCCGTGGACGAAATGCTCTGCGAGTTGGAAACGGATAAGGTCACGGTCGAAGTGCCCTCTCCCATCGCTGGCACATTGGGTGAAATCGTTGCCGCCGAAGGCGATACCGTCGGCGTAAATGCGTTGCTCGCGACAATAGCCGAAGGGGTCGCAGCGGCTGCCCCCGCCGAAAAACCCGCCGCCGCCGCACCGGCTGCCGCATCCGCGTCTGTCGATGTCATGGTCCCCACATTGGGCGAATCCGTAACCGAGGCTACCGTCAGCACATGGTTCAAGGCCGTCGGCGACAGCGTGGCGCAGGACGAAATGCTGTGCGAATTGGAAACCGACAAGGTCAGTGTCGAGGTCCCCGCACCTGCCTCAGGTGTCTTGACGGAAATACTGGCCGCTGAAGGCGCAACCATTCAGGCTGGTGGCAAACTGGCGCTCCTGTCTTCGGGCGACGGTGCATCCGCCGCCCCGGCGTCAGCACCCGCCCCTGCCGCCGCAGCGGCCCCTGCAAGTGGCAGCAAGGACGTCGAAGACGCGCCTTCCGCCAAAAAAGCAATGGCGGAGGCCGGAATAAGTCCTGATCAGGTGACAGGCTCCGGGCGCGACGGGCGTATTATGAAAGAAGACGTCAGCAGCGCCATAGCTGCGGCCAATGCGGCCCCTGCCCCCGCAGCGGCCCCCGCGGCCCCGCGCGCGCCTGTCTCTGCGGATGACGCCAGCCGCGAAGAACGGGTCAAGATGACGCGCCTGCGCCAGACCATCGCCAAGCGCCTCAAGGACAGCCAGAACACCGCTGCCATGCTCACCACCTACAACGAGGTCGACATGACCGAGGTGATGGCCCTGCGCAACGAGTACAAAGACCTGTTCTTTAAAAAGCATGGTGTCAAACTGGGCTTTATGTCTTTCTTTACAAAGGCCTGCTGCCACGCCCTGCGCGAGGTGCCCGAGGTCAACGCAGAGATTGATGGCACGGATATCGTCTACAAGAACTTCGTCCATATGGGGATCGCGGCGGGCACGCCCACGGGCCTTGTGGTGCCGGTCATTCGCGATGCGGACGCCATGTCGTTCCATGCCATCGAACAGGCGATTGCCGAGAAGGGCGCGCGCGCACGCGACGGCAAGCTGTCGATGGCCGAAATGCAAGGCGGGACGTTTACGATCTCGAACGGCGGTGTTTACGGCTCGCTGATGAGTTCCCCGATCCTGAACCCACCGCAGTCGGGCATCCTCGGCATGCATAAAATTCAGGACCGCCCGATGGCCATCGGCGGCCAGGTGGTGATCCGCCCGATGATGTATCTGGCGCTCAGCTATGACCACCGGATCGTGGATGGCAAAGGCGCTGTGACCTTCCTCGTGCGCGTGAAAGAAGCGCTGGAAGACCCACGGCGTTTGTTAATGGATTTATAATCTGCTGACTTTTGAAATCATGGAGCCGCGCCCGAACTCGGGCCACAAGCCATCTTGCAAAAAGTCCAGCGGACCTTTTGACGTCGACGGGGTCGTCAGCCCGAGGGCCTGCAACATGCACCCGCCATATGAAGACGCAAAACTTGTTCAGGAGTGTCACCATGTATAAACTCGTGCCGTTTGTGGGGTTGGCAACCCTTGTCCTAGCAGCCTGTACACCCACAGAAGTTGCGCTTTTGTCAGGAAATAAAACTGGGGCGTTGGATATTGCCCGTGGCACCGGCACTGTAGTACGTGGCCAAGATGGCAGCTCTGGCTTTAGATATGCGTTTACAACCAATGGCTTGAATGGTCTGGTAGATCCGAGCCAACAAGAAAACGTTCGGCAGGACTACATTGCCCAGTTTGTCGCGCAGAATAATATTTGCCAGAATGGCTGGGATATCAATGACCGGGCCGACACGGGTGGTATGCTATTGTATCAGGGAACATGCAGATAGTCGCCTGGCACTACTGTAATGCTGATCAATGGTATCGCGGCTTAGGTTTGTAAGAGAAAGGCAAACAATATGACCGAACTCACCATCCTCGCCCTCTACGGCCTTCTGGTCATCCTCACCCTGATCCTTCAGGCCACAGGTGCGATGACGCAGCTTGGCATAGCCTACCTGCTGGGGTCGCGCGATGAAGGGCGCACAGTGTCCGGCATCGCGGGGCGGCTGGAACGCGCACTGCACAACTCGATCCACGCAATGGTGCTTTTCGCGCCTGCCGTCCTGCTGATCGTCGTCACCGACAGCGCCACCAACCAGTCGCTTCTCGCCTGTCAGGCATTCCTGCTCGCGCGTCTCGTCTACCTGCCCGCTTATGCCTTTGGGCTCACGGGCATCCGCAGCCTTGCGTGGACGGTTGGCTTGCTGTCAACTGCACTCATATACTTCCTGTCACTTTGAGGGGGCCACGTGACAACCCAATCATCAACGCCGCCAGAACCACCTGCATCCCCGCTGCTGAAACCTGTCTTGCGCTTCATCGCGTTTTGCATTGAAACGCCCGCAACAGCCGCGGTTCGGATCGCAGCTGTCATGACCCTGCTGGCCCTGTTGATCCATACCAAGGCCATCATTCTGGGCGCCTCTGCCACAGGCACAGGGTTTGCCGTGCTTTACGCCACATCTGCATGGGGCGTCGCGCTGTATCTGCGCGCACAGGAACGAGGCCGAAACGATGACACCTGAACTGACGGTCCTTGCCCTCGCAGCGCTGTTGCAGGTGGCCCAGATGGGGGCCTATTCCGTCGCGGGCAATATGCAGATTGATGCCAAAACGGCCTTTGGGCCGCGCGACACGCCGGTGCATCTCACCGGCGTTGCAGCTCGTTTGCAGCGGGCGATGAACAACCACTTCGAAGGGCTGATCCTCTTTTCGATTGCCGTGGGGGTTGTCTCGATCTCAGGGCAGTCCACAGGCTTTACCGCCGCCTGCGCGTGGGTCTATCTGGCTGCGCGCATCGCTTACGTGCCCGCCTATGCCTTCGGTCTCAGCCCATGGCGTTCGGTCATCTGGATGATCGGTGTCGCCGCGACAACCGCACTGTTGATTGCGGGACTTATTTGATGCCAGTTTATGCCCAACCGCGCCACCTGCGCACCGACGTAATACCGACGTGTCACCGACACGATACCGACGCCTGAAAACAAAGGAAAAATACCATGGCCAGCTACGACGTGATCATCATCGGCTCAGGCCCCGGCGGCTATGTCTGCGCCATTCGCTGCGCGCAACTGGGTCTGAAAGTGGCCTGCGTCGAAGGACGCGACACGCTGGGCGGCACCTGTCTGAATGTCGGTTGTATCCCGTCCAAGGCGCTCTTGCACGCGAGCCATATGCTGCATGAGGCAGAGCATAATTTCGCCGCCATGGGGCTGATGGGTAAAAGCCCGTCCGTCGATTGGAAAAAGATGATGTCCTATAAAGAAGACACCATCGGCCAGAACACCAAGGGCATCGAATTTCTGTTCAAAAAGAACAAGATCGACTGGCTGAAAGGCTGGGGATCGATCCCTGAGGCCGGCAAAGTCAAGGTCGGGGACGAGGTGCATGAAGCCAAGAATATCATCATCGCCTCAGGCTCCGAACCGGCCTCGTTGCCGGGTGTAGAGGTGGATGAAAAAACCGTCGTGACCTCAACCGGGGCACTGGAACTGGCGAAGATCCCAAAAAAGATGGTGGTGATCGGTGCGGGCGTGATCGGGCTGGAACTGGGATCGGTCTATGCGCGCCTCGGTGCTGAGGTCACGGTGGTCGAATACCTCGACGCGATCACCCCCGGCATGGACGCAGAGGTCCAAAAGACCTTCCAAAGAACGCTTAAAAAACAGGGCCTTAAATTCATTATGGGCGCGGCTGTGCAAAAGACAGAAAGCCTCAAGACCAAGGCGAAAGTACATTACAAGCTGCGCAAGGACGACAGCGAACATGTGCTGGATGCCGATGTGGTTCTGGTGGCCACGGGCCGCAAACCCTTCACCGAAGGGCTGGGTCTGGACACGCTGGGCGTCAAGATGTCTGCGCGGGGACAGATTGAGGTCAACGCCCATTGGGAAACCTCTGTGGCCGGCATCTATGCGATCGGCGACGTGATTGACGGCCCGATGCTGGCACATAAAGCCGAGGACGAAGGCATGGCCGCAGCCGAGCAGGTTGCAGGCAAACATGGACATGTCAATTACAGCGTGATCCCCGGCGTCATCTACACCCACCCTGAAGTGGCGAACGTCGGCATGACGGAGGAAAACCTCAAGGAAGCGGGCCATGCCTATAAGGTCGGCAAATTCAGCTTTATGGGCAATGGGCGCGCCAAGGCGAATTTTGCGGGCGACGGGTTTGTTAAAATCATCGCCGACAAAGAAACTGACCGCATCTTGGGCGCACATATCGTCGGCCCGGCGGCAGGTGATCTGATCCACGAAATCTGCGTGGCCATGGAATTCGGCGCCTCCGCCGAGGACCTCGCCATGACCTGCCATGCGCATCCCACCTACTCCGAAGCGGTCCGTGAGGCCGCACTGGCCTGCGGTAGCGGCGCAATTCACATGTGATCAGGACGCGCGCGGGCTACCACATGGTTTTAGCGGCCCGCGCGCCCCATGCCTGATCATAGGCGGTGCCACCCTCGTCCCCGTCGGACATTTCCGACAGGATCTCGCCAACGGTGGGCACATCTTCGGACAGATCATCACCAGACCACAGCCCCGCACGCATCAACGCCCGGGCGCATTGGGTGTAAATCTCCGCAATCTCAACAACGATGACAGTCGCAGGTTGACGCGCCTGCCGCTCAAACCGCGCGCGCAAGTCAGCGTCGTTGCTCAGCCACGCCGTGCCATTCACACGCACCACATTATGCGACCCCGGCACCATGAACATCAGCGACACGCGCCCATCCTGCACGATATTGCGCAGCGAATCCAACCGGTTGTTGCCCCGCCAATCGGGCATCAGCAGCGTTCCGGGGTCCAGTTCCTGCACCACAGGGCCGTCATCCCCGCGCGGGCTGCCGTCGGTGCCTTCTGGGCCCACCGTGCTCAGCACGCAGAGCTTTGAGGCCATGATCCAACGGCGATAAAGCGGTGTCATCCGGCGCGCCACTTTGCGCAGCGCAGGGGCGCCGGGCGTGCCATAAAGCGACTCCAGCGCCTCAACGCTGGCGATCCGGCTAGGTGTCGTTTCCATCCCCAAACCCCGCTTCTGCCATCAACGCATCGGAACGTGTCTCAACCACGTTTTCCAACTGTTTCATAAACGCATCACGCGGCAGGCCCGGCTCGATCACCGGCAAAAATTCAACCACCGCCACCCCCGGTTTGCGCAACAGCCCGTGTTTGGGCCAAAGGACCCCCACATTGGTGGCCACAGGCACACATGGCTGACCCAACTGTTCGTAAAGAATGCCCGTCCCCACCTTGTACGGGCGCTTTTCACCCGGCGGGACACGCGTGCCTTGCGAATAAATGATCAGCTGTCCCGGCGTGCTGCGCCCGGCTTGCACATCCGCCACCATCTTTTCGATGGCCGCGCCACGTTTGCCGCGATCCACCGATACACAGTCCAGACGCCGCGCATAAAGTCCGATGATGGGCGTATAGAGTATCTCCTTTTTCATGATGAATTTCGCCGAGGGCAAGGCGGTAAAGATCATCATGATATCAAGGAACGACTGATGCTTGGCCGCGATCAGCGCTTCACCCTCAGGCGGCGTCCCGCGCACTTCGCAACGCAGCCCGACCATCCACTTCGCCGTCCAGAACACATAGCGCGAATAGCCTTTGCAAGCGGCAAAGGCACCGCGTTTGTCCACCAATGCCCAAGGCGCGAACAACAAACCAATGATCGGCATCGCAATATACATTTGCGCAATGAACAGCACGGATCGCAGGTATTGAAACATCACGACAACTCCTTGAGGACGCGGCGGGCAGCCCAGCCCGTTGCGCTGAAGGCCACAGCAGCAGCAAGGGCCGGGATCAACAGCGGCAAGAGCCACTGAGCGCCCTGAAACCCAAGACCAGTGAGAAATCCGCCCGCATCCGAGGCGGGCGGCAAAAGCAACACCGCCCCCATGCCCAGCACCATACCACCAGCGGCACCGGCCACAGCCCGCAGCGTAAATCGGCGGATAAAAGCACGCGCAATGAACTGGTCGGTCGCCCCCACCAATCGCAGCACGCGAATGACTTGCGCATTTGCCGCCAGCGCCGCATTGGCCGCTAACGTCACCATGGCCGCCATGGTAACGGCCAACAGGAGCACCGACACGACGCCAAGCGCCTTGAGGCGGTTCGCCGATTGCACCAGTGGCGCGCGCCATTGTGTATGATCGTCAAAAACTGCCCCCGGCACCTCGGCCGCTAGTCGCAGCCGCAAACCCGCCGCGTCAAAGCCACTGTCTTCCTGAATGACTTCGATCAGTTGCGGCACCGGCAGAGTATCAATGTCCAGTTCAGGCCCGAACCATGGCGCCAGCAGAGCGCGTTGTTCTTCAACATCCAGCGCGCGGGCAAAGGCAACGCCAGCCGTGGTTTCAAGGATGCGCAGCGTCAGTGCCGTCTGGTCTTGCAATTGCTCTGACGGGGCAACAATGCGGATGGTGGCTGATTGCGCCAACTCATCCCCCCAGCGCGCCGCCAACCGGCCAGATGCAAGGCTGAGGGCCAGTGCGAACACCGCCAGAAAGGCCATGGCACCCGAAGCAAAGACGATAAGCTGCGCCGTGACCCCTGAGGGTGGCACAACGCGGTCAGCGCCGCGATCCCCCAGCAGGATTTCCTTGACGCCCATCACAGATCCGCCCCGGAAAGCTGCACCCGATTGTTTGCAATCCGCAGCACACGGGCCTGAATCTGAGATTTCGCCGCCCGGATCAAGCTGAGGTCATGGGTCGCGATCAGCACTGTTTTACCCATTTTGTTCAATTCGATCAGCAGGCGCAAAAGGCGCTGTGACATCTCCCAGTCGACGTTGCCGGTCGGCTCATCCGCGATGATCACGTCGGGTGACATGATCACCCCGCGTGCCAGAGCCGCACGTTGGCGTTCGCCCCCTGAAAGCTCTGGCGGCATTGCCGTGGCGCGGTGGGTCAGGCCCACCCAGCCCATGAGCTCGATCAGGTCGTCATGCGCACCCTCTGCCCCACGCCCGGTCACATGCAGTGGTAGTGCAATGTTCTCCGCCACCGACAGGTGATCCAGAAACTGGCAATCCTGATGCACAACACCGACGCGCCTTTGCAACAGGGCCATCTGTTCGCGATCAAGACCTGCGAGATCTGCGCCAAAGGCGCTAACCTGCCCGACCGACGGCAACAAAGCGCCGTAACACAGCTTGAGCAACGTGGTCTTTCCTGCCCCTGACGGACCTGTCAGAAAATGAAAAGAGCCCGGCGCAAGTGTAAGGGATATATCCGAAAATAATGCGCCACCACTATAACTATAAGCGACGTTGTCCAGCTCGATCACGTGACCTCCGGGTCCTTGCCTGAGGCTCTTGTGCCTCAGGTCCGGTCTGGTTTCAATGCATCACTTGCCGAGTTTATGCTCAGTTAAGACTTTTCGTTGAAACACCTGTCACATAGGGTGTCACAAAATGAAAAGGTCCATGGAAACCATGCAGCAGGGTTCAGTATGCGGTTGATTTGCCCCAATTGCGACGCACAGTATGAAGTGCCCGAAGATGTGATGCCGCTGGATGGCCGCGATGTGCAGTGTTCCAACTGTGGCCAGACGTGGTTTCAGGAGCATCCGAACGCACCGGACGATGCGCCGACAGAAACGCTTGATCTGCCAAAAACACCGGAACCTGCACAGACCCGCGAAGAACCGGAAGAGACGCCCGAACTGCCCACGCCTCCGGTGCGCCGGGCGCTGGACCCGGCAGTCGAGGACGTGTTGCGCGCCGAGGCTGAGTTGGAAGCACAAGCGCGCAAGGCTGAAAAGTCCAGCCTTGAAAGCCAACCTGACCTCGGCCTTGACGATGCCCCCCAAAAACGCCGCACCCAAGACAGCAGCAAAGCTGAGCAAAAGACGCGACCGGCACCCAATCCCGAGAAGGATGAGGCAACCTTTGCAAAAGCCGCATCATCAGCCATATCCAGCCGCCGCGAGTTGTTACCGGATATCGAAGAGATAAATTCGACGCTGCGCTCTAACACTGATCGCTCTGCCAGCACGGACCCCGGACAGACTGCCCAGATCGAGGTGCAGGAAAAACGAAGCGCCCGGCGTGGTTTCGTTCTTGCCGCCGCCTTGGTCGCAGGTCTCGTGCTGGTCTATGTTTACGCACCGCAGATCGCACAGCAAATGCCGCAGGCAGAGCCCGCACTGATGGGTTATGTGGAGATGGCCGACGGGTGGCGTGTCTGGCTGGACACTCAGGTCACAGCATTGCTGACCTGGCTTGATCAGGTTTCAGGCAGCGGCACCCCTTAACAAACGGCGCGGCGTCTAGAACCTGTCCAGCAGACGGTTCAGATAATCGCGTTCGACCTCAGGCCGTTCTGTGTCGCCTGACCTGCGGCGGATCTCATCCAGCAATTCGCGCGCGCGCCCATAGGCATCATCGTTCAGCGCAAGCGGGCTGTTTTCGCCCTGCACACCCGAATTGCCCGCCTCACGTCCCAAAGGGTCGCGGCTCTCGGCACGCTGGTCGCTTTCTTGCGTGCCCTGACCCGGCTGGCCATTTTGCTGTTGTTCGGCCATCATTTCGCCAAGTGCGCGCATGCCCTCGCGCAGCGCTTCCATGGCCTGACCCTGATTGTCGATCGCCTCCGCCAAATCGTTCTGGCGCAGTGCATCCTCTGCCCCATCCATCGCACGCCCGGCGCGGTCCAGCGCGTCGCGCGCGGCATCCCCTTCAGGTGTCCCGGCACCCGGCAGGTTCTGTTGCTGGCGGCTCAACTCGTCGCGCAAGGCTTGCTGACGGTCTGCAATGCTTCCCTGCGCACCGCCTTCGCCTTGCTGACCATTCTGGGCTTGTCCGTCCTGTTCACCGCCCTGCCCCTGACCTTCGCCTTCATGTTCCGTGCCGCGCCCCTGACCGCCATTGCGGCCTTCGTTGCCCTGATTTTCGCCGGCTTGTGCATTCGGGTTGAACTGTTCCTGCAAATCGCGGAACGCCTGATCGCTCAGCCCTTGCTGCTCGCGCAGCGTTTCCGACAGACCCTCCATGGCTTGTTCGCCCGGGCTTTGACCGCCCTGACCTTGCTGCCCTTGGGTGACGCGCATGTTCTCCATCATCTCCTGAAGCTCTTGCAACGCCTGTTGCGCCTCGGCCATGCGCCCTTGCTCCATCAACTCCTGAATGCGGTCCATCATGCGTTGCAGATCATCCTGTGTCATCTGCATCGAATTCTGCTGATCGCCCTGCTGCCCTGGCGGCTGTTGCTGCTGGTCGCGTTGCGCCTGACGAGACAATTGCTGCAGGTAGTCTTCGGTCGCGCGGCGCAGCTCCTGCATCAGCTCGGCGATCTCTTCGTCCGATGCACCATTCTTGATCGCCTCATTGAGACGTTCTTGCGCCCGGCGCATCCGCTCAGCGGCATCTGCCAGATCGCCTTCTTCGAGGATCAGCGCGAGGTCCCACATATCATCCGCAAGCTCTTGCTGCTTCTCGTCCGTAATCCCATGCTTTGCGTGTATTTCCAACGCCTTGATGACCTGCTTCAGGCGTAACGCATCGGTCTCTTTACGGAACAGGTCCTGCGGCTCATAGGACACCGCGCGCATGACCTGCGCGATGGATGGCCCATTGGCGCGCGACCATAACAGATCGCGCCGCGCTTCTATCACCGCGGCCGCGACCGGGTCGAAGAACCGCCGGCCCGGCAGCACGATGGCACGTGGTTCTGTTTCAAACTGCTGTTCCGCGCCATCCAGCGCCGACAGGCTGACCTGTACGGGCAGGTTTGCCCAAGGATGTTCAGAGAAATCTTCGATCAGGTTCTCTTCAAATTCGGCTCTGCTGCCGGAAATCGGCATTGGCAAAGGCACGATGAGTTCGGGGCGTTGTTCAGGGTCAATCGTCAGACCGTAACGGCGATCGACGGAGGCCAGATCAAGCGAAAACCGCGCCTCTCCGGCCTCTACCGCATAGTCATCGACCGCATAGAACGGCAACGTCATCTCACCCATGGCCGAGGCACTGGGGTCAGACAGAACCGTAATTTCCGGCGGTTGATCCGGAATGACAACCACTTGCCAGCTACGCCCGCCCGGACCGCTGATGGTGATATCCCCATCCTGTACGACGATGAAATCCTGTGCCGGGTCGGAAACGGCAGCGACATCTGTACGCCCGGACACGGTTTCCGAGAGGGTCAGCGCGCCGACCTCACCGTACATCCGCATTGTAATCAAGCTGCCCGCCGGAACCGCCAAATCGCCCGCGTCAATGTCGTTGAGGTAAATGGTCGGCCGCCCGGTATAGCGCGGGCTTTCGGCCCACCCTTCCCAGACCGGCCCTGCGGCAAGACCGGCCCCACCGGGAGTCATTTCGGACACGGAACCAACCCGCCATATAGATCCAAACAACAGGGCAATGCCGAACGCCAACAGCGCCATGTAACGCAGCGCATAAGGATCACGCTTGGGAGTTTGTAAATCTGCCGGAACGGGTTTGGCCAATACCGCCCGCGCAGCCATGCGCGTCTGGTGCGCGCGCCAGACTGCCGTCGACGCCGCATCCCCGGACCCGATGGTCTGCGTGTCCGTGAGCGCCTGCAGCGGCCTGCCCGGCAAGCTCGCGTCAAGCCTCAGGATCGCGTCGTCTCTGGTCGGCAGGCGGAAATTTCGGGCGGCGTAAATAAGCGCCGCAATGACCGCGAGAGCGGAAATTACCGCTGATCCCCAGACAATTTCGACGCCGACAATATCCTGAAGCCCCAACATCAGCGCCGACATGACAAGCAGACATACCGTCAGCAATGGCCAGAAACTGTGCACAACAGCTTCGGTCAGCAGTCCCAGCCACGTCAACCGCAGGGGCCATCTGACTGATTTTAATGTTTTTTCCGCATCATGTCGGGAAAAAGACGCCATATGTCATGCTCCGTTGCCAAAGGCTCGGATGCATAGTGTCCATCAGAGCCAAGTAGGAATGGTATCTCGTTTTATCATTTCGTCAAAGGTTGGACGTGGGCGAATAACCGCAAATTGATCTTCATGCACCAAAACTTCGGGAATAAGTGGGCGAGAATTGTACTCGCTGCTCATTACTGCGCCATATGCACCCGCAGAGCGAAAGGCGACGAGTTCTCCGGCGGCGACCGGCGGCATGACCCGCGCGCGCGCGAAGGTATCGCCCGATTCGCACACAGGGCCGACAATATCGAATTTCACCTGTTCAATCCCAGGATCAGGCTCAACCACCGGAATGATATCGTGATAGGCTTCGTACATGGCCGGGCGGATCAGATCATTCATCGCCCCGTCAATGATCAGAAAATCGCGGTCTTCACCGGATTTCACGTAAATCACCTCAGAGACCATGATACCGGCGTTCCCGACGATCAGCCGACCCGGCTCGATTTCGATCTCGCATCCCAGATGCCCCAGCTTGCGCTTGATCATCGCGCCATAGTCGGACGGCAAAGGCGGCGCCTGATTGTCCCGCGTGTAAGGAATACCGAGACCCCCACCGAGGTCCAGACGCCGGATGTTGTGCCCCTGCGCGCGCAATTGCCCGGTCAACTCCGCAACCTTGTCATAGGCGGCTTCAAACGGGGCCAGATCGGTCAACTGGCTGCCGATATGCACATCAATGCCGATCACCTCCAGCCCCTTCAACGAGGCGGCCAGCGCATAAACCTCATGGGCGCGCGAAATCGGGATGCCGAATTTGTTCTCGGACTTGCCGGTGGCAATCTTTGCATGCGTTTTGGCATCGACATCCGGGTTCACACGAATGGTGATCGGCGCTGTGACACCCATCGCAAGCGCCGTGGCATTCAGCACCTCCATCTCCGGCTCGGACTCAACATTGAACTGTCGAATGCCCCCTTCGAGTGCGAGGCGGATTTCAGCGGCTGTCTTGCCGACACCTGAAAACACAATCTTGTCGCCGGGCACCCCAGCGGCCTTGGCGCGCAGATACTCACCGCCCGACACCACATCCATCCCCGCCCCGGCCTGTGCGAGGGTTTTCAGGATCGCCTGATTGCTGGCCGCTTTCATGGCGTAGCACACGAGGTGGTCCATCCCATCAAGCGCCTCATCAAAAAGGCGGAAATGCCTCAGAAGCGTTGCGGTGGAATAGAGATAAAACGGCGTGCCCACGGTGGCCGCTATCTCGGGCACCGGTACATCTTCGGCGTGCAGAACGCCATCGCGATAGAGAAAATGATCCATGTGCGCGCTCTACGCAAAAGCGCAGACAAGATCAATCAGCCTTTGCCGCGCGCGGCGTTTCGGCCCAACAGGCAGTTGCATATGCAGCCTCAGCCCTCAGCGATTTTGCATCCGCAGCGCCAGATACAGCGGCAAGCCGCAGCTGACACCGATGCAAAAGGTTGCAGGGATCGCGATCAGACCCAGCCAACGGCGCGTGCGGAAGGTTTCAGTCAGCACCCAGACGGTCAGCGCCACGGCGGCGATCGTGAGGTCCCAGACCAAACCGCTTGTAGCGGCGTTGACATGCCATGCATCGACCATGGCCATCAGGTCATAGCCGTTGGCGTTGAACCAGCTTATGAAGTAATACATGGGGTGAATGGACCCCCAAATCGCCAGTGCAAAGAAAACGACACGCAACATATCTGGTTCAGCCCCTTTTGACCACGCCGTACCGCGCGTACCCGGAAATGCTTACACCCGTTTTTGGCGCAGGTTCTGCGACCGGTTGCCGATGCGAGACCTGCGAACCAGTACAGCCGGACACGAGGATAAGGGACAAGATCAGGGCAAGCCGCATCATCACAGCGTCTAAAGCCCCAAAAATATCGAAAACGGGCCTTGGTTCAAACCAACCCCGACGTTTGAATTCACACCGCCTGAGCCAACCGCGACAGATGCACCGACTGTCGGGCGCACCGGTTCACCGTCAACACCGCAGGCGGCCAGTGTACCGGCCAACATCAACATCGCGACACATCGGGTCATCAGATCAGTGCCCTCCATCGAGCGATTTGTTCGCGCACCCGAACGGGTGCCGTTCCTCCATAAGATATACGGCTTTGAACCGAGTTTTCCACCCCGAGCACATCAAAGACGTCCGCTGTGATGTCTGCGTGCACCCCACGCATATCCTCCAGCGTCAGATCGGGCAGATCGCATTTCTGCGCTTCGGCCAGCGCAACCAGCGCACCGGTGATGTGATGGGCCTCGCGAAACGGCAGGCCAAGTACGCGCACCAACCAGTCCGCAAGGTCTGTGGCCGTTGAGAACCCCGAACCCGCCGCCTGCGCGAGGCTTTCGCGGTTGGCTGTCATGTCGCTGACCATGCCGGTCATTGCCGCCAGCGCGAGCATGAGGTTATCAGCAGCGTCAAAGACTTGCTCTTTATCCTCTTGCATGTCCTTGGAATAGGCCAGCGGCAGGCCCTTCATCACCATCATCAGCGCCGTATTGGCACCGAAAATGCGACCGACCTTGGCGCGGATCAATTCAGCCGCGTCCGGGTTCTTCTTTTGCGGCATGATCGAAGAACCGGTCGAAAAGCGGTCCGACAGCGCCACAAAGCGGAACTGTGCGGAGGACCAGATCACCAGTTCTTCGGCAAAACGGCTCAGGTGCATGGCACAGATGCTGGCCGTGCTCAGGAATTCGAGGGCAAAATCGCGATCGCTCACCGCATCAAGGGAATTCGCGGCGGGCCGGTCAAACCCCAGCGCTTCTGCGGTCATATGGCGGTCAATCGGAAAGGACGTACCCGCAAGTGCCGCCGCCCCCAGCGGGCTTTCGTTCATGCGTGCACGCGCGTCCCGCACACGGCTGAGGTCACGCCCAAACATCTCAACATACGCCATCATGTGATGGCCCCAGGTCACAGGCTGGGCTGTCTGCAGATGCGTGAAACCGGGCATGACCCAATCCGCCCCGGCCTCGGCCTGATCCAGCAACGCACGGATCAGCGCCAGCAATCCGGCCTCAGACGCATCCAACTGATCGCGCACCCAGAGCTTGAAATCCGTGGCGACCTGATCATTGCGACTGCGGCCCGTGTGCAGACGCCCCGCGGGTTCACCGATGATCTCTTTCAGACGCGCCTCCACATTCATGTGAATGTCTTCCAACGCCGTCGAGAAAGCGAAATTTCCCGTCTCAATTTCTGACAAGACCGTGAGAAGCCCTTCCCCCATCGCCTCGGCATCGCTAGGCTCAACGATGCCTGTCGCGCCCAGCATCGCGGCATGCGCACGCGACCCTGCAATATCTTGTGCAGCCATACGCTTGTCGAACCCGATTGAGGCATTAATTGCCTCCATAATCGCATCGGGCCCGTTGGCAAAACGGCCGCCCCACATCTGGTTGGAGGATTTCGGGTTCTGCGTGTCTGTCATCTGTGTTCACCCCTTGGAGGGAAAATGAAAAATCTGGTATCCGCGCTCGTTTATACGGCCCTTTCCTTGGGTGCAATCACCGTGGGCACGGCGGCCCATGCCGATCTTGCGGCCGCAGCACAAATGCGCGAAGGCGACATGAAGAAACTGGTGTTTCATGCGACCCCGCAGGACACGTCGAATGCGGAGTTCTTTCTGGCCGATGACGCAGGCACGACGACGCTGGAAAACTATCGGGGCAAATATGTATTGCTGAATTTCTGGGCCACATGGTGTGCGCCCTGCCGGGTTGAAATGCCCCACCTGTCTGAATTACAGACAGAATTTGGCGGAGATGATTTCGAAGTCCTCACCATCGCGACAGGACGCAATTCGCCTACCGGGATCAAGAAGTTCTTTGAAGAGATCGGCATCGATAACCTGCCGCGCCATCAGGATCCGAAACAGGCGCTGGCAAGCCAGATGGCGATCTTTGGCCTGCCGATCACCGTTCTGATTGACCCTGAGGGGAAAGAGGTTGCACGGCTGCGCGGCGACGCAGATTGGGCATCAGATAACGCCAAGGCCATCATCGAGACAATTCTGGCCCGCGCGCCGTCCTGAATTATGCGCGTGCTGCGCTGCGGTTTAACCAGAATTCCCCACAGCCCTCCTGCTGTGCAGGAAACATTGGACCTGTGACCAGATATCTCTAGGCTAATGGATATTCTATCCATTGGTTTTTGAAAGGCGTGCACCGTGCCGTTTTACAGCAATTTACGCATAAGCTATCCCGCTGGTTCTCCCGAAGAAGTACTGCGAAAGCGCACGCTTGCCGGTATTCGGCGACTACGCTTGGCGCTTGCTGAGCATTTTCCGACCCATACAGATCGCATGGGGACGGTTCGCATCGGCACATGGAACATCCGCGAGTTTGGCAATGCAAAATTCGACGGGCGCGATACGTATGAGCCGCTTTATTACATGGCCGAGATCATCTCGAACTTTGATATCGCCGCCATACAGGAGGTGCGCGATGACATGCGCGAATTCACCCAACTGCTGGATATTCTAGGACCCGATTGGGATTATATCGCGACAGATGTGACGGATGGCGCTGCCGGAAACGGCGAGCGGATGGTCTTTATGTTCAACCGAAATCGCGTGCGGTTTCGCAACATCGCGGGCGAGTTGACGCTGCCCGAAGGCAAGAAGGTTCTGGCGAGTTTCGGAGAGCGTATCAAGCTGGAAAACGGGATCGCCTTGCAACTCCCCGCAGGGGCGGATTTATCCGGCATCTACCGCGCACGGTCCCTGCGCAAGAACAGCACAGTACGTTTGGATCAGGATGTGGAAATTCCTTTGCCCGACGGCACGATGCTGCAACTGCCCGATGGCAGCGGGCTGGCAGTAACAAAAGGCACCGAGGTTACCCGCCCACCCAACACACGGGGTCAAGTGAACGTTGATGTTCCACTGGACGTAGTCCAAGGCGACGCATTCCGGCTCAGGTTTCCGGGCAATGCCCTCGACCAGAGTTTCAAGCAGTTTGCGCGCACCCCGTTTCTGGTTAGTTTTCAGGCAGGGTGGTTAAAAATCGATCTTGCCACCGTTCACATCTACTTTGGCTCAAACGAAGACGACAAACTGCTGGCGCAGCGTCGAAGGGAGATTGTCAGACTAACCGAGGCCATCGGAAACCGGGCATCAAAAGAGATGAAAAAGAACCCCGAAAATGCGGTCGTGACTGCCGTGTTGGGTGACTTCAACATCATCAGCCCGGAACACGAAACAATGCAGGCTCTGGAGGCAAACGGTTTCGAAGTGCCAGAGAAAATAAAGCAAATCCCCGGATCGAATGTAGATAAGTCAAAAGCCTACGACCAAATCGCGTTCTGGGAACCGAAACGCAGCCGGGGATATGCGCATGTAAAGGTGCATGGCGCGAACGTCTTTGACTTTTTCGACCACGTGTACCGTCTGGATGAGCGCGAGACGTATCAGCCGCAACGCTCTGAGCAATCTTACAAAAACTGGCGCACGTATAAAATGAGCGACCATCTGCCAATGTGGGTTGAGCTCGCGAGCGACTTTTCCGATGCATTTCTTGATGTTTGCGATGCAACAGAGCCGCCAGGATAAGACAAGCTTTAGGCAGTTATCCGTAATTTTGGCCGCATAATTTGTCTAAATCGCACCTTGCGTGCATTTTATCCAGATTCAAGCGTTAGAAAACACAACCGCAGCCCGCTGTTTCAGATTGAACAGAAAAAGCGTTGACGGGCTGTGGGATAGGTTTAGCTTCGCCGCATAACCGGAGGCACTGCCCTATGCCGTTCTTGGCGCGACTTTTCTTTTCAATCATTGTTGTTTCTGCCGGAGTAAGCGCAAACGCGCAAAACGGACCGCCGCCGGTCACCGTGGCAACCCCCGTTGTCAAAACCATCATCGAAGACGATGAGTTTGTCGGGCGATTTGAAGCCGAAGGCGAAGTGATCGTGCGCGCCCGCGTTTCGGGGTATCTGCAAACGGTGCATTTCGATGACGGCAGCCGGGTCGAAGCAGGTCAGCTTTTGTACACAATTGACCAACGCCGATTCCTGACCGCATTGCGACAGGCGCAGGCTCAGATCGATGTGGCACAGGCCACCTATATTTTCACGCAGGATCAACTGGAACGCGCCGAAGCCCTGATTACGAATGGCAACATCTCGCAAAGCGCAGTCGATTCCCGCAGAGAGGCATATCTCGCCGCACAAGGGGCGCTTGAGCAAGCGCGGGCAGCGTTGGAATTGGCGCAACTGGACCTTGAATACACTAAAATCACAGCCCCGATGTCAGGCCGGATCGATCAGACCCATGTCGACCCCGGCAACCTCGTTCTCGCCGATCAGACAGAGCTTACGTCAATCGTATCCTCTGATCCCATCTATTTCTTTTTTGACATTGATGAGCGTTATTTTCTTGCCTACGCCCGCGATGCGCGCGCGCGCGGTGCGTCCTTGCAAGAGGGCGGCGGCGAGTTGAAGGTCAGAGTGTCCCTGTCAGACGAAAGCATCCCCCCGATCCACGGATACCTCGACTTTTCTGAGAACAGGATCGACGCAGAAACCGGTACGCTGCGGGTGCGCGCAGTTCTGGACAACCCCGATGAAGTGCTGACGCCGGGCTTGTTTGGTCGTGTCAACGTGCCGGGGTCGCTGCCCTACGAGGGTATATTGGTGCCCGATGCGGCAATCGTCGCGGACCAAAACAGACGCCTCGTGATGAGCGTGGATGCAGAGGGCAACGTCACGCCCATCCCTGTACGTCCCGGGCCGCGCATTGATGGCTACCGCGTGATACGCGAAGGGCTCGACGGCAGCGAACTGATCGTAATCGAAGGCATCATTCGCGCCCGCCCCGGCAGCGTGGTCACCCCGGAACGGGTGGAATTACCGCTGGTTGCGGAAAACTAGAATGGGCCGTTTTTTCGTCAGCCGACCCATATTTGCCATCGTCATGTCCGTTATCATGACGATTGTCGGCATGCTCGCCTACACGCAGCTGCCTATTGAGCAATATCCGCAAATTGCACCGCCTTCGATTGTTGTGCGTGCGAACTACCCCGGTGCAGATGCCGAAACCATCGCTGCGACCGTCGCCACACCTTTGGAACAAGAGATCAACGGTGTGGAAGGGATGCTTTATCTGTCGTCCTTTTCCACGGCAGACGGGTCCATGAGCCTGAGCATTACGTTCGAGCTTGGCACCGACCTTGATGCCGCGCAGGTGCTCGTTCAGAACCGTGTCGCCATCGCTGAGCCGCGCTTGCCGCAAGAGGTGCGTGCGCTTGGTGTCACAACGACCAAGTCCTCGCCCGATCTGATGATGGTCGTGCATATGCTGTCACCGGATGAGACCTTTGATCAGCTTTATGTGTCGAACTACGCACGGGCACGGGTGCGCGACCGTCTGGTACGTCTTGATGGTGTCGGCGATCTGTTGATTTTCGGCGAACGGGAGTTCTCAGCACGCGTTTGGCTCGATCCGGATCGGTTGTCCTCGCTCAGTCTGACAGCCGCTGACGTGGTTGATGCCCTGCGCGAGCAGAATGTGCAGGTATCCGGCGGCTCGCTCGGCGCGCCCCCGAACGATACGAACAGCGCGTTTCAGGTCACCATCACCACGCAAGGACGGCTTGAAAGCCCGCGTGAGTTTGGCCGCGTCATCGTGAAAGCCTCCGAAGACGGCCGCGTGGTGCGCGTGCGGGATGTGGCGCGCGTAGAAATTGGCGCGAGGTCTTATGTAAATAACTCATACCTCAACAACAAACCGGCAGTGGCCTTGGGCATTTTTCAACGACCCGGCTCAAATGCGCTGGCATCTGCGGATGAGATCATAGCGGTCATGGATGAACTGGCCGAGGATTTCCCACGCGGGCTTGAATATCAGGTCGTCTACAACCCGACCGAATTCATATCGGCATCCGTCAACGCCGTGTATCAGACCCTGTTTGAGGCGGTCTTACTGGTGGTCGTGGTTATTCTTATCTTTCTGCAAAGCTGGCGCACAGCCATCATACCGCTGCTTGCCATCCCGGTATCATTGATCGGCACCTTTGCGGTGATGTTTGCCCTTGGCTATACGCTGAACCTGCTGACGCTTTTTGGCCTGATCCTTGCCATCGGCATCGTGGTCGATGATGCAATCGTGGTCGTCGAGAACGTCGAACGCAACATCAAGAACGGGATGACACCCCGGCAGGCCTCGGCACGCACAATGGACGAAGTGCAAAGTGCGATCATCGGCACAACGCTGGTTCTGATCGCGGTGTTTGTCCCCGCCGCATTGGTGCCCGGCATCACCGGACAATTCTACAAGCAGTTCGCTGTTACGATTTCCGTGGCGACAGTGATTTCAACGATAAATTCCCTGTCATTGTCGCCTGCCCTCGCTGCCAGCATCCTAAAGCCCCACAGTGACACACCGTCACGCAACCCGCTGACGCTTTTGACACGGCCGCTGTCCGATGGGTTTAATCGCGGGTTTGAAAAGTTGACAAACGGGTATGTCGCAATCGTCTCGGTACTTGTGCGATCATACAAAATGCTGGCGCTGTCATTTGTAGCCTTTGCCGGGCTGCTTGGGGTGACCTATTGGATCAATCAGGAGGTTCCGACCGGCTTCATTCCAGACGCAGATCAAGGTTATGCCATTGTCGTGGTGCAATTGCCCGATGGCGCCTCTCTGGAACGCACGGACGCTGTCATACGGCAAGCAACCGAAATTGCCCTTGAAACACCCGGGGTGACAAATGCCGTCGCCTTTGCAGGTTTCTCAGGGGCAACTTTTACCAATGCCAGCAATCAGGGCGTGATTTTCACCACATTCGACAGCTTTGAAAACCGCATTGAATCAGGGCTGGACGCAGGCGCAATCGTCGGTCAGCTTTTCGGACGCATGCAATCCCTCAGAGAAGCGTTCATCATCGCGATTGCCCCTCCGGCTGTGCGCGGCGTTGGCAACGGTGGCGGCTTTAAGCTGCAACTGCGCGAAAACGAAAGCGCGGACATGTCGCGCGTGCTCGGCACGGCCTATGCCATCATGGGGGCCTCTGCGCAGTCCGACAAGGTGCAGGGCGTGTTCACGACGTTTTCCGCAAGCTCGCCACAGGTCTATCTGGAGATTGATCGCGTCAGAGCACAGATGCTGAACGTGCCCATTGGCGAAATTTTCGAAACACTCGCGATCAACCTCGGTTCTGCCTATGTGAACGATTACAACGCCTTGGGGCGGCTATTTCAGGTGCGCGCGCAGGCGGACGAACAATTCCGACTGGACGAAGAAGACATCACCGCGCTCAGGGTGCGCACCGCAACTGGTGCACTGGTCCCGCTGGGCACATTGGTGTCTATCGTTGATACCGCAGGCCCCGCGTTGGTGCAGCGCTACAATCAGCAAGTATCTGTTCCCGTCCAAGGCTCTGCGGCACCGGGCGTATCAACGGGTGAAGCGCTTATCGCGATGGAGGAAATGGCCGCATCCCTGATGCCGCCGGGCGTTGATTTTGAATGGACTGAACTGGCCTTGCAGGAACGTAATCAGGGCGATACAGCCGCCTATATTTTCGGCTTTTCCATCCTTTTCGCCTTTTTGTTCCTCGCCGCCCTCTACGAAAGCTGGGCCCTGCCCGTTGCCATCATCCTCGTTGTGCCGCTTGCGGTTCTGGGGGCTTTGGCCGGTGTCATGTATCGCAGCATGGACAATAACATCCTGACGCAGGTTGGGCTGATTGTGCTCATCGGTCTCGCGGCCAAGAACGCCATCCTGATCGTGGAGTTTGCCAAACAGGCGCAGGAAGAACGCGGCCTCTCCCCCGTTGAGGCGGCCCTTGAAGCCAGCAAGCTGAGGCTGAGGCCAATTTTGATGACCGCTTTTGCGTTTATCCTGGGTGTTGTCCCCCTGATGATCGCCACCGGGCCTGGATCGGAGATGCGCCAAGCGCTTGGTACGGCAGTGTTTTTCGGCATGTCAGGCGTGACATTTTTGGGCCTCTTCTTCACGCCTGTATTCTATGTGACAATCCGGACTTTGTTTCCCTTAAAGGAAGCCAAGGACTAGGCGGCCATTTTGGCAGTCGATGTATGGGGCAGGCGTGCAGCTTGAACTCTGGTCTTCTACTTGTCCACCACTGCTGATTGCGCCTGCAGTCGACTGGCTAAACAATGTCTTCTCATCTCCAACGCGACACAAAGCAAAAGGTCAGACATGCACTTTCGACAACTGCGCCAGGACGGGAAAAAAATTTCAGCGATCGGCTTGGGATGTTGGAGTTTTGCGGGCTCTTATGGCCCCACAACCGAAACCGAGGCACATAGCACATTGTCTGCGGCACGGGATCTTGGCGTCGATTTCCTTGACACGGCAAATGTCTATGGCATGGGCGTGTCAGAAAGCGTCATCGGCTCTTACTTAAAGGCCAACCAGAACAGTTTCACCATCGCGACCAAAGCGGGCATCTCGCGTGATCCGGAAACCGGCGCACGTACATTTAACAACCAAGCAGCTTATCTGCGTACCGAGCTTGAAGGCTCCCTGTCGCGGCTGGGGCTTGAGCAGGTCGATCTGTATTACATGCACCGCCGTGATGTGGATATTCCGATTGAAGACGTCATGGAAACGCTGCTGGCGTTCAAGGCGGAAGGCAAGATCGGAGGGATTGGGTTCTCGGAAATCTCGCCCGCATCGCTCAGACGTGCAAGTGCGGTGGGGGGCGTCGACGCCGTGCAAAGCGAATACTCGCTCTGGACCCGCCAACCTGAAATGGGGATGATCCAAACCTGCAAAGCACTCGGCGTCGCCTTTGTGCCCTTCTCCCCCCTTGGGCGCGGGATGTTTACGCCAACGCCGCCTGATCCTGCGACCTTTGAAAAAGGTCATTTCCGTACCGGCACACCACGTTTTTCAGAGCCAAATTTCAGCCACAACATGACCTTCATATCGCAGTTCCAGTCGCTCGCGCAGGCCCTTGATACCTCTCCGGCAACTCTGGCGATTGCGTGGTGTTTGGCGCAGGGCGATCACCTCATCCCGATCCCCGGAACGCGCAGCGCAGCCCATTTGGCCGAGTGCGTCGCGGGGTGCTCGTTTGAGATGACCCAAGAAATCAAAGACGCCATAGACGACATCCTGCCGATTGGATGGGCCCATGGCGACAGATACGCACCAGAGCAATGGCCGGGTGTGGAAGGATACTGCTGAGCCTGCCTAAGGTGTCATTGCCCTGCAGGGTGATCAGTCCGGTTAAAATAACCGGCATCAACCGGGCGTCGTAGAATGATCTTGCGGGCCTTGATCACGGCCCGCAAGTCGAAGCATTTTACCAACAGTATACCTTTACAGCATGCAGACGCGCGGCAGAATATTGCGGTGCTTTAGAGCGTCTGACGAAATACCTGAAACATCAAGTATCACGTAACGCGTTGAAATCTTTGATTTCAGGCAGCGTTACGTGATTCAGGTTTTTCGCATGACGCTTTAATAGGCATCAATGAACACCAACTCGTCGTGTTGAAGGTTTGGCACCGTCAAGCCAGACGAATACTCGGTGTATGGGTCAGTGAGATCATCGATAGTAAAGAAATCTACGACAATATTTACTGCGCTCATGCTTGACGAGCTGTGATACATATACAGTTCCGTCACAACCGGTAAGCCCACTTCCAACGTGACCCTTGCCGTATCGGTCCCGCCATTTCCGTCACTGACCGTATAGGTAAAGCCGGTCGTGTCCCCGGGATCAACCAAATCGCCCCGGTTCTGGAAATCAACGACCCCGCCTGGGTAAACCCGGAACTCGCCGCCATTATCGCCAGCAAAGAGGATGCCCGGTTCAATGGGCTCACCGTTCACAAAGATAATTTCATCGGCACCAAAGTCGTTTTCCAGCAGGTCCGTCTGGTCATTGATCGCCCCAAGGCGGAACAGGCTGCGGCCAGCGTCGTCCAGGTCGAACGCAGACACCATAAAGACGTCATCATCCGCGATATCTGGTCCGACGTTCAAGGTCACCCGCGCGGTATCTGTGCCGCCATTGCCATCGCTGACCGTGTAGGTGAAGCCAGTGGACTCCCCCGCAGCCACGAAGTCACCACGGTTCTGGAAATCAACGACACCCCCCTCATAGACACGGAACTGGCCACCATTGTCACCCGCGAACAGGATGCCCGGCTTGATCGGCTCGCCATTGACCGAGATGATCTTGTCCGCGCCGATGTCGTTTTCGAGCAGGTCCGTCTGGTCGTTGATCGCCCCAAGACGGAACAGGCTACGGCCTTCGGCGCTCAACTCACCTTCGGTGATGTCAAACGTATCATCCGCGGCAATGTCGGGCCCGATTGTCAGGGTCACCGTCGCTGTGTCCGTACCGCCGTTGCCATCACTGACCGTGTAAGTGAAGCCAGTTGTGTCGCCGGGCGCAACCAAATCCCCCCGATTCTGGAAGTCGAGAACGCCGCCTTCGAACACACGGAACTGGCCACCATTGTCACCGGCGAACAGAATGCCCGGTTTGATTGGCGCACCATTGACAGAGATGATCTTGTTCGCGCCCGTGTCGTTTTCGAGCAGGTCTGTCCGATCGTCGATTGCAGCAAGCCGGAACAGGCTACGGCCAGCAGCCGTCAATTCGCCCTCGGACACAACGAATGCATCGTTGCCTGCGGTGACAGCACCGCCCTCTGGGCTGATCGTGATCGTCACCGTGGCGGTATCCGTCCCGCCGTTGCCGTCGCTGATGGTGTAGTCGAACGTGTCCGTCGCGGTTGTCCCCGCGCCCAGACCGCTGAAGCTGCCGTTCTGGTCGTAGTCAAACGTCCCATCCGCGTTCAGCGTCACGATGGCACCGGATGCAAGCGTCGTCGCGACCCCAAGCGCCGCTGCCGTACCGTTCAACGCCGTCACCGAAAGCGTATCGCCGTCGATATCACTGTCCGCGCCATTGCCATTGTCGCTCAGCACATTGCCGCTGAGCGCGCCATCGACGCTTACGCCACGGCTGTCATCCACCGCATCCGGTGCATCATTCACGCCGCTCACGCCAATGCTGACCGTGGCCGTGTCGGTGCCGCCATTCCCATCACTGATGGTATAGGTGAAGCTGTCCGTCGCCGTCGCGCCAACGCTCAGGAACTCGAACGCGCCGTTCGGGTCATAGTCCAGTGCACCGTCGGCACCCACAGTCAAAAGCGCACCTGAGGCGAGCGTGATTTGCACCCCGACGCTCGCCGCAGTGCCGTTTATGGCCGATACCACCCGCGTATCCCCGGCATCCACGTCGCTGTCAGCGCCACTGCCGTTATCGCTCAGGATGTTGCCACTGACGCCGGTGTCTTCATCCGTCGCAAAGCTGTCGTCCTGTGCAACAGGTGCATCATTCACCCCGTCGATTGACACAGTCACCGTCGCGTCATCCGTTGCGCCGAACTCATCCGTCAGGGTGTAGGTGAAGCTGTCGCTACCGACATCTCCGAGCGCGAGGGCCTCGAAGGCACCGTTCGGATCGTAGTCAAACGTACCATCCGCGTTGAGTGTCAGCAAAGCCCCAGAGGCCAGCGTGACCTGTGATCCGACATCGCCCGCCTGCCCGTTGACAGCGGCGATGCTCAGAACCGCGCCGTTGTCCACATCGCTGTCAACCCCGTTGCCGTTATCCGCAAGCACGCTGCCGCCAATGATGCCCGTATCTTCGTCCGTCGTTACGGTATCATCCTGTGCAACAGGTCCGTCATTCACACCCGTGATCGTCACATCGACAGTCGCAGTGGCAGTGCCGCCGTTTCCATCCGTCACCGTGTAGCCGAAACTGTCTGTCGCGGTTTCGCCTTGGGCAAGAGTATCGAACTGACCATTGGTATCGTAGGTGATGGTGTCATTATCCGCCTCGACCAGCACAGCACCGATGGTCGCGAGATCATCTACCGATGTGATCTCGACATCGTCACCATCTATGTCGGTGTCATTCGCGGTAGCGACCACTGATCCCGATGTATCTTCGGTCACGGTGAGCGCATCATCGCTCGCCACTGGCGCATCGTTTACGCCGTTGATCGTGATGTTGACGGTCGCGCTATCGACGCCCCCATTGCCATCGCTGATCGTGTAGGTGAACGTATCAACCGCCGTTTCACCGACCCCAAGTGTTTCGAATTGCCCGTTGGGATTATAGTCAAACGTGCCATCGCCGTTATTCGTGACGATACCAACAGTCGCGGTGTCATCAAAGCCGGTGACAGACAATGGATCAGTATTCGGATCATTATCGTTGTCCAGAACCGAGCCGGTGGTAAAGGCCGTATTCTCATTGGTGTCAAAGGCATCATCAATCGCCACGGGCGGCAGGTTCGACCCGCCAATGGTGATCGTCACCGTCGCGGTATCCGTCCCGTCGTTGCCGTCGCTGATGGTGTAGTCGAACGTGTCCGTCGCAGTTGTCCCCGCGCCCAGACCGCTGAAGCTGCCGTTCTGGTCGTAGTCAAACGTTCCATCCGCGTTCAGCGTCACGATGGCACCGGATGCAAGCGTCGTCGCGACCCCAAGCGCTACTGTCGAGCCGTTCAGCGCGGTCACCGAAAGCGTATCGCCGTCAATATCACTGTCCGCGCCATTGCCATTGTCGCTCAGCACATTGCCGCTGAGCGCGCCATCGACGCTTACGCCACGGCTGTCATCCACCGCATCCGGTGCATCATTCACGCCGCTCACGCCAATGCTGACCGTGGCCGTGTCGGTGCCGCCGTTCCCATCACTGATGGTATAGGTGAAGCTGTCCGTCGCCGTCGCGCCAACGCTCAGGAACTCGAACGCGCCGTTCGGGTCATAGTCAGCCGTGCCATCGGCATTCACTGTCAGCAAAGCACCCGAGGCGAGTTGGACCTGCGTGCCAACATTTGCGGATTGCCCGTCGACCTGCGTCACAACCAGCATGTCCAGCTGATCAATGTCGCTGTCCACCCCGCCGCCGTTATTGGCAAACAGGTCCAGCCCGACGAGTCCGGCGTCTTCGCTTGTGGTAAAGAAGTCGCCCTGCGCGATGGGTGAATCGTTCAGACCCGAGATATCGACGGTCACCGTTGCGGTATCCGCCCCCCCGTTGCCGTCAGAGACCGTGTAGTCAAACGTGTCGGTTCCCGACTGGCCCGCAGACAGGGTTTCAAACTGCCCGTTCGGGTCGTAGTCGAACGTGCCGTCACTGTTCAACGTCAGCAATGCACCGGAGGCCAGCGCCACTTGCACACCGACATCGCCCGCCGCGCCATTGACGGCGCTGACCAGCAGCGTGTCGCCATTTGCATCCGTGTCATTGGCGAGCACGTCGCCAGTGACCGCCGTGGCCTCATCCGTCGCGGCACTGTCATCAACCGCAACCGGCGCATCTGCATCGCCGTTGATCGTGATGGTCGCCGTGGCCGTGTCCGTGCCGCCGTTCCCGTCTGACAATGTGTAGACAAAGCTGTCGGTGGCCGTCTCGCCCGCGTTCAGCGTGTCAAACGCCCCATTGGTATCATAGCTGAATGTGCCCGATCCGTTGACGGTCAGCAAAGCGCCGGAGGCCAGCGTGATCTGTTGCCCGATATCCGCCGCCTGCCCGTTGACCGCACTGACAAAGGGCACGTCAGAGGCATCCGGGTCGCTGTCGGTCCCGTTGCCGTTGTCCGCCGTGAGATTGCCAAACAGGGTGCTGTCTTCGCCGGTCGTCAGCGCATCGTCATTTGCAACCGGCGCGTCATTTACACCGTTCACGACAATCGACAGGGTTGCGGTCGCACTGCCGCCGTTGCCATCCGCCACCGTGTAGCTGATCGAATCCGTCGCCGTCTGCCCCACGCTCAGCGTGTTGAACGCCGTGCCAGGATCATAGATGAATTGCCCATCCGAGCCCAATGTGACAGAGCCGCCGCCGCTGGTTGTGGTGGCGACGCCCACCGCGAGGGTCGATCCCACAACCTCGGTGACCACAAGGGTGTCGTTGGCATCGATATCGGTATCATTGCTCAGGACATTGCCGGAGGTCGAGCTGTCTTCATCCGTGCTGGCCGTGTCATTTAAGCCAAGCGGCGCATCGTTCACACCCGCAATCGTCAGGGTCACGGTCGCTGTGTCACTGCCGCCATTGCCATCTTCGATCGTGTATTCAAAGGTCTCGGTCGCGGTATCTCCAACGCTGAGATCTTCGTAGCCGTTGTTCGGGTCAAAGCTGAACTGACCGTTGCTTTGCAGGGTGACTTGCCCGCCACCCGCCAGTAGCACGGCAACACCCACATTGGCGGCACTGCCGTTCACTTGCGTTACGGTGATCGGATCGCCACCGGCATCGCTATCGGCGCCATTGCCGTTATCGGCCAGAACATCGCCATTGACTGTCACCTCTTCATCCGCGGCGATACTGTCGTCGCGCGCTGTCGGAGGTGGATTGGTCCCGTTGATCGAGATCGTAACCGACGCCGTGTCTGTACCGCCCCGCCCGTCTGACAGCGTATAGTCAAAACCATCGGTGCCGCCGGTGCCAAAGGCGCCGTTCGGGTCATAATCAAAGGTGCCGTCCGCATTCAACGTCAAGAGCGCGCCAGAGGCCAGAGTGATCTGGTTGCCAACATCGCCCGCCTGACCGTTGACTTCGGACACAGTGAGGGTGTTGACCGCGTCCACATCACTGTCCGCGCCGCTGCCATTGTCATTCAGCACATTGCCTGAAATCGGGTTGTCGTCATTGGCGGCAAAGGCATCATCAACCGCATCGGGATCATCATTTTCACCCCGTACAAAGAAGTTGATCGTGGCCGTATCCGTGCCGCCTTCCCCGTCCGAAATCTCGTAAGACAGCGGATCGGTAGCGGTCTGGAAATCCGCGAGGTCTTCGAACTGACCGTTTGGATCATAGTCAAAGCTGCCATCCGCATTCAGTGTCACCAGCGCCCCCGACGCCAGCGTGATCTGCTGCCCGACGTTTGCCGCAACACCATTCACCGCGCTGACCGTCAGCGCATCCCCGCCCGGATCACTGTCGTTGGTCAGGGCGTTGCCTGTCACCGCGGGGCCGTCTTCGCTCACGTTGACAAAGTCATTCGTGGCATTCGGGTTGGCATTCACCACCGTCACTTCGAATGTGTCGGTCTCAACCGAATTTGCCTCACCCGCATTGTCATCCACCGTCACCGTGACGGTAAAGGTGCCTTCGCCCGCGAAAACATGGTTCAGCACAGGAGACAGCGACGACGTGGTGAACGTCGCAACGGGCGAACCATCACCATAATCCACCGTGAAGGAACGCGAGTCCGTATCCGGGTCCGTCAGCGTCAGGGTGCGGTTCAGGTTTGCGCCTTCACCGACACTCGTATCTGCACCGGCCTCCAGACCGGGGGCATCATTGACCGGATCAACGGTAATATTCGCAGCAACTGGCGGATCTTGCGAGAAGGCAATCCCGTCAGAACCCGTCCACAGGAAGCTATCAAGGCCATTGAAATCCTGATTACCGGTGTAAATCAGATTACCCGCCAGCAAATCCGCACGTGACACAACCTGACCTGCAATCACCGGCACACCATTCAGCGCCAATGCGCCATTCACCGGGAAGGTTTCGATGCGGATTTCTTCCAGCGTGTTGCCGTTCGGGTCAACAAAGCCTGCCTCAAAGATCGCGGCATCCAGTACAATCGCCGTATCTTCGTCGCCATTGGCAGATACCGGCGAAATCGACGGCGCATCATTGCCATAGATCTGGATCAGAACTGACCCGTTCCACGTGATCACAAAACCACCGCCGGGCAGACCGGCAATATCAGGCTGGTTTTGCGACCCGCTTGTGGTTGTGTTGACCTGGAACTGGCTGTCCACACGCGCACCACTGGAATCGTATTGCTGCGCAAATACGCCCTGACCTGATCCATCCGTTCCGGCGTGATCGACCCATGCGATAACGAAATCGCCGTTGTCCAATGCAGCGACCACGGGATCGTTCTGCGTGGACAAACGTTGGTCATTGACGCGGAACTCGTCCACCAGCGGTGTACCGTCAGCGGCGATGATCGTGGCGTAAATGCCAGTCCCGCTCAGGTCTGCGACGGAGTCGGTCCATGTCACGACGACATTTCCGTCGCTCAGAACAGTCACTTCGGCGTCCGTCTGGTCGCTCCGCGTCGCGGTATTGACCTGGAACTCTGCACCCACAGGTGCTGCGCTGGCATCATACCGCTGTGCGAAAATACCAAACCTGTCACCGTCCGCAGACCCGGCACTGGAGAACGACTGCCAAGTAACAAGGAAGCCACCATCGTTCAGTTCAGTGACCGCAGGGTCCGACTGCGTGCTGACCGTTTCCGTATTTACGACGAACTGGCTGCTGATCGGCGTGCCATCCGCCTGGAAATGCCGCGCGACGATGCCGCTACCATTGCCATCACCCGCACCGGCTGAATTCGCGGATTCCCAGGTGATCACAAATGTATCGTCACTCAATACGGCAACGTCGGGTCTGAACTGTGTACTGCTCACCAGATCGTTTGCAACAAATTCGCTGCCATTCAGCGTCCCGTCAGGGTTAAAGACCTGCGCAACGATGCCGCTGCCACTTCCGTCCAGCGCGTCGTCCACCCAAACAACAACCCAGCCACCGTTCGAAAAGGCGGCGATTTCCTGCGACGCCTGATCTTGTGCGGTGGTCGTGTTGATCTGGAACTCATCGCTTGCACCTGAGGCAAGACCCGTTCCGTCGCGTGCCAGCTTATTGCCGTTCACGTCAAAGCGCTGGCCAAAGATGCCCTCTCGGCTGCCATCCGTCCCAAAGCTCGTCCATGTGACGATGAAATCGCCACCGGTCCCCGGCAAGGTCACAATTTCCGGGTTATCTTCGCTTCCCGTGTCAGTCGTGTTCACGATCTGCTCCGCACCCACGGGCTGAGCAGAATCCGGCGTTGGCGTGATGGTGATCGTGACGACCTGCGGCTCTGACGCGCCGCCATCGCCATCGGTCACCTGAATACGCAGATCCCGCGTCGCCAGCGGATCATCCGAAATGTTGCGATAGGTCAGGTTCTCGACCAACAGTTCCACAATCTCGGCCGTTGCATTGGCATTCAGGCGCAACTCAAACGGTGTGCCGTCCTGACCGTTCTGAATGATCTGGGCCACTTCTGTCCCATCCACCGAGACCGTCGTACCGGCAATCGTGATCTGGGTCGTCTGACGCAGACCGAGCTGGTCCTGCGTGAGGTCATCCGGTGCATTGATCTGATTGATCAACGGCGCCGAAGAAATCAGGTTTGAGACAAGGATGGACCCGCCGTCAAAGTCAGCTGAATCCGCGTCGGAAACGGCCGCAGCCCCATCCGCGTCAATCAGCTGAGGCACACCATTCAGCGTGTTTTCGAGGTATGTGACCTCGCGGTTGATCCCCTCGACGACCGGGTCGCCGCCGCTGGCGAAATCTGCGGGGTCCCCGATGATGCGATGGAATATGCCGCCACTGCTCCCATCACCAGCCGTGCCGCTGGTTTGCGAGGTAAAGGACACAACAAGGTTTCCACCCGGCAGTGCTGCGATGGAGGCTTCGTTCTGGGTTGAACTGAATTCCTGATTGACCTGCAATGCGCCATCAATCCGGTTTCCTTGCGCGTCGTACTGTTGCAGGAACACGCCCACACCACTGCCGTCTGTGCCATTGTTGTCGGAGTAGGTTATCGCAAACCCGCCTCCGGAAATCGCAACAACATCAGGGGCGGACTGAGCATTATCCACGACCTCATTGACAAGGAACTCTTCCCCGACCCTGTTCCCAAACCCGTCAAATCGCTGTGCGTAGATGCCCGCAGATGTGGTAAACCCGAAATCATCCGCCACGTCAGATTCAAATACGACGACATAGCCGCCATCCTCGGTTGCGGCAATCTTTGGCGCAAACTGCGAGAAACGCTCGGTCGTGTTGACCTGCACCGGTCCGCCGATCTGGCTGTTGTCCGCTGCATAACGCTGCATGAAAACACCAGTGTCGTTGTCGCCCGGATTATCCACATTTGTCGCGGTAAAGACGACGACATATGTACCGTCCGACTGTACCGCAACATCCGGTGTCACCGCGCTCGAAGACCCGAGTGGGGCAATCACAGTTTCCGTGCCAACCGCACCGCCCTGATCATTGAAGCGCTGCACATAAATTTCATCGATGAACGGGCTGGTCGCATCCCGGCCATTGCGGACAAGGACAAAATCACCGTTATCAAACGCCGCAAGTGCAGGGGCATCCGCGTCGAAATGCGTCGTGCTCGGCACTGCGATTTCACTGCCAACGGGCTGGCCATTGGCATCAAACACCTGCATCGCGAGTTCTTCGTCATTGTCGACACCGATCAGGCCGGAGTTATCCTCCCAGGCGACGACAAAACCGCCCGTGGACAGACCAACCACATCGGGATTGTTTTGTGCAAAAGCAGCGTTTATGTTGACCTGAATCTCGCCACCGACCGGTGCACCTGAAGCGTCATACCTTTGGGCAAAAACACCGAGATCGTTATCACCGGTAGCATCCTGATTGGCCGAGGACCATACGACAACGTATCCCCCATCAGCAAGCGATGCGACCTTGCTGTCGGATTGATTGTTGGTCGTGAAAGAGTTCGTTTGGACTTCGTCGCCGACCGGAACCGCGCCGTCGGTTTCTGGCGTGATGTTAATCTGGACCAGCTCGCGCACGTGCCCGCCATCACCGTCATTGACCTGAATAGAGACAAGACGCGACGTCTCGGGATCGTCCGAGGAATTCCCATACGTCAAGGACCGGATTGCGTCCTGAACCAGCTGCTGCGTGGCTGCACCGTTGAGTTGCACAACCAGTTCGGCGCCATCTGCACCATCGGAAGTGATTGTCCCGATGGCAGTCCCGTTCACCGACAGTGTTGACCCGGCGATGGACACAACACCGCTCGTATCGAACCCGAGGCTGTCTTGCGATGCGTCATCCGGTGCCGCAAACTGCGATTGGATCACATCGTTAACAACCATCGACACCGTCAATGCGCCGCCATCAAAATCAGATGAATCTGCATCTCCCAAGCCCGCGGCGGTGGCGAACAACTGACCCGAAGCGTTCACATCTGCTTCGTCCAGCGTGACGCTCGCATCCAATGCAACTAGAACCGGGTTCTCAGAGATCTGAACGTCGCCTGCGTTGGCAAATACCTGCTGGAAAATGCCATTGCTGTTGCCATCGCCCGCTGTGGCCGACGTAAAGGACGTCCACACAGCGGTAAAACCACCATTGGGCAATGCAACCAGACGCGCTTCACTCTGCGTGGAGC
Organism: Roseobacter litoralis Och 149; assembly: GCF_000154785.2. Classification (NCBI taxonomy): domain Bacteria; kingdom Pseudomonadati; phylum Pseudomonadota; class Alphaproteobacteria; order Rhodobacterales; family Roseobacteraceae; genus Roseobacter; species Roseobacter litoralis. Next base: position 3,189,296 of record NC_015730.1, read on the forward strand.
TGAATTCGGTGTTCAACTGGAACTCACCGTCGATGCGGCTGCCGTCAGCTGCATAAATTTGGCCAAATACGCCGGTTCCACTTCCATCGTTCCCGCCGTTGTCCGACCAGGCCACGACCCAGCCGCCCGTATCAAGCGCGATAATATAGGGATCAAACTGCGCATTCACAGTGGTTTCGTTGACCAGCGTCTCGCCACCGATTGCCACCCCATTTGCGTCAAAGCGCTGCATCTGGATGCCAGTCGAGCTACCGTCCACACCACTGTCATCATCCCAGACCACAACAAAGGACCCATCTGCGAGGGCCGCGACCTGCGCGGAGTCCTGATTGCTGAGCGTGGCAGTGTTGACCTGGAATTCCCCGCCAACCGCTGTGCCATTCGCCTCAAAAAGACGCGCAAAAACGCCGTTTGCGTTGCCGTCGCCGGCTGTTCCAGAGGCGAAAGACGTCCACGTCACAACGATCCGACCACCGCTCAGAATGGTAACGGACGCATCATTTTGGGTCGATGAGGTCTCTTCATTGACTTGAACAGAAGCACCAAGGGGCGCGCCAGTATCATCAAACTGCCTCAGGAAAACACCAAAGCCGCTTCCATCCGCACTGCTGGCGTCGGAGTAGACAGCCACAATCGTACCGTCTGATTGCGCGGCGAGATCAAGCTGGTCTTGCGTGCTTGCGGTGATGTCGTTCACAAGGAACTCATCGCCCACCCGCACGCCGGCTTCGTCAAATACCTGCGCGAAAGTGCCCACGCCGACTTCTCCTGCGGGCACTCCGGCAGGATGCGCAGAACTATTATCACTCCATCCGACGACAAAACCACCCGTCGGCAGGCCGGTGACTGTGGGATCGCTTTGCGCGAATTCGGTATGCAGGTTGACCTGAAACTCGCCACCGACGGGATCACCGTTCAGATCATAGCGCTGGCCGAAGATCCCGGAACTGGCATCTTGCACACGGTCCTGATCCGCACTGACCCAGACCACCACATATCCAATCTGCGCACCGGAGGAATCGTATATCTCTGACGTGGCCGCGTCATTCTGGCTGCCGGTCACAAATGTATTGACCTGCTCTTCGTCGCCCTGCGGCAGAACTGTGCTGTCTATTTCACTATTTACTATGATATCAATGACTTGAGATCCGGTTGAGCCGCCATCCCCATCCGTCACCTGAACAGCGACCTGGCGTAATTCAAGCGGATTGTCTGATAGGTTCTGATAGGATAGCTGCGCAATGATCGCTTCCACCGCTTCCGGTGTTGCCGATGCGCTACTGAGCGCAATTTGCAATGGGTTGCCGCCACTGCCGTCCTGGACAATCGTCCCGATGACGCTGCCGCCAACTGAGACCTGCGTTCCGGAAACGCTGACGCCATTGCCGTCCAGAACACCCAGCAGGTCTTGCGCAATGCCTTCGCCGGGGCCGCGCAGTTGTTCCTCATTGAGGCTGCTGCCCACGATGCGCTGCACGAGGATGCTGCCACCATCAAAATCGGCGGAATCCATATCCGTCAGCGACAGCGCACCGTCCTGATTAAGCAATTGAGGGGTCGCATTCGCGGCATTTTCCTCAAAGGTCACTGTTTCCTCGACACCCGCCAGAACCGGTGCCATCGACCCCGCGGGTGGCGTCGGTTGATCAAACAGCGCTTGGAATACACCGATCCCGGACCCATCCCCGGCTGTGCCAGAGGTCTGCGAGGCCCAAACAGCAGCCAGTGTGCCATTGCTCAACACGGCGAGGTCGGGCTGGTTTTGCGTCGACGAGATCTCTTCGTTCACCAAAAACGCATTGCCGTCGAAAGAGCCATCCGCGTTGAAACGCTGCGCGACCACACCAACGCCGGACCCGTCAACACCGCTGGAGTCTGACCATGCGACGGTAAAGCCGCCACCCGGCGTGCCCACGACAATTGGGTCGGCTTGGGATGAAATCGTTGATGTATTGACCTGGAATTCAGCGCCCTGTGCCACGCCATTACTGTCAAATACCTGACCGAAGATGCCATCACTGCTCGCGTCAGGGCTTTGCCATACGACGATGAACCCACCGTTTGGCAGTGTTGCACTGGCACCAAGAGCAGCCACATCCGGACGAGATTGGCTGCCCGCCGTTGTCGTATTGATTTGCTGCTCATCTGCACCGGCGAGGGTTCCATCAAAGGTCACCAACTGACCGTTTGTATCTACACGCTGTGCGAAAACGCCGATGGACGACCCATCGCTGCCGCCCTGCTCTTCCCAGACGACCATGACATCGCCATTGTCCAGCAAGGTGACCTGCGCGCGCTGCTGTGCGCCAGCCGTCGTCGAGTTTATCTGGAACTCGCCGCCTTCCGGGGCACCAGAGGCATCGACAACACGCCCGAACACGCCATTGCTACTGCCATCACCTGCGGTGCCGGAGGCCGTTGACGTCCAGACAACCATGAACCGGCCAGCACCGAGATCAACCGCTTCTGGTTGGTTCTGAGTCGATGAAAACTCTTCGTTCACCTGAAAGGCAGAACCGATCTCAGTGCCGTCATTCTGATAAACCTGGGCAAAGACGCCCTGCCCGCTGCCATCCCGCCCGGTGTTATCATTCCAAAGCAGCACGAACGTCCCATTGGACAGACCCTCGGCCCGCGGCTGGATCTGATCACCGACAGCGATATCGTTCACCTGGAACTCAACGCCGACCTGCTGGCCTTGTTCATTGAACCTTTGTGCAAAGATTCCGCGATTACCCGAGGCGGGGTTGTCTTGCTGCGTCGAATTCCAGACGACAATGTAGCCACCATCGCTCAATTCCGCGATGCGCGGGGCCTGCTGCGTGCTGGCGGTGAAGGAATTCACCTGCGATTCGACGCCGAGGCCGGTGTCAATCGTCACCAGATCGCGGATAAGTTCTTGCTCCATCCGGGTGAAACCGGTCTGGTTCCCGGCCTGATTGCCGATTGTGAGGTCAAAGCCGAGGCGGTTTGTACTGCTCAACCCGCCGGTGATCCCAAATGTCAGCGCTTCGGCGAGGGCCTCGATCCCGGCTTCGGATGCATTTGCATTCAGATCGACCCGCAAGGTCGCGCCGTTAACACCGTTCGACGTCGCATTGATCGTACCGATGGCGGTCCCTTCATAGGACACATTTGTTCCGTCAAATCCGATCTGTCCCGCGCCAGTCCCTTGGTTTTGAACAGATATCTGTTTGTTTGCCGAAGAGTTGAACACTTCCGAAATCTGCAAGAAGCCACCGTCAAAGCTCGTGCCTGCCAGATCGTCAAAGTCGATATTTGCATCAATGAGTTGTGGGGCATTAAACAGATCAGCCTCGCTGCGCGCTGGCGTGTCATCAAGTTGTGTCGCTTCGTTTTCGGGATCGGCAAAGTCATCCAGTGTAAGCCCGGTGGCTGTCGAGGCCCCTGCCCCAATCCGCACAAAGATAGAATCCGGCTCAGTCTGACCGCCATTCCCATCCGTCACGGTGAACCCAATGCCACGGTTGGTGAACTGCAGGTTCAGGGCGGTATCGGTAGAACCATAGGCCAAATGCTCCATGATCACCTTGACCGCTGCCGCATCCGCCGCCGCGTTGAAATCGATCCGCAAGGGTTCCCCATTGACCCCGTTTTGCGCGGCATCAATGGTCCCGATTGCCGTGCCATTGATACTGATCGTGCTGCCCGAAATTGTGACGGCGGCATCGGTTGCGATGCTCAGCTGATCGCTCGCGGTCCTGCCAGCGGTGTAATAGACCTCAAGTGTGCCACCGTTGAAATTGGCGTTGTCAGGGTCAGAAAATTCGATGCCATCATCCAGAATTTGCGCGCCACCCACAATGTCATCTGCAAACAGCTGCACATCCCGCTCAACGTCTTCAAGCACAGGAGAGTTGTTCGCGCTCGGTGCAGATTCAAATGTACGCAACGAGACGCCATAGCTGGATCCATCGCCCGAATTGCCGCTGGTGAAGGAGGACCAGACCGCCGCAAAGCCATCGTTGAAGGACGTGACGGCGGGTTGGAATTGTTGGGATGATGTCTCAACGTTCAGTTGGATTTCACCGTCTATGCGGTCACCATTGGCGTCAAAACGCTGCCCGAACACACCGTCGCTGCTGCCATCCTGATTGCTGCCCGCGGTCCAGCTGACCAGAAAGCCCCCATCACTCAGGGCCGTGATATCCGCATCACTTTCGCTGTTGAGCCGGTCCGTGTTGACGCGGAACTCGCCGCCAACGGCAACGCCATTGACGTCATAGCGTTGTGCAAAAACACCTCCAGCGGACCCGTCCAGCAGGTCATCAGTCCAGACCACGACGAAACCGCCACCGTCCAAACCAATCACCGCCGGTTGCGACTGATCATCATTCGTTGTTGTGTTGACCTGAAACTGCGCGCCGGTTGCAGCACCGTTTGCGTCAAAGCGCTGCGCAAAAACACCGTTGCGATCCCCGTCCCCTTCGGCCCCGCTCGCGAAGGACGTAAAGACGACCACATGGCCTGCATTGTTGCCAACCCCGTCCACTAGCGTTGCGACATCTGGTTGCGACTGATTGCCAGTCACGGTCGCCGTGTTCACCGTGATCTCGGCACCGACAGCAACCCCATTTGCGTCAAATCGCTGGCTGAGGATCGCGTCCTGACTGCCATCGCCGTCATCCGAAACATAGGTGGCGACAAATCCGCCATCGGCGAAGGCTGCGACCGAAGGTGCGAACTGCGATAGCGCCACCGCTGTATTTACGACAATTTCAGAACCTTGCTCAACACCATTCGCGTCAAAGCGCTGCGCGATGATCCCTTGATCAAAGTCGCCGGGATTATCCTGATTGGTCGATTGCCACGCAACGACGAAGCCGCCGTCGGCGGTCGCCGTAACGCTGGGCGCACTTTGCGCACTTAGAGTTACATCATTGACGAGGAACTCCGGACCTGAGGGAATTCCGTTCGCATCATATAGCTGGCCGAACACGCCCGTGTTGAAATCACTGATGTTATCCTGGTTGGTCGACTGCCAGACAACGATGATACCACCACCGGTCAGTTCAGCGACCTGCGCATTGTCCTGATTGCTTTCTGTATGCGCGTTCACACCGCGCTCGACGCTCGCGACAAGTGTGGAATCCACATCCGGAACCACTGTTACTTCTATAAGCTGCGTGGGTGTGCTTTGCCCGTCGCCATCGGTGAGGTCGACACTCAGGCGTCGGGCTGCCACCGGCGCATCCGAACCATTGCCGTATGCAAGATTGCCCAGCAAAGCCTCAACGGCCTCAGCGGTTGCGTTTGTATTCAACGTGATTGAAAAAACCGGCCCGCTGTTTGTGATCGTACCAACCGTAACGCCGTCTACCGTAACTGTGTCACCCGTGTTCAGGCCAGAGAACTGAACATCGCCATTTCCGACATCCCCGGCCACGAGACCAAGCTGGTCCTGCGTTTCATCATCACCCGGGTTGAGTTGTTCGATATCGTCAAAAGTCTGCGCAACCGCGAGCGTTAGCACGCCCCCGTCAAAGTCATTTGAATCCGCATCCCCAAACGCAACAGTCGCATCCGCGTCCAAACGTTGCAGGCCTGCGTTGACATCCGCTTCGTCAAAGACGGCGGTGTCTGAGAACCCTTGTATTACTGGCGCGGCACCGGGTGTGAAATCTGCCGGGTTGCCATAGACCTGCTGAAAGACACCGTTGCTGCTGCCATCGCCCGAGGTGCCGGAGGTCACCGATGAGAAGGTGGCCACAAAATTGCCACCCGGCAAGGCCGCCAATTTAGGTGAGAACTGGCTGCTGACAAAGGTTTCCTGATTGAGCAGGAACTCCCCGTCGAGACGTTCGCCAGTCGCCGAATAGCGCTGTGCGAGCACCGCATCGCCGCTTGCATCCGCATTCCCTGCAAAATTACGCCACGCGATGACGAACGTGCCATCGTCCAGCCCGATAACATTGGCTTCGCTTTGGGTGCTGGAAAAACTGTCATTGACTATGAAAACGTCACCTGCGGGCGCACCGGAAGCGTCATACCTTTGCGCAGCGATACCCTGACCGGACCCATCAAGCCCGCTCGTATCCGTCCATGCAATGACAAAACCACCATCCGCCGTGGCTGCAATATCCGCCTCGGACGTGCTGCTTGATGTAATGCCAACCTGAGTTTCTGCGACTGCTTCGGTGCCATCGGGATTGAACACCCGCACGAAGGCCGTGTTACCGGAGAAATAGGTTACGGCAATGCTGCCATCGGTCAGGACGGCCACATCTGCCGTGCCCTGATTGCCGACGGATGTCGTATTCGCGACCAGCTCGCTCCCGACGGGCGTGCCGTCTGTCGCAAAGCGTTGCATCAGAACGGCATCCGCAGAGCCGTCCCCACTGTCGGAAGTGTAGACAACGACATACCCGCCATTTGCAAAGCCCGGTGTGCCGGTCGGGATAGTGGCAACGGCGGGGTCAAACTGCGTGGATATCACCGTCGTGTTGACAACTGTTTCGCCTCCAACAGGCGTGCCGTCTGCCGCATAGCGTTGCGAAATAATCCCGAGGTCGCTGCTTTCCGGCACATCCACGAAGCCGGATTCCCAGACGACAACCCAACCGCCGTCTTCCAGCCCGGTGACGACCGGATCTGCCTGATTGCCGGAGGTTAAGGTGTTGACCTGAAATTCACCGCCAATGCGCGCGCCTTCGGAATTATACCGCTGGCCAAAGACACCTTCGCCACTTTCGTCCTGACCGTCGGAGTCCCAGACAACAACCCAGCCGCCGTCCGTCAGCGCGGCCACTTCCTGCTGGTCCTGCGCATCGGCGACAAAGCTGTTCACCTGCTCTTCGGGTCCAACCGGCACCGGCGCACCTGCCTCGGCGACTTGGTTGATGCGGATTTCCAGCGAACGCGGCTGGGTCAGCCCGCCATCGCCATCCTCGATCAACAGCGAATACGTGCGGGAATCGCGCGGATTATCAGAATCCGTCTGATACGACAGAGCATTCAGCAACGATTGAACACGGTCCGGCGTAGCACCTGCAAGAAGGTCCAAAACCAAATCAGCGCCGTTCAAACCGTCGGAAGATACAGTTGCAACTGCCACACCATCGACCCGAAGCGTCGCGCCGGTTTGCGTAACTGTGCCGCCAACAGCGACAAACACCGAATCCTGTGACAGATCATCGGGTGCATTGAAGCGGTCCGCGAGCGGCTCAGTCACAACGCGGCTCAGACGGACGACCCCACCCTCAAGATCGCTGGAATCCGCGTCGGTCAAAGACAGGCCACCCGTCAAAACAAGCTGGCTGCCGACATTTGCAACATCTTCGTCGATATCGATGATCAGCGGCAATCCTTGAAGCACAGGAGCCGCAGATTGCGATATCTCGGCCGGATCCCCGATGATTTGCTGGAAAACACCGCGGCTGTCGCCGTCGCCAGCCGTACCCGAAGTTTCCGACGTCCATTGAACGACATAATTTCCATTGGGCAAGGCGGCCAATGAAATTTCGTTTTGCGTCGACAGGACTTCGGTATTGACCCGCGTCTCACTGTCCAGCCGCGTCCCATCCGCGTCAAACACCTGCACGAACACATCCTGACCATTGCCCGGCGCGGGCACGGATGTATCCGTCCAGCCGATGACAAAGCCACCTGTATCCAACGCGATGATATCAGGGAACGTCTGGTCCCCGATCACGGTATCGTTCACGCGGGTTTCGGCACCGATTGCGACCCCTGCATCGCTGTAGCGCTGATAGTAAATCCCGCCAGAACTGGAATCCTGACCCTCAGAGCGCCAGACAACGACGAAATCACCATTGTCCAACGTTGCAACTTTGGGCACCGACTGCGCGTTGTTCACAAAGGAGTTGACCTGAAATTCCGCGCCTTCCGGGCTGCCAGAGCTATCGAAAATACGCGCTGATAGGGATGATGAGGACCCATCCCCATTGGCAACGTCATTCTCCTCCCAAGCCACAACAAAGCGACCGCCGCTGAGGGCCGAAACCGCAGCGGTATCCTGTGCGCCGATTGTCTGTTCATTGATCGCAATTTCGCCGCCGACGCGCGCGCCTGCAGCATTGAACAACTGGCCAAAGACGCCGTTTGAATTGCCGTCCCCGGCCGTACTGGAATTCACCGAGGTCCAGGTGACGACATAGCCGCCATTGCTCAGCCCTGTGACCTGTGGCTGGAACTGGCTGCTTGAGGTTTCGGTCTCGACCTGGACCTCGCTGGCAATCAGTGCACCGGACGCATCATAGCGATTCAGGCGCACACCGGTGATCGTGTCGTCATCCCAGACAACAACCCATCCGCCGTCATTGAGCCCGGCAACATCCGCGTCAAACTGCGACGAGGTAACCGTCGTGTTCACCTGAAATTCCGGGCCAACTGCGCCACCCGCCGCATCATAACGCTGCGCAAAAACGCCCAAGTCATTGTCGCCCGAATTGTCCTGGTTCTGCGACGTCCAGACGGAGATATAACCGCCATCCGCCAGACCCGAAATCGCGGAATCCGACTGGCTTGAAACCGTGACTGTATTGACCTGCCGCTCGGTTCCGACAAACCCATCGGTGTCGGATTCCGGTGTCACCTCGACACTGATCAGGACGGGATCAGATGTCGCGCCATCGCCATCTTCGACCAACAGCTCAAGCGTCGTCTGCGCGCGCGGGTCGTCCGAGGCAATGCCAAAGGTCAAATGTTCCAACAGGACCTCGACTGCTGCGGCATCAGCTGCAGTGTTCAGGTCAATGACAAAGGCTGTACCATCAGCGCCGTCGCTGCTGATGCTGCCGATAAGTGTCCCACCGACAGAAACGTTCGCGCCGCTGATCGCGACAGCCCCTGTGCCGTCCAATCCCAATTGCAACTGTGCATCGGCATCCTGATCGGAAAAACCGTCTTCGGACAAAGACTGCCCGATGGAGGACAGGACAATCCGCCCCCCCGCAAAATTCGTTGAATCCGCATCCGAAAACGCGACCGCGCCATCGACATCCAACCGTTGTGGCGCTGCGTTTACATCCGTTTCCGAGAACGTCCGCGTTACGGAAAAGGCTTCGACCAGAGGCCGTGCAGAGGGGGCCGAGAACGTCAGTTCATCCCCAAAAATACGCTGGAACACACCCTGCACTGACCCGTCGCCCGCATCACCTGATGTGTCAGAGGTCCAGACGGACACGAAATCGCCATTGGCAAGGGCTGAGACATCGCCCCGCTGCTGAGAGCCGCTTATCTCTTCGTTCAACATGATCTCACCCGACACGGCGACGCCATCGACGTCGAAACGTCGGGCAAAAACGCCGTCACCGCTGCCGTCGCCAGCCGTGCCGCTGGTTGCGGATGTCCATGTGACCACAAAACCGCCGTCGCTTGTTGCGGTGATCTCCGGATCGTACTGTGAAGAGGATGTCTCAACATTGACTTGGAATTCGCTGCCTACGGCTGTACCGTCCCCCTCATAGACCTGCCCGAAGATACCAAAGCCACTGCCATCTGCCGCGCTGGTGTCTTCCCAAACAATCACAAACCGGCCACTGTCCAACCCTGAGACGGCAGAGTCCTGCTGCGCGCCCGCCGTTGTCGTATTGACCAGAAACTCGCTGCCAATCGCGGTGCCGTTCGGTTCATAAAGCTGTGCGAAAACGCCTTGACTTGATCCATCGCCCGCTGTGCCAGACGCAGGACTGGTCCAGGTCACGATAATACCGCCAGCGGCCAGCCCATTAGCGCCAGCGCTTGGCGCAATAGCAGCAATCGAGACCTCCCCCTGATTTCCCGAAATTTCCGAATTGACCTGCACGTCATCACCAAGAGGCGCGCCCGCAGCGTCATAGAAACGCACGCGGATTCCATCGCTGCTGCCATCCCCGGAATCATCCGTGAAGGCGACGGCAAAGCCGCCACCGGGCACGCCTGCGACCTCAGGATCAAACTGCGTGACAGATATGTTCACCGCATTGACCTGAAACTCGCCCCCCGCTTTGGACCCATCCGCCGCAAAGCGCTGTCCGTAGATGCCAAAGTCAAAGGAGCCCGGCACATCCTGATTGCGGGATTCCCAGACGATCACGAACCCGCCGTCATCCGTCGCGGCAATCGACGGGTCGCGCTGAATTTCATTGGCTGTCTCATTCACGAGGGTCTGCGCGCCAATACGTTCGCCCTGCGCTGAGAACCTTTGCGCAAATATACCGTCCTGATCTCCGTCCTGACCCGTCGACACCCAAACAATCACATAGCTGCCATCAGCCAGTGTCTCGACCCGCGCTTCGTTTTGATTTCCGACGGTAAAGCTGTTGACAAGTTGTTCTGGCGTCAAAGGAGAATTCATGGGGCCCTCATAAAATATCTGGATCCGCCTAAATGCGGACAAAAAAACCTAGCGGGGCCTGAAAATAGCCCCAAATTTGGTTAATAGACTTCATCGCCCTTAAGCTTCTGTCAACCAATTTCCCGGCTTTCGCCTCGTGACGTCTGACTAAAAGTCATCGTTTGAAGGCCTTGGCACGCAGCCATTTTCAACGAAGAGTCGTAATTTCGACTTATGCGTGTAGATGCCTCACCTGCGAAGCGCGCAGGGTTTTCTTGAGATGACCGGCAGTGCGGTATCTGCGGTATGCTTGATTGGTGAAGTCGACCAAGCATTTAGCTATTTAGGCCGGGCATTTAAAAAGCATCGCATACGCCGGACGCGTCACCGTGATCCAGCACAAAGGGCGGTACGGCCCGCCGGGTTCCGGCAATTCGCGAAATTAAGTCGGGAGCGGGCCTCAGCGTCCCGCAATGTTCTCGGTAGAAAAAACGCGATTGTCGAAACGGCCCGGCCCAGCACACGTCCAACGCGAATATATGTCATCATATCAGAATCAGACGCGCACTTTTAGCGCGTTATCTCGCCATTCAGGGAAAACCTGACGAAAATCGATTACTGCTTGCGCTTTACGCTTCCTTCTTCGCAGTGCTCTGACCCGTAAAACGGGACACAAAAAACAACGCAACCGCCCCGGTGACACCGATCAGGTCAGAGACAAGCCCGCCTTCGATCATGAACAAGGCAACGACGATCAGCGCGACGCGTATCCCGACATTCGCACGTTTTGCAGCCCACCAGCCCTGCACCCCGGAGGACAAAAGGTAGACGCCCAAAACGGCTGTGACCGCTGCTCTGAGAACCTCGAACCATGTGCCATCCATCAACAAAGCCGAGTTGTAAAAGAACATGAACGGCACGATGAAGGCTGAAATTCCGATCTTGAAAGAGGCGACAGATGTGGCCATCGGGTTTGCGCCCGAGATACCTGCCGCCGCATAGCTGGCCAAGGCAACAGGCGGCGTGATGGCCGAAACGACAGCAAAGTAGAACACAAAGAAATGCGCCGTAAGAGCCGGAATACCCAGCTGCACAAGCCCCGGTGCGACGACGCTGGCGGCAACGGCATAGGCCGCAGTCGTCGGCATCCCCATGCCCAGCAGGATCGAAATACACATGGCAAAGAACAGCGCGAGCAGCTGGTTTGTGTCTGCGATGCTCAGCAATACAGAAGAGAACCGCGCCCCGACGCCCGTCAGCGAAATGACCCCGACAATGATACCCGCACAGGCACAGACCGCGATGATCTGGATGGACATGATCCCTGCCAGTTCAAAGGCTTTCGAGACCGATTTGATCCCCATCCGGTAGGGTGTAAACCAGCTCACTACGGCGGCGGCGGCTGTGGCAAGCGTGCCTGCACGAATGACCGAATACCCCATGAACAGAGCGGCGATCAGGATGATGATCGGAAGGAACAGAAAGACCCGGCGCACCATATCGCGGAACTTGGGCAGCTCATCTTCACGCATACCGCGCATGCCCAGCTTGGCCGCCTCAAAATCCACCATGAAATAGACGGACACGAAATATAGGACGGCCGGAATGATCGCGGCGATGGCGATGTCCGTGTAAGGAATGCCAGTAATCTCGGCCATGATGAAGGCGCCTGCGCCCATGATCGGCGGCATGATCTGACCGCCTGTCGAAGCCGCAGCCTCAACCGCGCCCGCTGTGGTCGGTTTGTACCCCACCTTTTTCATCAGCGGGATCGTCAGTGAACCAGTAGCGACCACATTGCCCGCAGACGTTCCGTTGATCATCCCCATCAGACCGCTGGCAAAGATGGACACTTTCGCAGGCCCACCGCGCGCGCGCCCTGCTGCGGCAAAAGCAAAGTTCACAAAGTATTCGCCGACCTTGGACGCCTGCAGGAACGCGGCAAAGATGATGAACAGAATGATATATGTCGAGGATACAGCCGTGGTCGGCCCCAGAATTCCCGCATCCGTATAGACCTGGCTGAAGAACCGCTGCCATGTGATGTCAGGCGCATTAAGGAAGCCCGGCAGGCGTTCTCCGACAAAGACATAGACGAGGAAAATACCGGCAATCACGATCAGGGCGAGACCCGCAACCCGGCGCGTCATCTCCATGATAAGAACGGTGCCAGCGACGGCGGCAAGGCTCATCCCGATGGGGGCAAAGGGGGTGCCCGTTGCATTGCGCATCAAGGTGCCAAAAATCGTGATCAGGTAAATCGCGACGCCAGCCGCACAGATGATCAGCACGAGGTCCGCAGGAGACAGCCTGCCCCGTTCGGGCGCACGCATCCAGCCGACGAGAACGCCAATGCTGGTTGCAACAATCAAAGGCACGCCATAATGCCATATTTCAGCGGACCTGATCGCCGGATCAATGCCGTTCCACATGGTGCCACCCGCGATATCGCGCGCGAAACCGAAGGCGGTGAAACAGGCATAAAGCGCGGGTAGCAGCGCGATATATGCAACGATATCAAGCGGGTGATTGCGACGCTGTGGCTGGTCCGAGAAGCCCCGCGCAGAATAGAGCAAAAAGCCCAGCGTCAGCGCCCCGGCGATATGCACGATCCGGAAGTTCCACGTCTCCATCGGGAAAACCGGTAGATAAGGGATGTAAATTCCCGTCCAGCCACCAATTGACCAACCGTTCAGAACCGCCATGTGGAACAACGCATAGACCCCCGCAAAAGCAGCGATCAGGAATTTGGTGCGCCCCTCGAATACGCGCTGGTTGCTGCCAAGCGGTTCGTCATCGACCCCTTGCGTGTTGATCGGGCTTTCGACCGCGCTGTCTGGCTGGGGGGTGCTGACCATGGCTGGGCTCCATTTCGCTGTGAGCGACGTCTGCACGACATCGGTTTTTTAGATGCGTGCAGGAAATTTGGGCCGGCCTGAGCCACGCCAGCGGCGCAGCTCAGGGGCTGTGGGTTTACTTGCTGTGGATTTGATCGGCGGGGATGTCGGCCCCGGCGTTTTCAATGAACCACTCTGCGGCACCTGGGTGCCAAGCGATCACACCGCCGTTTTTGTCCCAGTTTTCAGGCACAGTCGTGCGAGCGGCCTTGTGGATGTTCATCATACGCTCATTGTCTGACATGATGATATCGACCACCGCTTTGACAAAGCTGTTGGGCAGATCGCAGTTGGCAATCGCAAAGTTCCACATCGAAACCGAGCGTGCATCGGCTTGAAGCGTCGAATAGGTGCTTTCAGCAATCGCATAGGCCGCCACCGGGAAGGCTTCCATGATAGTTGCCTGCTCTTCTGCTGTGAACTCGATGATGTTCACATCCGTTTGCACTTCAAGCTGGCTGACCGCAGGAACGGGCACGCCCGCCGCAAAGGCAATCACGTCCAGCAAACCGTCCTGAAGCTGACCACCCAGATCGCTCCAGGATCCGTTGCGGCGCTCGTAGTTGACGCCAAGTGTGTCCATCATGCGCGGGAAATACGTGTCAGACGTTGAACCCGCGGGGCCAAACCCGATGCGCGCACCTTCAGGAATTTCGGCAATCGCCGTAATTCCGGAGGATGCAAGTGTCGTCACCGAGAATGGCGTTTGATACATCGGGAACATCGCGCATGAATTCGTCATTTGCAGTCCCGGTGCAATCGGGCTCTCGCCCGCGATGGCTTCGGCTGCCGGACCCATGGTCGTCATGCCGAATTGCGCGTCACCCGTGTGCACCAGCGCCATGTTCTGACCGGGGCCACCGGTGACTTCACCACCACCACTAATGCCCAATTCCTCTGCGACCAGATTCGCCCAGCCCGATCCGTATGCGAAATATGTGCCGCCCTGAGACGCGGTCGCAACCGTAAAGCTTTCGGGCCATCCCGTGCGGTCTTCATGACCATCGGCAAATGCAGCTTGGCTCAGCAAGGCTGTTGCCACAATAATAGCGGGCGTTTTCATATAATCTTCCTCCACGTGTTCATTTCGGGCGCTTTTGGGTGCGCCACGCTTGTTATCTCCCGACGACCCGCGCCGAGTGTACTCTCGTAATTAGGCGTCATTTAGCCGCTAAGCAATCAGTATAAGGTAATTTTTGCCGATGCCTGATCACATTCCTGATAAAGCCACCGCTCTGCGTCGCGCTCCCCGGAGGCTGCAATGCCCGTTCAAACGAGATTTCCGCGGGCGCGTTGACATCCTGAAGGCAACGGGGCCTTACTAGTGTAACTATTCGGTTACAAATCTGAGGAGCGGTATTGCTGGAGGTTTACGACTATATCATTGTGGGCGGTGGGTCTTCGGGTTGTGTCATGGCGGCGCGGTTGAGCGAGGATGAAAACACGTCAGTCTTGCTTTTGGAAGCGGGAGGGCTTGATCGTAATCCGCTGTTTCACATCCCCGCAGGCTTTGCCAAGATGACAAAAGGCATTGCATCCTGGGGCTGGTCCACCGTGCCCCAGAAAGGGCTGAACGGGCGATCGCTCTGGTACACGCAGGCCAAGGTCATCGGCGGCGGCTCTTCGATAAACGCGCAGATATATACGCGCGGCAACCCGCACGACTACGACAATTGGGCACAAAACCACAACTGCGATGGATGGAGCTATCACGAGGTTCTGCCGTACTTCAAACGCTCTGAGGGTAATGAGGTCTTTTCCGACTTGTATCACAGCGAGGATGGGCCGCTTGGCGTGTCGATGCCGCGCGGTGCCCTACCGATCTGCACGGCGTTCATAGAAGCGGCGCAGGCGTGGGGTCTTCCGTATAATCCTGATTTCAACGGGGTACGTCAGGAAGGGTGTGGGTTTTATCAACTGACCCAGCGTGACGCCAGACGTTCGTCTTGTGCACGGGCTTTCCTGAAACCCGCCCAAGCGCGCGCCAACCTGACCCTGCGTACAGGCGTTGAAGTCTCGCGCATCAAGCTTGAAAGCGCCAAAGCGGTCGGGGTGATCCTGCGTGAAAACGGTGCTGATGTCCTGATCCGTGCGGACCGCGAAGTGATCATTACATCCGGCGCCGTCGGCTCACCGCGCCTGTTGATGCATTCAGGCATTGGCCCTGCTGATCATCTGTGCAGCGTGGGCATTGATGTGACGCTTGATTTGCCCGGTGTTGGGTCAAACCTGCAGGATCACCTTGACCTTTGCACGATATCGCAATGCACCGGGCGGCATACCTACGACGGAACCGACCGCATTGATCGCACTCTGTTGGCGGGTTTGCGGTATTATCTCACGAAAACCGGGCCTGCTACGGCATCTCTCTTTGAAACGGGGGGCTTTTGGTATGCAGACCCAGATACCCCTTACCCCGATCTTCAATTCCATCTGGGTCAGGGGTCGGGCATTGAGAAAGGGATCGTCAAGATAAATGGCGCAGGTGTCACGCTCAACAGCGCGCTGGTGCGGCCAAGGTCGCGTGGGTCTGTGCGGCTGGCGTCATCTGACCCCAATGTGCCGCCTCTGATTGATCCCAATTTTTGGGGTGACCCCTATGATCGGGAGATGTCGTTAAAGGGTCTTGAGATCGCCCGCGAGATCATGGCGCAACCCGCCTTGTCAAAATACGTTGCAACCGAGGTCTTGCCGGGGCCATGCGCAACCAAGGAGGACCTGTTGCGCTATGCCATCAAGATCGCGAAAACTGACCACCACCCCGTCGGCACATGCCGGATGGGACAAGGGCCTGATGCTGTTGTCGACCCCGCGCTGCGCGTGATCGGGGTAAGTGGCCTGCGGGTCTGCGACGCGTCCATTATGCCCCGGATCAATGCGTCAAACACCAATGCCCCCACGATCATGATCGGCGAAAAGGCCGCGGATATGGTGCGGGGTCTTGCGCCTCTGCCTGCTGCGGAAATGAAGGCGAAAAGTGACGCGGACGCATCGGCGTAACATCACACAGGCTCTGGCGGTCTGGACAGCGGGCCCAAACCCACGCCTGACGATTTCGCCGCCAGCGGCCACGACGTCGATCAAACGTTGCCGTTTCACCCATCTTCCACCCCGGCAGGTTCCTTCGCAGCTTGAGGCTCGGTCATCACGATGATAGCGGGTGGGGGTCGCCTTGAGTTTTAGCGGAGCGTTGAGATTTGGAACAAGTACCGCGCGTTTCCATCATAATGCCGGCGCATAATGTTGAGGGCTTCATTGACGAAGCAATCGGATCGATTGTTGCCCAGTCTTATGCCTCCTTCGAACTCATCATTGTCGATGACGCATCCACCGACGGCACAGCCGACATTCTTGCGGCGCGGCAAGACAGGTGGTCTCTGGAGCCCCAGCAACTCAGAGTTTTGAGGCAACCGAACGGGGGTGCCTCCTCGGCACGCAACCGCGGTGTCGCTGAGGCAAAAGGCGAGCTTGTGGGCTTCATTGACGCGGATGATCGTTGGTCGCCCCAGACCCTGACTCAGCTCGTGGGCGCTTTGGATGCGTTTCCCGAAAGTGATATCGCATGCCCCCTTTACCGGCGGATCGACGAGGACGGGCGCGAGGTCAACTATCTGGGGGAGCCGGTCCATCTCACGCATACTCAGCAGAGTGAGGCAAAGTTCTTCGATGCAGGTGAGATGCTCATTGCAACGCCCGCCGAAAGCGCAACCGGCGTGCTTGTCCGTCGGGAGGCATTTGCGGCTGGCGGTGGTTTTGATACGGCCCTGAAATCAAACAATGATGTGGATTGCTGGCTGCGTATTCTGTGGGAGCGCAAATCCACGCTTGTGCAATGCCCACAGGCGCTCGTGGACTATCGCATCAGGTCGGCACAAATCACATCGAACGTGCGACGCATGCAGAAAGGTCACGAGCAATTTCTCGGCAATCACCAACCATTGTTGCGCGAAATCGGTGTGTTTGCGCGAAGACGGCATTTTGGTCTGGTGCGCGCATACTGGTCATTGCTTGCAGCCCGGCAGGGCGATGTGTGGCTGGCATTCAGATATTGGATCAGCGCGCTTTTCTATTCGCCGCGTCTCGCATTGCCCGCCACACTGGGCAGCAGCGCAGCATTCGCCATCGCCAAGGCGGTTCTGCCATCTGCGATATGGCAATGGGTGAGCAAACTGCGCAAGCGTTTCCGAAGGTGATCCATAGTGGTCCTGTCCCTTCATCCCGGGCGCTTACAGGATACGTTTCAGAGCCTTTTGCGCTTCGTCGAACAGCACATTGCGCATCACGCAAACGCATAGAATAAAACCCACAGCACCCGCCGCCGCAGCCACCAGCAATTGCACAATAGCATTCCCGGTCGCGACAAAGTACAACGCCATCGCCGCAGGTCCGGCCGTGCAACACATCAGCAGCATAGCGTTCAGAACCACGCTCAAAAGCTGCCTTTTTTCATAGCCGGTGGAGCGTGCAAATGCACGGGTCTGGCGCATGGCGTCGATGACATATGAAATCGCGAGGGCGACGCACACCGCTTCAAGGGAGATCAATGCACCACCACTGGCCAACGCCACACGCGTGATATGATGTTGAACGTCAAGGCGCGTGCTGAGACGCAATTCACCTAAAGCAATAAACAGGGCCTGATTCATCTGCGTGAAGGGCCGCGCGATACCGATCAGGGCCAAGAGCTGAACGATAACGGGTGCCGCATCCCACCCGGGGCCAAGAACGACGCGACACAGCGGGTCCGCAAGGATTGCGATCATTGCGAAGGCTGGCCAGATCAATGCGGTCAGAAGCTCCACTTTCTTGAGATAAATCGTTGCAGGGTGATGCTTGTTCTTGATCGCCTGAACAAAAGCCGGGTGGATCACGGGGCTCATGCTGTTGAGAAATATCTTGTCGAAGAGCTTCACGACCTGATCAGCCCGGTTGTAGATCCCAAGTGTCGCAACGCCGAGAAAGCCGGAAATCGCCCCCATGATGCCCAGCTCGCTCAGGTGGCGGATCACCTGATTTCCGCTCAGGCGCGCACCGTCTTCTATCAGACTACGCCACCCTGTCATGCGCGGTGCAGGTACCGTCTCTTTACGTCTGGCAATGGCAAACATGATAAACGAAACGATCTGTTCCGCCAGCAGCCCCGCCGCAAGTGCAGCCGGACCAGCCCCATAGAGCGCGGCAACGATTGAAACGCCGCAGCGGATCCATGCACCAAAAACGTTGACCACGGAAATCAGCCCGAACCGCATGCTCTGCATCAGGGGGATGTTGAACAGCAATTCGAGCGGCCCAAGCAACACTGAGGCTGCGAATATCCACAGCGTCAGGTTCAATGACGGCGGCACCAGCGCATCGGGCAGCAGCAGCACAATTCCCAGAAAGCCCGCCCCGACCAGACAGGCAGAGGCCAGCGCCAAGCCGAAAGCCTCACCGTGGCGATGCGGGTCCAGCGACGGGCTGTTCAGTAATTGGGTCTTTATGCCAAGATCGGCGAGGGAAACCGCCATCTGGTGGGCGACAGCGGCAAGGGCGAACAATCCGAATTCAGCCGGCGTCAACAGCCGCGACAAGACCAAGAGGGTGACCGCATGGGCGGCCAGAACGGCAGGACGGCTCAGGATCCTGTCGCGTATCGCCCGACGCAGGCTCATAGGACTTGACGAACGGTCAATGAGGATGGCGCGCACCTTCGTTCAGCGGACTGAGCAGCCACCGGGATAACAAGGCGCAAGGCACGTTTTACGCAATCGCGGCGGTATGTAATTCCCCTGCCTGACAATGCCATCAACATTGTTTGGTCGGAAGGGTCGTTTGACGCAGAAGACGCCGCATCGTCCGCGACCTGAGCGGATGATAGGATATACCATAATGAGTTTTGGGATCCATATCTTCGAACTTGGGCGGCTTATTGCGTCTGACATTTGCCCCGGATGTGCGAATAAAACGGTAGGCAAAATCTCGCAGGCGATAGATGGAATAGGCCATGGTGGAGGAGGCGTTAATGCGCAATGCCCCTGAAATTTCGGACACGGCCTTGGCTATATTTCCAGCTCTCGCGCTTGCAATCGCCAGTTCAGCCCTCGCCTGAGACTGCGCCAGATGCATGACATTTTCAGGTACGTCAGGATGCCGCTGAGAAACGATATCCAGCATTTTCAGCCGCGCCAACGCCATGCGCACGTGGTTTCTGGACATCGACTCGTGATCGTACCGATAGCCCGTCATGTATTCGGGAACGACGCCAACGATCCAATCATGCGAGACAAGGATTTGAAGCAGATAATCTTCGCACCCTACCCTGTTCAATTCCATCGAATAGCCGCCAACCTGCTCGAAAGCGCGGCGTCTGACCATGATCGAACTGCCGTTTCCCACGCAATTATACAGCAATGAGGCACAGAAAACATCACCAGACCAGCAGGTTACAGCACCATCGCGGATCAGGTAATCCCATTGATCAATCCGTCGGAAAAGCGTGTAGACCATGCCCATGTCCTCGCCGCCCGCCGCAAACACATCAAGCTGCTTTTGGATCTTGTCGCAGTGCCAGATATCATCCGCATCCAGAGGGGCTATGAACGCACCTGAACCAGCCCGCGCCCCGGTATTGCGCGCCGGGCATAATCCACAGTTCGCTGTGACAACAATTGAGACCCGATCATCCTGCTGCGCATGATGACGTGCGATGGCCTCGGTGCCATCCGTCGCGCCATCCACCACAACGATGATTTCAAGGTTTTGATAAGACTGTCCGCGCGCGCTGTTCAGGGTGGTGCCGATTGTTGCTTCGGCATTATATGCCGGTATGACAACTGTCACCAAGGTCTCAACTTCTGACAGTTTCATCTTATCCACGCCTATGCACCGAACCAAGCCGAGCTTATCAATCTAGATCGCCGCATTGGAAAGGGAAAAATGCGCCTCCGGACATCACCCCACTATAATCCGCTCGATTTTTTAAAAATTCTTAAAGGACCGGGGGTTTTATGCTGATCCGGCGTTTTTGGTGCGCGCTGCTACTTTGATCAGGCTTTGCGCCACAACCCCAGCGACGAACGCAAATCCAATCAAAACGCCATAGTGCACCGGCGTTTGGCAGGTGCACTATGATGGCGGCTCAGCGCATCGATGAAATGGCTGAGTACCCTAAGCGACGTCAGGCAACCGCCCGGTTCAACGCGCATTGCGACCAAAGATCGGACAGCGCGCCGACAAGCCGGTCGATATCTGCGTCAGTGTGCAATGGCGACGGCGTGATCCGCAGCCGTTCCGTGCCTTTTGGCACCGTTGGGTAATTGATCGGCTGCACGTAGATGCCGTGTTGTTCCAGCAGGGTGTCGCTGAGGAATTTGGCTTTGAACGGGTCACCAACCATCACCGGTACGATGTGGCTGGGGTTGTCCAGATGGGGCAGGCGCATCGCATCAAGGCGCGTGCGCAGCTTGGCGACATTGGCCTGTTGACGGCGGCGTTCCAGATCACTGCGGCGCAGATGCCGGATGGAAGTCAGCGCACCCGCGGCCAATGCCGGCGGCAAGGCTGTGGTAAAGATGAACCCGCTGGCAAAAGAGCGCACGAAATCGCACATCACGGCTGATCCCGCGATATAGCCGCCCATGACGCCAAAGGCCTTGCCCAATGTGCCCTCGATCAGGGACACGCGGTGCGCCAGCCCCTCGCTTTCGGCAATGCCGCCGCCTTGCGGGCCATAAAGCCCAACCGCGTGCACCTCATCGAGATAGGTCATGGCCCCATGCGCCTCGGCCACATCGAGGATTTCCGCGATGGGTGCTATGTCACCATCCATGGAATAGACCGATTCAAAGGCAATCAGGCGCGCGCCTCCTTTCGGCAGCGCCTCGAGCTTGCGATTGAGGTCTTCGGGGTCGTTGTGTTTCCAGATAACCTTGTCCGCGCGGCTGTGGCGGATGCCTTCGATCATGCTGGCATGGTTCATTTCATCCGAAAGAATGGTGCAACCGGGCAGAAGCGCACCCAACGTGCTGAGGCTGGCCCAGTTGGACACATAGCCCGAGGTAAAAAGCAGTGCGGCTTCCTTGCCATGCAAATCTGCCAGTTCGGCCTCAAGCGCGACGTGCTGCGTCGCGGTGCCTGAAATGTTGCGCGTGCCCCCGGCACCGGCCCCGTCCTGCAGCGCAGCATCCGCCACCGCCTGACGCACGAATGCCGATTTGCCCATCCCCAGATAATCGTTGGAACACCAGACCGTCACGGGCCGCGCCTTGTCTGCCCCATGCATCGTGGCGTGGGGCGCATCGGTGGCGTCCCGTTCCAGCTCCGCAAAAACGCGGTAGTTCCCTTCGGCGCGCAGTTGGTCCAGTTTATCAGCGAAAAAGGCGTCGTAGTTCATGCAGGTCTCTCCCCCGGGGTTTTACCTATCAAACCGGGCGCGCGCGCCCATGGCCTTGACCTTGGTCAAGTGCCCTCGTCTGCCTCATCCATTAAATGGCGCGCCCAGCGGCCTGCAGCCCATGCGGCCGGAACACCCAGAACGACGGACAGCTTCAACGCCGTCAGCGGGTTCAGCGTGTCCAACCCCACAACCGGTGCCATCAGGCTGAGCATGAAGAGGTTGATCGCCACCGCACCGGCCGCAAACGGATACATCAACAGCGCCAGTTTCCACACAGGCCAGGGGCGGTCATCGCTCATACGCATTGTGCACCAAACAATGCGGTGATCGCGGCCAGCGCCAGCGCGGGCGTCTCTGGCCATGTTCCAACAGGGTCCAGAACCGGCCCGGCAAACTGCGCAGCCTCAAGTTCTTCGGGCAGATCACCTGTGACATGACCCGCACGCACGGCAAAAAATGGCACCACAATGGCGTGACCCCGAACCGCAGACACCACATCGCGGATCGCGGGGGGCTCGTCCACGTAACAGGGACGAACCGCCTTGAACGCCCCCTGCGCCGCCAGCGCCTTTGCTGCGGCTTCGGTCGCCTCGCGCGGCTTGCTGCTGGAGGGTGAGCCGTGCGCGGCAAGAATGACAGTGGTTTGCGCCATCTGCCACTCCAGCGTCGCAATACGCAGGCGTATGCGATCACACATCAGCCGCGCCACCCCCGGCATCAGCCCCATGGGCGCCGTCGCCTCCCAATCGGAAAGACCCGCCGCTTTCAGGCGTTTGGGCAGATGGGTTTTGACAAACCAACCATCGGACATGAACCAAGGGCAGACGATCGGCCGATCAAGGCCCCGCACAGCCTGATCCAGCGCACCCTCTGACGCAAGGGTCGCCCCGCGTACCATGGTGTCGGGCATCAGCTGGTTCAGCCGCGCCGCCAACGCCTGCACAGCCTCTTCCTGTGGTGCGGGTTCAGAGGGCGAACCATGTGTGACCACAAGGATGGGCCGATCAATGACTGGTGCCATCAGAAAAGGTGATCTTATTGAAAACATTGTATTTCCCTGATGGTTTGCTCATTGGTAGCCGTTTGACTTCTTCAAGCGTCTGCGCGTCGTAGATCAAGATCGCCCCGTCGTCTTCCCACAGGCTGACAAGCGCGTGGCGACCTTCACGATCAAACTCCACATGCGCCAGCGTCTTGCCGGGCACGGGGCGCAGGGTCTTGACGATCTCCAGCGTCTGCTTGTCGATCACATGCATCACGTCACGGTTGGGGCCGAAAAACACGTCGGCCCAGACGTAGGGCGAATTTTCATGGCTGCGCATAAAAAACCCCGGCCCGTCGGTGTCGATCTGCGTCAAGACTTCCCAGTTCTGGATGTCGATCACCGACAGTTTTGCCTCGCGCAGGTGCGGTGTCGCCATGACGCGCCGCCCCTGATATTCCCACGAGATGCCCGACCCCAGATGCGGCAGACCCGAGAGCGGCAATTCATGCGTCTCGCGGCCCACGTTGAGGTTCACCACAGCGCCCCGGTCGCTTTCCCGCGCCGCCCCGATCAGAAACCGGTAATCCGGCGTGAAAAAGAAATCATCCAGCGGTTCGGTCACTTCGATGCGGCGGCGCGCAAAAAGCCCCTCGGACGAAGCGATCGCCTCGACCATGCCCTTTTCGCGGCTGTGCACGAAACCTTCGTACACGGGGTCCGCATTGGGATCGGTCGCAACCTCCCAGATCTCGGGGATGTCTTTCAGGGCGAGGATGAAACTGTCGCGCTGCGGGGCCTGATAAACGGCAGAGACCCGCGAGGATTCACCGTCTTTGCCCACCACATCAAAGATGCGCTCTACCGACATATCCGCCGTCGACAGAATGGTCAGGCTATGGGGCAGGTAATTGGCCACGGCGAGGTATTTGCCATCCTTGGACATGGCGATGTTGCGGCTGTTGACGCCCGCGCGCAGACGCGCGACCTCCTGCATGGACCAAAGGTCGATCTTTTGCACCCAGCCGTCGCGCGACATCACAAAGGTGAACCGCCCGTCGGGGGTGAATTTCGGCCCGCCATGCACGGCCAGCGGTGTGGGTAGCCGGGCGAGCACGTCAAATGTGTCGCCATCCAGCACGCTGATGTGATGATCACCGGTTTCCACCACCACGAAGATATTGAGCGGATCGGCATCATGTTGCGGCGCGTCGGGTGCGACGTAATCAGGGTTTACCTCAAGCGTTCCGGAAATGCGGTCCGCGTCCCAGACGGGCATTTCTGGCAGGGGTGTGTGCAGATAGGCGGCAAGCTCGGTAATGTCCGCCGCACTGATCTGTGCGTCAAAGCCCGGCATCTGCGTGCTGATGCGCCCCTTTGCGATCACCGCCTCCAGCATTTCGCCTTTTAGACGGCGCAGGCTTTCGGGGATCAGTGCGGGGCCAAGGCTGCCCAGACGGTCATCGCCGTGGCAGACCGCGCAATGGGTGGCATAGAGAACGGCCGGTTCGCCCTGAGCGCTCAGCGGTGTGAGCGCCAGCAGACTAAGTGAAATTATGCGCCGGATCATGTCGCCTCCCGGTGAATTTGCGAAGTTCAATGCGTGGGGCCTCGGCCCCGTTCAACCCGATCTCGGCGTCTGACAGATAGCAGGCGGGGTCTTCCTCCCACGGGTCACCCGTCAGTTGCAGCGCGCGGATGCGGGTGTTGCCGCCACAAACCGATTGATGCGCGCAGGCCCCGCAACGCCCCTTGAGCGGACGGGGGCGCGTACGCAGCAAGGCCAGCATCTCGTCAGAACCAGTCCAGAGGTTCGAGAACGTGTCGGATTTCACATTGCCCACGGTATAATCGGACCAATAGGTATCAGGATGCACCTTGCCCGTGGGGTCGATATTGGCCACGCCGACGCCAGAGGAATTCCCGCCCCAGGCTTGCAAATGCGAGGTCAGATGGTCGATCTGTTCGGGGGCAAAGCGGTCGCTGGCCCAGTTCAGGAACCGCACGGCGTCGGCGTCATTGTTGCCGGTGACAATCTCGAAATGACGGCCCTGTTGCAGCGCGCTCCACGCGCGATCAAGCAGCAGATCAACGCAGGACCGTGCGCGCGCATGCCCTGCATCTTCGCCCCGGTTCTTGTTGCCGCGCCCGGCATAGACCAGATGGGACATATAGAATTTATCAATGCCTTCCGCCTCGCAGAGATCAAGGATCGCGGGCAGCTGTTCAGCGTTATCCTCGGTGGGGGTAAAGCGCAGGCCGACCTTGATGCCCTTTTCCTTACACAGCCGCGCGCCGGCGAGCGCCTCATCAAAAGCGCCTTCCTGACCGCGGAACCAGTCGTTTGTAGCCCCCACGCCATCGATGCTGATGCCCACATAGTTAAACCCGATGTCGGCGATCTTTTCCACCGCCTCGGCGTCGATGCGCGTGCCATTGGTCGACAAAGCCAGATAGCGGACCTTTTTGCGGGCGTACTGAGCAAGCTCGTAGATATCCCCGCGCGACAGAGGCTCACCGCCCGACAGGATCAACGCAGGGATCTTGAATTCCGCCAAGTCGTCAATCACACCCAGCGCCTGTTTCGTGGATAATTCACCGGGGAAGATATTGTCCGAAGAGGTCGTATAGCAGTGACGACATTTCAGATTGCAGCGCCGCGTCAGGTTCCAGATCACCACAGGCCGCACCGGACCACGCCGGGCGCGGGGTGGCGTGGGGGTGATCAGCTGTTCCATATATTGGGTCAGTCGAAACATCAGGTGGCTCCTTTACTGGCCAGTCGCAGACCGGTTTTCTTGAGGATTTGCGTCGAATAGAGCACGTCATGCGCGCGCACCGCAGGGCCCAGCAGCTGCAGGATATGCTGACGTTTTTCCTCGACCTCGTCGCGGGTGGATCCGTGCAGCATGGCAAAAAGGTTGTAAGGCCAGACGGGTCTTTTGCGCGGACGCAGATAGCAATGGGTCACGTCCTCCATCGCGCCGACCAGTGCGCCCAACTCTTCGGCCTCGGCATCGTCGATGTCCCAGACGGTCATGCCGTTGGCGGCCATACCGAGTTTATAATGATTGGGCGCGATGCCCACACGGCGGATGACACCCTGCCCCAACAGCGCCTCAAGGCGGTTCATCACATCCACCTGCGCCATGTCCAGCTGATCGGCGATCTGCGCGTAGGGTTCCGGCACCAGCGGCAGACCTGCCTGACAGGCTTTGATCAGGGCGCGGTCTTGGGTTGCGATACTCATGCCGCCACCCGGAAGCCCACAAAGAACTCCTTGAGTTTAGGAAACTGAAACACCGGCAGGCCGGTCGACGCCTCAATGCGCTCGGCGGTCTCGGTGATCCCCTCGGGGGTCTCAGTGGCCAGCACAAACCACATGTTCAGCCGGTGATCGCGCGCATAATTATGCGCCACTTCATCGAAACTGTTGACGGTTTGGGTCATCGCCTCGAACTGCGCGGGCGGGATTTCCATGGCACAAAGGCAAAAGGCACCGCCCATGGCTGCTGCGTCCAGAAACGGGCCGAAACGCGTGATGATGCCTGCGTCCTTCATGCGGGCCAGCCGTGCGATCAGATCGTCCTCGGCCAGTCCAAGACGCTCAGCGGCCAGCGCAAAGGGGCGTGGCGCAATCGGAAACCCGGTTTGCAGCGCGTTGATGATCTGCCGGTCGGTGTCGTCAATCTGCATCTGTTTCTCCTGTGGTCTTGTCGGATGGCGCAACGATCAGCGCGCCCTGCTGGCGAAAACAGCGGGTGCTGAACAGAATGCGGTATTCATAGGGCACCAGACGCGCGGCCACCCGGGCCTGGCTCAGAACATCCAGCGTTTCGGACCGGCTGCGCCCATGGATCATGCAGTAAAGCGTATAGGGCCAGACCCCCGGCACGGCGCGCCGCTCGTAACACAGCGTCACCCCCTGCACGGCGGTCAGCGCACGCCCGCAGGCCTCTATCTCGTCCGGCGGCACCTTGAAGACGCACATCGCATTGGCCCGCCATCCAAGGGCCCGGTGGCGCACGATCAGACCAATACGCGACAAGATCCCCGATTGCGCCAGCACGCGGACCCGCTCCAGCACCTCAGCCTCGGTCTGACCCAGCCGCGCGGCGAGGTCGGCAAACGGGCAGGCGGTGGGCATCATCCCTTCGGACAGGGCCTGCATGATCGCGCGGTCGCTTGCTTCGATCTTGATGTCCGTGTCGACCGCGCGCGGTTGCGGCAGCGCGTTCGAGCCATCCAGCGCAAATCCGAGATCCACGTTGAAAGGCCGCTCAAGCCGCAGATCGAGCACCCGCAGGCCCGTCTGTTCGGTGATGCGCCGCAGGATATCATCGACAAAAGCGCGCGTGGGCCCGGTCGCGACAAACCAGATGTTCCATTTGTTTTCACGCTCATAGGAATGGTTGACCCCTTCCTGCGCATTGATCACGGCGGCGATTTCTTCGATCTGATCGTCGGGGGCTGCAACTGCGGCAAGCGTGCTCGCCGCCAAGGTATTAGGTCGGCAGGTGGCGCCGATACGGCTGATCGCGCCGGTTTCCAGCAGCTTTTTCAAGCGTTCGATGATGCGTGCCTCAGTGGTATCAAGGTGGCGCGCGATCTCCTGAAAGGGGCGCGACACAAGTGGCAAGGCACGTTGCCAGTCGTTCATCAGCCTCCAGTCGAGCGCATCCAGCGTCATGTGTGTCCTCTCAAAGCCCAATGCGATGGGCCCTTGCAGTGAAAAAGATGCCCGATGGTGTTTCTGCCGGGACCTCGCCAATTTTTTCAAAGGTTTGCGTGTCGTAGATGTCGATACGGTTGGCATCGCGCACCGACACCCAGACCTGATGCCCGCGTGCGGTGAATTCCATGTGTAATACGGCGGGGCCGGGTTTGAGGGTGTGCAGAACTTCGCCCGATGCGGCCTCGATCACCTGAACCGTGTCATTGTGAGGGTGGGCGTAATTAACCCAGACGTGCCGCCCGTCGGGGCGGGCCACGGCAAAAACAGGCTGGCCATGGGTTTTCGTGCGCCCCAGTTCTGTCAGTTTCTGTGCATCCAGCCAAAGCAGCTCGTGGCGTCCGACCGCAGGCAGGGCAAAACGGTCCCCCGCCAGCGCCCAGCCCTCAAGGTGGGGCATTTTATAGACCGGCAACGGTTCTTCGCCACGGCCATAACCGGGCAGAATACGCTGTGCCACCGGCGCATCGGACCACAGGTCAAGCGTGCTCATCCCGTCCTCGCCAAACAGCCCCACAATGTAGCGACGCCCGTCGCCGGTGATCAGCGCATCATAGGGATTTGCGCCCATGCCGGAGACTTTAGTAACATCAGGCGTGGCATCCGACATGTCGACAATCCACGTTTCGCCCGTGTCCCACATGGAAAAGACGAACCGTCCGCCGGGGGCGTCCACAAGGCCAATGGTTTTCGACTGCGTTGGGAAATCCGCCACCAGATCGAGTGTTTGCGCATCAAACACCCGCACACCGCCCGGTTCGTAGTTGGAGACCGCCACGAGACGCCCATCGTCGGAAATGGCACCGCCGATGGAATTGCCCGCCTGCATGACCCGGCCTGCGATGGATTGTGTGACCAGATCAAGCTTGGTCAGCCCGCCGTCACGGCCAAAGATATAGGCGAAGCGCGCATCCGGTGAGAATACCGCACTGGCATGGGACAGATCGCCAAACCCTTCGACCCGGGCGAGCACATCCATATCGGATTGATCCACGATCAGCACAGAACCGGTTGTGCGTTCAATCACGACGCCCAGATCGCCCGTGGCGTGGACCTCCACCTCGGCTTTGGCGGGCAGGGCAAGGGACAACAAGAGGGACAGGAAACTCATCAGGCGCATCACGGGCTGACCTCCAGCAGGTATTCGGCAATCCATTGTGCCTCGATTTCGGTTAAGAGCGGACGCCACGGCGGCATGGCCGTCCCCGGAATACCATCCAGAATGATCGACGTCAGACCATCGACCGTGTGCCCCTCAAGGGCCTCAGGTGTAATCGCACTACCGAGACCCCCGGTCACCTTGAGACCATGGCATGACCCGCAATCCTGTTGTACGAAATGCGCAAGGCGGTCTTGTTCGGCTTGCGGAAGCGCTTCGGCACCGACAGAGGGCGCGGCAAGCACAGATATCGCCAGCAATGCGACCGCCCTAGCCATGCAACACCCGCTGCAGTTCAGGGGCCTGAAGAAGTGTGTCCGCCGCCGTGCTGTCCTCACTGTCGATCAGGGTGACGACGCGGCCCACGATAAACAGAACCGGACCGGGCACGGGAATATTGGCACGTTTGATCTGCAAGGCCCCCAGTTGCGTCACGAGACGGGTTTCATTGGGCCGCGTGCCATTGGCGACCACCAGAACCGGATGTTCCGCAGGCAGCCCGCGTTCGATCAGACCAGCCGCGATCTGTTGCATATTGGCGTGGCCCATATAGACGACCAGCGTTGTATCCGCATCCGCCAGCCCGTCCCAGTCGAGGTCGAGCGGACGATTGGCCTGACAATGGCCGGTGACATACCGCACACCAGTCGCCAACCCGCGATGCGTCAGCGGCACGCCTGTCGATGCAGACACGCCTTGGGCGGCTGTGATACCGGGAGCGTAACTCACCTTGATGCCGGCGGCGCGCAGAACAGCAGCCTCTTCGGAACCGCGTCCGAAAATCATCGGATCGCCCCCTTTGAGGCGGGCGACGGTTGATCCTTCTTCGGCCAGTCGCACCAGCAGGGCATTGATTTCGTCCTGAGGCACCGGATGGTGGTCAGGCTTCTTGCCCACGTCAATCCGACGCACACCCGCAGGCACAAGCGCCATGATATCGCGCGACACCAGCCGGTCATGTACCACCACATCTGCCGATTGCATCATCCGCAAAGCACGCACAGTCAGCAGGTCGGGATCGCCCGGCCCTGCACCGACCAAAAAGACCTGACCTTGGTTCATTTTCTTCAGCATTTCAGATCCTTACCAGTTTAGTTGCACATCAGGACGGCAGTGTCGGAAAAGGCGCGGCAGGAGGGAGAGGCCTGCCGCGCCCGGTTTGCGCAGACGGTGTCAGTAGACATCCGCGCGGGTGTTGAAGACGTTGAACTTGCCGGTCGGTGTGACCAGACGTTCGTCCTTGATGACGTGCTTCATTTCGAGGGTCTTGTCGTCGACCACAACGATGGCCGATTCCAGATCAGCGGCGTTCCAGATTGAGAACCAGATCTCATTGCCCGCCTGATTGAATTCGCCCTGCACAACACGCGGCTGGCCTTCGGCAATACCGGCCCATTCAACCAGCGGCAGAACGGTGTACTCCGGCTCTTCCTGACCCAACTCGTCGATCTTGAAGACCGCAACCGAGCCGGACGTTTCCGCATCCGGGTTCAGCGTCGCATCCACATAGAGGTGATTTGACGTGGGGTGCGATTTCACGAACAGCGACCCGCCACCCAGGGCATAAAGCTGCTGCACCATTTTCCAGGCGTGATCCGGGTTGCCTTCTGGGTCCGTCCCGATCAATGCAACCGTGTCATCCCCAAGGTGCGAGGTGGCCCAAACGGGTCCATAGGTCGGGTGGTTGATATTGGCGCCACGACCGGGGTGCGGTGTCTCGCCTTCGGTCTCGATTACGGCGACCTTCTTGCTTTCCTTGGTATCGATCACGACGATCTTGCCACGGGCGTTCGCCGCCGTCAGAAAGTAACGCTGCGTGCTGTCCAGACCGCCATCATGCAGGAAGCGTTCCGCGTTGATCTCGGTGATTTTCAGCGCGTCCATGTCGGAATAATCCACCATCATGATCTTGCCGGTTTCTTTCACGTTCACAAGGAACTCGGGCTTATAGTGTGATCCGAGGATCGCCGCGACGCGGGGTTCGGGGTGGAAATCCTGCTCGTCATAGGTCATGCCGCGCGTGGATTTGATGCGCAGTGGCTCCAGCGTGTCACCGTCCATGATGACGAACTGTGGCGGCCAGTAGGCACCGGCGATGGCGTATTTGTCCTCATAGCCCTTGAATTTCGAGGTCTCGACCGACCGCGCCTCTGATCCGACTTTGATCTCGGCCACGGGGCCGGGTGTTTCCATCCACAGATCGATCATAACGACCTTGGCGTCCCGACCGATCACGAAAAGATAGCGACCTGATGCGGAAATCCGGCTGATGTGAACAGCATAGCCGGTTTCGATGATCGTCTTGATCTCGTAGCTCGCGCCGTCAATCAGGGCGATCTCACCCGCATCCCGCAGCGTGACCGAGAACAGGTTGTCGATGTCGATGTCGTTCATCTTTTCAGTGGGCCGGTCTTCGGGGGCGACGATCACTTTCCAGCTGTCGCGCATCTCGGCCATGCCCCACTCCGGCGGTACGGCCGGTTCCAGCAGCAGATAACGCGCCATGGCATCAACCTGCTCTTCGGTCATGTCGCCCGAGGTGCCCCAGTTGGGCATGCCCGCAGGCGAGCCATAGGTGATGAAATCGCGCAGGTATTCGAACCCGTTCGGACGCGTGATGTCTGTGGTCAGCGCCTTGCCCGTCGCGCCTTTGCGCAGAACCCCGTGGCAGCCCGCACACCGCTGAAAATAAATTGTGTTCGAGTCCTGATATTCGCTGGGCGTCATGACCGGATCACCGGGCTTGCGGCCAGGAATTTCCACCTGAATCTGACCCAGTGTTGTCAGGGACGGCTGGTAGGCAGCGGACGCATCATCGCCGTGATCCGCAGGCTTATCCTGTGCGAGCGCCAATGTGGCGGACAGCGACAACAGCGCGCTGACAGCAACAGAACGTGTGAGAATGGATAGGGACATATATCGGCTCCAATTGCAGTAAATTCGATATGCTCAAGGCTGGCGGATACAGGCGGGGGGCCGCCTTGACTTTGATCAAGACGCGGCGCGCCGATCATTGTCAGTCTTGTTTTCAAGGTGGAAAGAGCCATGGCAAGACCTTTGATGTTCGCGA
Source organism: Roseobacter litoralis Och 149 (assembly GCF_000154785.2). NCBI lineage: Bacteria > Pseudomonadati > Pseudomonadota > Alphaproteobacteria > Rhodobacterales > Roseobacteraceae > Roseobacter > Roseobacter litoralis. The sequence continues at coordinate 3,220,807 of NC_015730.1, forward strand.
TCTTCGCGCTCTTTCTGAGCGTATGTT